>DASVJU010000368.1:0-8844 GCA_036385755.1 Thermoanaerobaculia bacterium
GACACCCGCACCGGACCCGGTCGAGACGGTGTAGCCGGTGCGCCGGCGAAGCCACAGGTGGCCGAAGGCAATCCGGCGCCGCTGCGACATCCACTCGCACAGCGTCGCGGGGCCCCGGTTTCCGACGACGGCTCCGGGCACGTAAACGAGCGTTCCACCCCGTTCCCGGACGACGGCTTCGAGCGAGGATTCGTCGACGGGGCTCGCGGCGTCGAGCGATTCGACGAGAGACGAGCGCAACGCGACGAGCTCTCCGAGCTTCGGGCTGCGCCGCGCGACGCAGTCGTGGAGGTGCCACATGAGGCGCGCCATCCGGTCGAGGAGCGCGTCCCCCTCGTTCCGGGGCACGGGTCTCCCGCCCGCCATCCCGACGGCCGGGTCGCTGAAGGCAGCGACGATGGCCTCCGTCGCGCCCGGTTCGGGAAGGACGTCGGCGCTCGCGATGACGGTCACGTCGGTGCCGAGCGGCCGCGCGGCGAGGAAGGTGTTGATCGCCGCCGCCTTTCCCCGCCGCTCCGGCTCGGCGAGCAGAACGACGCGCGGGTCGCGCGCCGCGAACGAGCGGACGATCTCGTCCGTCCGGTCCCGGCAGGCGCTCGAGACGACGACGATCCGCTCGATCGGCGCGCCGGAGGGGCGCGACGCGAGCAGCGCCTCGAGGAGCGGGCCAACCGTCTGCTCCTCGTTGCAGGCCATGACGCCGGCGACGACGCGCATCGCGGACAGTTTACGCCGGAACCGGCGCCTGGACTCGAGCAGGCTCGGCGCGAAGAACCGCCAGGAGAGCGAGGAGATAGAACACTCCAGCCAGGCCGATGAGGGCCCGGTAGCCGAGTAGTAGGGACGAATACTCGAGCATCCCGCCCAGCATGCCGCCGAGGAGGTTGAACGCGTAGCTCTTTGCTCCCTCGCGCGCGTTGCGGAAGAACGTCGCGAAGAGGACGTTCGCGCAGAAGATCGGGAGAAAGGCCACGGTGCTGACGACGAGCGCCCGCCAGACGTAGTCCTTCGCGAGAAGAGCGTCCAGCGGCAGGATCCAGGAGACGAGAAGGGAAGCGCTGAGCGCGCCGAAGAGGCCGAGCCGCGGAATGCCGGGGAACCGGGCGGCGACCCAGATCGCGAGAAGGACGCTCACGTGAATGGCGGCGAAGACGACGGCGTTCGTGGCCCAGGTCGAGCCGAAAAACAGACCGAAGGTCGCGACACTCCGGGTTTCGAGGAGCAGAAATGCGGCTCCCATGAAGAAGAACGCCGCGAGGTGGCCCGGCAGCTCCCGCTCGCCGTCAGGGGCACGGCCCGCAAACCGAAGCCCGAACGCGATGGCCATGAGGGAGACCAAGGCGACGATCCCGAGCGAAACGAGGTAGTGCGGCGGCACGTTCGGCTCGAAGAGGTAAAGAAAGGGCCAGTCGTCCCTCGCGAGGGTCGGCTGGCCAATGGAAGGCGGTCTCCTCGACGAGAGTCGGGGGAGACCCGGACCGACCGCCAGGATCGTCGGAAGTCCCCACTCGACCCGGTCGGCCTGGACGCTGAAGACGGCGGGGTCCTTCCCGAACGCCTCTCCCAGCATTCCTTCGATCTTCTGCACGACCCAAGGGAGACGGTAGTAGTTGTAGAGGACGAAGACGCCATTCTTGGCGAGATGCGCCCGGATCTCACGGAATGCCTCGACGGTGAAGAGGAAGCTCTCCATCCTGAGATTTGTCCGGTCGCTCAGATTGAAGGTCGAATCGGGGAGGCCATAGACGATCAGGTCGTACTTCTTCTTGCTGTTTCGGACGAAGGCCCGGCCGTCCGCGACGTGGGTCGTGACCCGCGGCGACGCGAAGGGCCTCTCCGGGTGATACCGCTTCCCGATGTCGATCACCCACGGATTGATGTCGACCGCATCGATCTCTTCTACGCCGTGGCGCAATGCGTACGCCGTGTCATTTCCGGCTCCGCAGCCGATCACGAGTGCCGACTTGTAACGGGGCGGAGCGTCCCGGAACGGGGCGAGGAGTTCTCCATACGGGGAGTCGTAGAGAAGATAGGGGCTTCCGGACGTCGAGGGTCCGCTGATGCCGATCCCGAACACTCCGTTTCCGGCGAGAAGAAAGGTCTTGTCGTCGATCTTCTTCAGGTTCTGACGGTAATAGGGCCCCCACGTGTCCCCGCGCCCCATGAGCGCGACGATCCCGAGGACGCAGGCTGATGTGACCCCATGCACGATCCACCACCCGCGAGGAGTGGGCGCGAGGGCGGGCAGAGACGCGAGAAGGCAGAGGGCGAACCAGACGACGGGCGGAGCCCACAGGAGGGAGCAAACGGCGAAGGCGCCGATGCCGATGAGGCTGCCCACGATGTTGACCGTATAGGCATGGAGACGCGGCAAGCGGCCGAAGAGAGCGCCCATTGGCGTCGCGAGCGAGGCAAAGAGCAAGGTCGTCAGGGAGAACAGGACCGGAACGAGGAGATACGTCGGGATCGCCGTCCGGTGGATGTCCGAGGACGGCGATTCCGCCCAGAAGACCACGGAACGAGTCGCGGGGAGGTCGATGATGCGTACCTGAAACGCATACACGACACCGATCGTCACCAGGAGCAGAGACGTGAAAAACCGGACCAGCGTCTCGGTCCGGCGGGCTGCGAGGCACCCGAGTCCGATCCCGAGGAACGCACCGAGCAGGATGAAGTTCGTGAAGTAGCCGAAATTGATGATGTATCCGGAGATCCATCGGATCAGGGCCAGCTCGAGAAAGAGGATCGCGAAGCTGACCGTGCCGAGCTGAAGGTCATCTCGGCTCAGGAGGCGCCTCGAGTCCTCGGAAATCACGAGATCCAATTCCGTACGACGCGCGCGAGCGATCGCGGCGAGACGAGCATGTTCGTGTAGCTGGCGTTCGCGAGCGGGCACGCGCATTCGCGGTTGTACACGCTCCGCCGGAACTTGTCCGCCTCGGGTGAGAACCACACTTTGCCGAAGTCGTAGCCGTTTTCGCGGAGGCCTCCGACGGACTCGGCGCGGACGCAGCATCCCCAGACGTATCCGTCCGGGGCGATCTGGGCGGACGCCCATCCCGCGTAGCAGGGAATGATCTGCTCCCGGCGTTCGAGGTACTCCTTCACGAGCTGGTAATACTCGAGTCGGAAGCTCTCGACGAGGCGGCCCATGGGGTGGCGGATGCGGTTCCTGCGCATCTCCGCGATGAGGTAGTCCGCCGCGGCGGCGAACGCCGGAGCGGACGGCGTGATGTCCTTCCCGATCGTCCCGAGCTCGACGCGTTCCTCGGCCACCTCGGTGATGTACGAGTCGGGCTGCAGCTTCTTCAGCTCCGCGTGGATCTCGGGGAGCCTCGCGACGTTGAGGCTGCTGATGACGGTGTGAATGCCGACCGTGACGTGCGGGTTCGACTTCTGAAGCGCGAGGACGAGGTCGCGCGCCTTCATCATCTTTTCCCAGTTGTCCCGCGCGCCGCGGATCTCGTCGTGCCGCGTCCCGATTTCGTCGAGCGAAAGGTTCACGATCAGCTTCGAGCCCTTTGTGGCTTCGACGATGCCCGGCATCTGCTTCTCGATCTGCTTCGTGAGGAGCCCGTTCATCGGGAGGTTGATGATCTTCGGCCTGAGGATTCGGCGGATGAGGCCGAAGAGCTCGGGCAGGTCCGAGCGGACGAACTGGTCGCCGCCGGAGACAGTTACCCAGACCGGCACGCCCTCCATCGAACGAAACGTCTTCTCGTATTCCTCGAGGGTGAAGTCCGGCACCTTCTTCTGCCAGATGTCGCAGGTCTTACAGCGCGACGGGCAGGTATAGGTCACGCTCACAGTGAGGTTGATCGGCAAGAGCCGCGGGGAGCCGAACCGGTGGAACGCGCGGAACGCGGGGAGCTTGAGGAGCAGGGGAGCGCGATCCAGCGCGTTCAAAGGGGGGAACCCCACTCGTCCCACGACTCCCAGCCGCGCTTGATCGGGGCCTTCGTCTCCGCGGGCTTTCCGGGCAGGAAGAGGCGGCACCAGAACGGCCGCGCGACGCCTTCGAGGATGCGGCCCGAGGAAATCTTCGACGTGCCCTTGCGTCGCTCGACGAAGAGGATGTTCGTCTCGGCGAGCTGGCCCGAGGCCCGCCAGATCCGGTACTTCATCTCGATCTGGTAGGCGTACCCCGACGACCGGATGCCGAGGTACCCGATTCGCTGCAGCATGTCGACCCGATAGCAGCAGAACCCGCTCGTGAGGTCGTCGCAGGGGACGCCCGTGATGAGGCGCGAGTAGACGCTCGCGAATGCTGAAAGGAAGACCCGGCGCATCGGCCAGTTGAGGACGCTCACGCCGAACAGGTAACGCGATCCGACGACGAGGTCGGCGTCGTGCGACATGTCGAGGAGGAGCGGCAGGAAGTCCGCGGCGTGCGACCCGTCCGCGTCCATCGAGACCACGCGACTGAAGCCCCGCTCGGCCGCCCAGGAGATCCCGTCTTTGTAGGAGCCGGTGAAGCTCCGCGGCGGCTTCCGGCGGAGCAGGTGAAGGCGCGGGTGCTGCGCCCGGAGCGCCTCGACCGCGTCGGCCGTCCCGTCCGGCGACTCGTCGTCGACGACGAGGAGCGTCACCTCGGGCAGCACGTGGAACACGGCGGCGACGTGGTCCGCGATGGTCTCGGCCTCGCAGAAGGTCGGCGACACGATGACCGTCTCCTGGGACAGCGCCCGCACCCGGTCGAGCCGTTCTGGCGAGAAGGGGGCTGACAAATCCACGATGGAATGATAGGCGAGTGGCGGCGGCGACCATCGCGGTTGCTCTCCGACGCATAATCCGCTGTCATGCAGCGCGTCACCGTCCTCGGAGCCGGCCTCGTCGGCTCCCTCATCGCCAGAACCCTCGCCGATGACGAACGATTCGAGATCCTCGTCTGCGATCGCTCGGAAGACGCGCTCGGCGCGCTCGCGAAGAGCCCGCGGATCGCCATGGCCCGGCTCGACTTCGCGAGCGGAGCGGCGATCACCGCTGCCGTCGCGCCCGCTGACGTCGTGGTCGGAGCGGTGCCGGGGTTCCTCGGGCACGCGATGCTGAAGACCGTGATCGAGGCGCGAAAGCCGCTGGCCGACATCTCGTTCGCGCCGGAGGACCCTCTCGTTTTGGACGCGCTCGCGAAAGAGAGGGGCGTCCCGGCAATCGTGGATTGCGGAGTTAGCCCTGGCCTTTCGAATCTCGCCTGCGGGCGCGCGGCGGCGTGGTTCGACACCGGGCTGCTCGACTCCATCGTCATCTCCGTCGGCGGGCTTCCGTTCACGCGGACGCAGCCATGGGAGTACCGCATCGTGTTCTCCGCGACCGACGTGATCGAGGAGTACACGCGTCCGGCCCGCCTCGTCGAGGACGGAAAGGTCGTCACGCGGCCCGCCCTGTCGGACGTGACGCGTTTCGAGGTGCCGGGCGTCGGAACGCTGGAGGGATTCCTCACGGACGGCCTCCGAACGGTGCTCACGACCGTGAAGGCGCGGAACCTGCGGGAGGAGACCCTGCGATGGCCGGGTCACGCCGAGAAGATGCGTCTTCTCCGCGACGCCGGGTTCTTCGGCGACGCTCCCGTCGATGCCGGCGGCGTGCGTGTGGC
This sequence comes from Thermoanaerobaculia bacterium, assembly GCA_036385755.1. GTDB lineage: Bacteria > Acidobacteriota > Thermoanaerobaculia > UBA5066 > UBA5066 > Fen-183. The sequence goes on from DASVJU010000368.1 coordinate 5,594, forward strand.
CCCGCGCGCAGTCGCGGAAGCTCTCCTTTTCCCGATGTGGAAGAGACCCGAGGGCGAGGAGGAGTTCACCGTGCTGCGCGTCGAGTCGCACGGCGTGCGGGCCGGGAGGCCGGCGCGCCTCGTTCACGACCTTTTCGACCGGACGGACACGAAGACGGGCGCGACCTCGATGGCGCGCACGACGGGCTTCCCCTGCGTCATCGCGGCGCGGCTCCTTTCGGAGGGAACATTTCGCGAGCCGGGGGTGTTTCCGCTGGAGCTGCTCGGAACGCGGCCCGGACTCTTCGCGGCCTTCGTCGATGGCCTCGCCGCGCGGGGCGTCGCGTTCTCCGAGACCCAGGAGGACCCTTGGCCGCGGTGAAAAACCCGATGGGAGCGCTCCCGAATCCCGAGAGATCGGGCCGGAAGATCCGGGACGAAAGGCCGAAGCTCCCGAAGTCCGAGCGCCTGAGGGCGCTCCTGCCGGACATCAGGGCGCTCGTCGCGCCCCGCAAGGGAATCCTCGCCCTCGGGTTCGTCCTCATGGCGATCAACCGCGTGTCGGGTCTCGTCCTGCCCGCGTCGACGAAGTGGCTGATCGACGACGTGATCGGCAAGAAGCGTATGGACATGCTCCTGCCGCTCCTCGCCGCGGTCGTGGGGGCGACGATCATCCAGGGCGTCACGTCGTTCTCGCTCACGCAGGTCCTCTCGAAAGCAGCCCAGCGCCTCATCGCCGAGCTCCGGCGGAAAGTGCAGGCGCACATCGGACGCCTGCCCGTCACGTTCTACGACGCGAACAAGACCGGCGCGCTCGTCTCCCGCATCATGTCGGACGTCGAGGGCGTGCGGAACCTCATCGGCACGGGCCTCGTCGAGTTCGCGGGCGGGCTCCTCACCGCGGCGATCGCGCTCGTCGTCCTCTTCAAGATCAGCGCGACGATGACGCTCCTCGCGTTCGCGTTCCTCGTGGGCTTCGGCGTCGTCCTGAACCGGGCCTTCGGCACGATCCGCCCGATTTTCCGCGAGCGCGGAAAGATCAACGCCGAGGTCACGGCGCGCCTGACGGAATCGCTGGGCGGCGTTCGCGTCGTCAAGGGTTACCACGCCGAGGAGCGCGAGGAGGGCGTCTTCGCCGCGGGCGTGCAGCGCCTCCTTGACAACGTCCTGAAGACGCTCACCTCGACGAGCGTCATGAGCCTTTCCTCTACCGTCATGCTCGGCATCGTGGGCGCGGTCGTCATGTACGTCGGAGCGCGCCAGATCCTCGCGGGCACTCTCACGCTCGGCGGATTCTTCACGTACACGCTCTTCATGGGCTTCCTCGTGGCGCCCATCTTCCAGATCGTCGCGATCGGAACGCAGCTCACGGAGGCGCTCGCCGGCCTCGAGAGGACCCGCGAGATCCTGGCCGAAAAGCCCGAGGACGCCGATCCGCGCCGCACGGTCGTCCTTCCCGCGATCGTGGGCGACATCGCGTTCGAGGACGTGAAATTCGCGTACGAGGAAGGGAAGGAGGTTCTGCACGGAATCTCCTTCCACGCTCCGCCGGGCACCGTCACGGCTCTCGTCGGGCCCTCGGGCTCGGGCAAGACGACGATCATCGGCCTCGTCGCGGCCTTCCACGTTCCGACGGCCGGCGTCGCGCGCATCGACGGCGTGGATCTCGCGACGGTGCGCCTCGATTCGTATCGATCGGCGCTCGGCGTCGTCCTCCAGGAGACGTTTCTCTTCGACGGCACGATTCGCGAGAACGTCTCGTTCTCGCGCCCCGAGGCCGGCGAGGAGGAAATTCTCCGCGCCTGCCGGATCGCGCGCGTGGACGAGTTCGCCGAGGGATTCGAGAAGAAATACGACACGATCGTGGGCGAGCGCGGGGTGAAGCTGTCGGGCGGGCAACGCCAGCGCGTTTCGATCGCGCGCGCGATCCTCGCGAACCCGCGGATCCTCATCCTCGACGAGGCGACCTCCAGCCTCGACTCGGAGTCCGAGGCTCTCATCCAGGAAGGCCTCTCGTTCCTGATGAAGGGGCGCACGACGTTCGTCATCGCGCACCGTCTCTCCACGATCCGGCGGTCCCACCAGATCCTCGTGGTCGAGGCGGGCCTCATCACCGAGCGCGGGACGCACCAGACGCTCTACGCGGCGCACGGCCGTTACTACGAGATGTATACGAAGCAGCACGGCCTCGAGAGCAACCTCTTTCTCGCACCCGGGGAAGGAGACTCCATGCCGCGTGAGCAGGCGGACGTGCCGGAGTCGGCCGGTCCGCCAGTCCTCGCGGAGGCCGTCAGCGCACTGCGGCGGCCGGCGGGTTGACCCGCCTGATACGGGAGCATCATGGCGACCCGTCCGCGCGACCCTCAGCTTAGAGAGGGACGCGTCCCGCCGGTCCGGCCGGTGAGGACCGTCCCGAAGGCAGGAGGACCGCCCATGAAGATCCTGATCGCCGACGCGTTCGACGAGTCCCTTCCCGGCCGCCTCGCCCCGTTCGGCGAGGTGTTCACCGACGCCGGCCGCCTGAAAGAGGCCGAAGTGGTCCTGGTACGCTCGAAGACGAAAGTGACTCGCGAATACCTGAGCGGTGCGCCGAACCTGAAGCTCGTGATCCGGGGCGGGGTCGGCCTCGACAACGTGGACATCCAGGCCTGCCGCGAACGCGGGATCGACGTCAAGAACACGCCGCGAGCGTCTTCGGTTGCCGTGGCGGAGCTCACGATGGCGCTGATGCTCGCCATCCCGAACCGCCTCGTCGAGGGGCACAACGGCCTCAAGCAGGGGCGCTTTCTGAAGAAGGAGCTCAAACGCACCGAGCTCTTCGGCAAGACGCTCGGCCTCGTCGGAGCCGGCCTGATCGGCACCGAGGTGGCGCGTCGGGCTCAGGCTTTCGGAATGAGGGTCATCGCCTACGACCCGCAGATCGCGAACCACGCGCTCGCCGAGCTCGTGGACGACCTCGACGAGCTGTTCCTGCGCGCCGACTTCATCAGCTTCCACGTCCCGGCCACGGCCGAGACCCGCGGCCTCGTGAACGAGCACACGCTCGCCAAGATGAAAGACGCGGTCATCCTCGTGAACACGGCCCGCGGCTCGATCGTCGTGGAGGCGGACCTGGCGCAGGCGCTCGCGTCCGGGAAGGTGCGCGCTTACGCGACCGACGTCTTCCTGAGCGACCCGCCCGACCCGAACAGCCCGCTCCTCTCCGCGCCGAACGTCCTGATGACGCCGCACCTCGGCGGCTCGAGCCGCGAGAACCTCCTTCGGATCGGCGA
>DASVJU010000369.1:0-10352 GCA_036385755.1 Thermoanaerobaculia bacterium
AGATCTTCTCTTCCTCTTTCTCTTTCTCTCTTTCTTCTATCGCTCCCTCAGCGCCCGCGATCAGGAGTCCGCCGATCTCGTCCGGAGTGGTCTCGCTCGTGCGGCATGTCTTGACCGTCCTTCCCCGCGCGAGCAGCGTGAGCCGGTCGGCGCCCGCGAAGACTTCTGCGAGACGGTGGGTGATGAGGACGATGGCCCCGCCCGCGTCCGCGCGCGCTCTCAGCGACGCGAAGAGCGCCGCCGTTTCGTCGGGAGAGAGGACGGCCGTCGGCTCGTCGAGAATGAGGACTTCGGGGTCGCTCGCGAGCGCGCCAGCGATCTCGATGCGCTGCCGCGTCCCGACGGGCAAGGTGTCGACGCGGGCCTCCGCGTCGCCGAGCTCGAAGGCGAACGTCTGTGCGATCCGCGCGACGCGGGCACGGCGTGCCGCGGCGGATTCGAAGAACGGCGTCGCAGGATCCATGAACGCAAGGTTGTCGCCGACGCTCGCTGCGCCGATCAGGAGATCGTGCTGCGGCACGAGAGCGAGCCCTGCGTCCCGGGCGTCGCGCGCCCGACGGAACGCCACCGGCGATCCGTGCCTCAGGATCTCGCCGGAGTCCGCCGGCAGGCGTCCCGCGGCGATCGCCACGAGAGTGGACTTGCCCGCGCCGTTCTCGCCGAGGAGGGCGTGGATCTCGCCGGGAAGAATGACGAGATTTGCTTCGGAAAGAGCCTGGGTCGCGGCGAAGCGCTTCGAGATTCGCCGGAGCTCGAGGGCTGGAGAGGGGGACGAATATGAGGATTTCTTAGAAGGGTCAGCTGCGGAGATCTCCTCTTTCAGAAGTTTCCCCGAGGGACGGCGAGCGTCCCTGCCTTGATCTTGTCTTCCGCCGTCTTCGCCTCCTCGATGACGGACGCCGGGACGTCCGCCTTCGCCGCCGGGTTCCAGACGAACGAAATCACGCCGCTCGCGAGGCCGTATCGCAGGGGTTGGCCGTCGAACCTGCCGTTCTTGACGCGGCGCGCCGTCTCGACGAAGGCGCGCGGCATGTCGATGACGGCCGAGGCGAGGACCGCCGGGGACAGCGCGTTCTGGTCCTTGTTCGTGCCGAACGCGCGGATCTTCCGTTCCTCGGCGCCCTTGAAGACACCGAGTGCCGCCGCGTCGGCATTCTGGAAGAGGGAATCGCACCCCTGGTCTGCGAGCGCGAGCGCCGCGGCCTTCGCGCCCGCCACGTCCTCGAACGAGCCCGTGTACACGGGCCGCGCGATTCCGCCCGGATGTCCCGCGACGAAACCCGCCTCGTACGCGAGGAAAGTCGACTTGATCGAGGGCAGCTCCACGCCGCCCACCATTCCGGTCTTGCCCGTCTTCGTCGTGCGGCCCGAGACGAGGCCGCACAAATAGGCGGCCTGCTCCAGCTCGAAGACGATGGGCGCGAGGTTCGGCGCGGTCTTCGAGCCCGAGGTCGTCACGAAGACCGTCTTCGGATACTCCCTGGCGACGCGCTCGGCGGCGTCCTGAAACTCGAAGCCATGGCCGAACACGAGGTTCGTGCCCTTCGCCGCGTAGGCGCGGAATTGCTCTTCGAATTCCGACGGCGACTTCACCTGAACGTGCGAGACGGACGCGCCGAGCTCCTTCTCGATCGCCTTGAGGCCCTCGTACGCGCCTGCGTTCCAGCCGGCGTCCGAAATCGGCCCGGGGGTCAGCAGCGCCACGCTGAAGCCCGCGTGCTTCGCGGGCGGCTCGGCCTTGCCGCAGGAGACGAGAGTGAGGCCGAGGGCCGCGAAAACGGCGAGCGCGACCGAAGCGGCGGCGGGGAGATGCGGGCGTGACTTCATGGGTCGATTATGCCGGAGAGACCTATCATCGCGGCGTGACTCTTGCGCTCGACGCCGCCGCCCGCGCGCGCATTCTCGACTTCGTGAAGCCGCTTTCGGTCTCTCTCGACGGGATGACGAACTTCGGCTTCGTCGAACGAAGACTGAAGATTTCGGAGGATTTCTTTGAAAGGGGAAGAGGGACCGGGGACACCGCCGCAGCGGATTCCGATCGTCTGTTTCTTCTGTGCATGTTCGCCGGGCTCCCATCGGCGCGCCGCATCACGCCCGACAGCCGAGAGGATCTGCTCCTGCGCTCCCTCCGGATTCCACTCGAAGAAATCTCTCATCTCGTGTCTTCTCTTCGAAAACTGGCGTCGGATCCGAAAAGCCCTGAGGAGATGATCGTCCACGACGCCATGCTGCTCGAGAGCGTCGGCGCCTATGGCGTTACGCAGGTCGTCGTTGCAGGAGCGCGTGAGCGGATGACGCTCCTCGAGATGGCGCGGGAGATTGCGGAGAAGATGGCCGCGGCGCGCTTTTCCACCGAGGCGGGCCGGCGCCTCGCGGCCGACCGTGTCGCCTTCGCGACGCTCTTCGCGCAGAAGCTCGCCGAAGAGGCGGCGGAATTCGAGACCGCGGCGTCGCCCGGCTAGACGATCGAGCGGCCCGAGTCCACGGCGACGATCTGGCCCGTCATCGAGCGGTTCTCGAGGATCGCGATCGCCATCGTCATCAGATCCTGAACGTCGACCTGGCGCGCGAGCGGCGTCCTGGCGACGAGGGCCGCAACCGCCTCCGCGCTCATCTCGGCGGGTGGCAGGACGACGCCGGGCGCGACGGCGTTGACACGGACGTTCGGGCCCATCGCGACGGCGAGATTGCGCACGAGGGCGTTCAGGGCCGCCTTCGCGGCCACGTGCGGGATGTGTGCCGGCCACGTCTGCGTGGCGGCGACATCCGAGACGAAGAGGATGGATCCGGACGAACGCGCGAGCGCCGGCGCTGCCGCCTGCGCGAGGAAGAACGCGGCGCGGGGGCCGGCGCGAAAGATCGCTTCCCAGTCGGAAAGAGACACCGAAGAGAACGGCTTCGGGATCCACGGCGACGCGGCGTGGACGAGGGCGTCGAGGCGGGGAGGGGAAGACGAAGAGGCCGAAGAAGCCGAAGAGGCCGAAGAAGCCGAAGGAGAGAAAAGAGAGGAAGAGTAGATTGCTTTGAAGAGTGAATCGGGCGCGCCGTCGGCGGCGAGATCGACGCGAAATGCTTCGGCGCGGCCTCCCTCTTCCTTTCTAAGAAAATCCAGCGCGGCATTGGCTTCTGCTTCGCTCGTGCGATAGGTGATCGCGACTGCATATCCTGCCTTAGCCAGTGCTTTCGCGAAGTCGAACCCGAGCCGCTTCGCCCCGCCGGTGACGAGAGCGACCTTCACGAGGCGTCCGGCGCGGGAGGCACGAGGGTGGCGGCCTCGTCCATGAGCTGATTCGTCGCGGCCATCGCCACGACCTCGCGCCCGAACGCGACGACGTGCAGAAGCACGCAGCCGATCGCGGCGGCGAGGTGGAGCCAGGCGGGAGTCTTGCCCGTGTGCGCGGTGACACCGAGGAGGCCGGCGGCGAGCGCCGACAGGGGAGCGAAGGTGCACAGTGCCGAGGTCCTGAGCTTGAATCCCTTGACGCGGGCCAGGATGTATTCGCGTCCGGTCGCGTCGGGCCGATTGGCGGCGGCTCCCTTGAGCATCTTTCCCGTTCCGATGAAGAAGAAGAGGATCATCGAATGGGTGAAGAGGGAGAAGAGCACCGTCGGGACCGCGAGGGCGATGTGCCGCGCGGCCGTGGTCGAACCGCCGAGGGTGTGAGAAAGAGCCCACCCCGAAAGGCTCGACAGGACGAGCCCGGCGAGGGTGAAAACGGACAAGAGAGTGAGTGCGAGCGCCACAGGGGCACTATAATCCGTCGGTTCAGACACAGGCTGCGGAGGCTTCTCATGACGCCACGGACACTCGTCGACATCTTCCGCAATCTCGCGGACACGCCGAAGCCGGATCTGTTGCTCTACAAGCAGGGCGGGAAGTGGATTCCCACGTCGACGGCCGAGTTCATGGACCGCGTCAAGTCCGTTTCGTGCGCCCTCGAGGGCCTCGGCGTGAAACAGGGCGGACGCGTCGCGTTGCTTTCGGACAACCGGCCCGAGTGGTCGATCGTGGACTTCGCCTGCCAGTGCTACGGCGCGGTTCTCGTGCCGGTCTTCCCGACGATGGTCGCCGAGCAGGTGGCGTACCTCGTCAAGGATTCCGGCGCGACCGTCGCCTTTGCGTCGACGTCCGACCAGGCGGCGAAGGTCCTCGCGGCGATGGTGGCATCCCCGGAAGTCAAGCAGGCGGTGAAGCACGTCATCGTGCTGGACGGGTCGTCGCTCGCGGGCACCACACCTTACGCGGCCGTTCTCGAGACAGGCCGCGCCGCGCACGCGGCCGACCCCGCGGCGTTCGAGAAGCGCGCCGATGCACGCCAGCCGACCGACCTCGCGACGCTCATCTACACGTCCGGGACGACGGGCGAGCCGAAGGGCGCGATGCTCATGCAGAGCAATTTCGTCTCGAACGTCGTCGCGGCCTGCTCCATCGTGCCCTTCGACTCCTCCGCGGTCGCCCTCTCGTTCCTGCCCCTCTCGCACGTCTTCGAACGCACGATCGAATATGCCTACTACCACCGGTCCGTCACGATCGCGTACGCGGAGTCGATCGACAAACTGCGCGACAACCTCTCCGAGGTGAACCCGCACCTCTTCGGCGCGGTGCCTCGCGTCTACGAGAAAGTCTACGGCCGCGTGCAGGAGAACCTTTCGAAATCGTCGGCGGGCAAGCAGAAGCTCTTCGCGAGGGCGATCGAGACGGGGAAGAAGGTCACGGCGCTCCGCGCGAAGAAGGAGACGCCGGGTTTCGGCCTTGCCCTCGAAAACTTCCTCTACGAACGGCTCGTGTACCGCAAGGTGCGCGCGGCTCTGGGGACCCGTTTCCGCTTCGCGATCTCCGGCGGCGCGCCTCTCGCGAAAGAGCTCGCGGAGTTCTTCTGGGCGGTCGGTGTCGAGGTCTACGAGGGCTACGGCCTGACGGAGACGAGCCCGGTCATCGCCCTCGCCTGCCCGTCCGCGTGGCGGCTCGGTACGGTGGGAAAAATCGTGCCCGGAGTCGAATGCCGGATCGCGCCGGACGGAGAGATCCTCACGCGCGGCCCGCACATCATGAAGGGCTATTTCAACAAGCCGAAGGCGACGGCCGAGGCCATCGACGAGGACGGCTGGTTCCACACGGGAGACATCGGGCGGATCGACGAGGACGGCTTCCTCATGATCACGGACCGGAAGAAAGAGATCCTCGTCAACTCCAACGGCAAGAACATCGCTCCGGCTCCGATCGAGGGGCACCTCAAGAGTCATCCGTTCGTGTCGCTTCCCATCGTCATCGGGGACCGTCGAAAATTCCTTTCCTGCCTCTTCGTGCCGAACTTCGAGAAGCTCGCGGGATGGGCGAAGGAGAACGGCGTTGGCGGCCTCTCCATGGACGATCTCGTCAAGGAACCGCGGGTCGTCGCGATCTTTCAGAGCGCCGTCGACGAGTGGAACGCGGGCAAGCCGCACGAGATGCTCATCAACCGGTTCGCGATCCTGCCGCGCGACCTCACGATCGAGAGCGGCGAGCTCACGCCGACCCTCAAGGTGAAGCGGCGCATCGTGGACGAGCACTTCAAGAAGGTGATCGACGGGATGTACGAGGGGTCGGGGGCGTAGAGCCGGCGCTCGGGGCGGGAAGCGGGAATCGCATGCGCGTCGTCGTCGCCCTCGGGGGAAATGCCCTGCTTCGCCGCGGCGAGCCGATGACGGCCGAGCATCAGCGCGCGAACGTGCAGCGGGCGGCCGTGGCGCTCGCGCCCATCGCGAAAGAGCATGAGCTCGTCATTTCGCACGGGAACGGCCCTCAGGTCGGGCTCCTCGCCCTTCAGGCCGAAAGCGGGCTCGACGCCGCACACTTCCCGCTCGACGTCCTCGGTGCTCAGACCGAAGGAATGATCGGCTACATGATCGAGCAGGAGCTCGGGAATCTCCTGCCGTTCGAGGTCCCGTTCGCGACCCTCCTGACGATGGTCGAGGTGGATCCGGCCGATCCGGCCTTCTCGAAGCCCGACAAGCCGATCGGCCCCGTCTACGGTGAAGAAGAGGCTCACCGGCTCGCGAAAGAGCGGGGCTGGACCGTGGCGCGGGACGGTCCGGCGTGGCGGCGCGTGGTGGCCTCGCCTCTGCCGAAGCGCATCTTCGAGCTGCGCCCCGTGCGCTGGCTCCTCGAGAAGGGGACGATCGTGATCTGCGGGGGCGGGGGCGGGATTCCCACCGTGTACGGAGAGAACGGAAAACTGCAGGGCGTCGAGGCGGTGATCGACAAGGACCGCGTGGCGTCCCTTCTCGCCCAACAGGTCGAGGCCGACGTGTTCATCATGGCGACCGACGTCCCGGCCGTCGTCGCGGGATGGGGGACGAAGGACGCCCGCGCCATACGCCGGGCTTCGCCCGCCTCGCTTTCACGCTTCGATTTCGCGGGGGGCTCGATGGGGCCGAAGGTCGAGGCCGCGCGGAACTTCGCCGAACGGACGGGGAAGATGGCGGGAATCGGCGCTCTCGAGGACATTCCCCTCATCCTGCGCGGCGAGGCGGGCACCCTCATCTCGAACGAGGTCGCCACGCTCGAGTGGGAACCGTCGCAGGAGACCCTCTTTCAGGAATGACGGGGGCCGGGGGTCGCCGGTCCCCCGGTTCACGCCTCCCAGCGCCAATCTCTCACCTCGGGCAGATCCTCGCCGGTTTCGCGCACCCACCCGCGGTGTTCCTCGCGCTTCGCGACGAGGCGCTCGCGCACCGCCGCGGCTCTCTCGCGCAGACCGGGGACGCGGTCGATGACGTCGATCGCGAGGCGGAAGCGGTCGAGATCGTTGAGGACGCACATGTCGAAGGGCGTCGTCGTCGTGCCCTCTTCCTTGTAGCCGCGCACGTGGATGTTGTCGTGGTTCGTGCGCCGATAGGTGAGCCGGTGAATGAGCGTCGGATAGCCGTGGAACGCGAAGAGGACCTGCTTGTCCGCCGTGAAGAGCGCATCGAATTCTTCGTCCGACAGCCCGTGCGGATGCTCACGCGCGGGCTGGAGGCGCATGAGGTCGAGGACGTTCACGACGCGGATCCGAAGGTCCGGAATCTCCTTCCTGAGGAGCGACACGGCCGCGAGAGTCTCGAGCGTCGGGACGTCGCCCGCGCAGGCCATGACGACGTCGGGGTTCTGGCCGCGGTCGTGGCTCGCCCACTCCCAGACCCCGATTCCCGCGGCGGCGTGGCGGCACGCGGCTTCGGCGTCGAGCCACTGGGCTTCGGGCTGCTTGCCCGCGACGATGACGTTCACGTAGTGGCGGCTCCGGAGGCAGTGGTCGGTCACGGAGAGAAGCGTGTTCGCGTCCGGCGGAAGGTAGACCCGGATGATCTCGGCCTTCTTGTTCACGACGTGGTCGAGAAAGCCGGGATCCTGGTGTGAGAAGCCGTTGTGGTCCTGCCGCCAGACGTGCGACGAGAGCAGGATGTTGAGCGAGGCGATGGGTTTGCGCCACGGCACCCGCCGCGACGTCTTCAGCCATTTCGCGTGCTGGTTGAACATCGAGTCGACGATGTGGATGAACGCCTCGTAGCACGAGAAGAAGCCATGGCGGCCCGTGAGGAGGTAGCCCTCGAGCCAGCCTTCGCACTGATGTTCGGAAAGCATCTCGAGAACGCGTCCGTCGGGCCCGACGTGGTCGTCGGTCGGGAGAAGCTGCGCGACGGACAGGCGATCGGTCACGTCGAAGACGGAGTCCCAGCGGTTCGACGTGGTCTCGTCGGGCGAGAAGATCCGGAAGTTGCGCGCATGGGCGTTTCGCGCGAGAACCTCCTCGAGGAATCGGCCCTGCACGCGCGTCGCCTCCGCGTCGGTCGCGCCCGGCCTCGGGACGTCCACGGTGAACGCCCGGAAGTCGGGGAGCTCGAGGTCGACGAGGAGGGCCCCGCCATTCGCGTGCGGGTTCGCTCCCATCCGCTTGTCCCCTCTCGGCGCGAGTGCGCGCAGCTCCGGCCGGAGGCGGCCGCGCTCGTCGAAGAGCTCCCCGGGCCGGTAGCTCCGCATCCAGTCCTCGAGGAGCTTGAGGTGCTCGGGGTTCTCGCGGACCTTGTCGAGCGGCACCTGGTGCGCCCGCCACGTCCCCTCGACGGGCTTGCCGTCCACCGTCTTCGGACCCGTCCATCCCTTCGGCGAGACGAGGACGATCATGGGCCAGCGCGGGCGCGCGGCGCTCCCGCTTTCGCGGGCGCGGGACTGGATCTCACGGATGGAATCCAGCGCGCGATCGAGCGTCTCCGCCATCAATCGATGCATCGCGGCCGGCTCGTGGCCTTCCACGAAGAGCGGCTCCCATCCGTATCCGCTGAGGAGGTCGGTCAGCTCGCTGCGGGGAATGCGCGCGAGGACGGTCGGGCCCGCGATCTTGTAGCCATTCAGGTGAAGCACGGGAAGCACCGCGCCGTCCGTGGCGGGATTCAGGAACTTGTTCGAATGCCAGCTCGTCGCGAGCGGGCCGGTCTCCGCCTCCCCGTCGCCCACGACGCATGCAACGAGGAGGTTGGGATTGTCGAATGCGGCGCCGAACGCGTGCGCGAGCGAGTAGCCCAGCTCGCCGCCTTCGTGGATGGAGCCCGGCGTCTCGGGCGCGACGTGGCTCGGAATGCCGCCGGGAAACGAGAACTGCCTGAACAGGCGCTTGAGCCCGAGGCTGTCCTCGGAAACCATCGGGTACAGCTCGCTGTACGTGCCTTCGAGGTACGTGTTCGCGACGATGCCCGGCCCGCCGTGGCCCGGGCCCGTCACGTAGAGCACCGACAGATCGCGTTCGACGATCGCGCGATTGAGGTGGACGTAGACGAAGTTGAGGCCCGGCGTCGTCCCCCAGTGTCCGAGGAGCCTCGGCTTGACGTGCGCGATCGTCAGAGGTTCCGCGAGAAGAGGGTTGTCGAGCAGGTAGATCTGGCCCGCCGAAAGATAGTTCGCGGCGCGCCAGTACGCGTCCATCTTGGAGAGGAGGTCTTCAGGCAGGCTCACGGGGCGGGGTTCTCCTTTTGAAGCGTGGCGAGCGTATGGCGGGCGATGACGTGCTCCTCGTCCGTGGGAATGACGAACGTCCGGACGCGCGCGCTCGACGTGCCGATTCGGACGTCGTTCCGGCGGTTCGCCTCCTCGTCGAGGGCCACGCCGAGAAAGGAAAGCCCGGCCGCGATGCGCCGCCGCGTCTCCGGCTGATTCTCCCCGATCCCCGCCGTGAAGACGAGGCCGTCCAGACCCCCGAGGGCGGCCGCCATCGCGGCAGCCTGCTTGACGGCCGTGTAGACGAAGACGTCGACGGCGAGCCTGTCGGACGGCGTTTGGGCGGCGAGAATCTCGCGCATGTCGGCGCTCTTCTCCGAGAGCGCGAGCAGGCCCGACTCCTCCCAGAGGAGGCGCGCGATCCGCTCCCTGTCCCAGCCGCGGTCGAGGAGCCAGAGGACGACGCCGGCGTCGAGGGGGCCGGGTCGCGTCGACATGACGAGGCCGTCGAGCGCCGTGAAGGTCATGGTGGAGTCCACGCTTTTTCCGTCCAGGAGGGCGCAGAGGCTCGCGCCGTAGCCGAGGTGGGCGACGACGACGCGTCCCTTCGCGACGTCGGGATCGAGCTCCGAGAGGCGGCTCGAGACGTACTCGTAGGACAGGCCGTGGAATCCGTAACGGCGGACGCCCGCCTCGCGGAGCGCCCGCGGCAGGGCCACGACGTCGGCGACGTCCGGGTGCCCGCGGTGGAACGACGTGTCGAAGCAGGCCACGTGAAGCGCGGACGGATAGCGGGCGCGGGCTGCGCGGAGGGCGCCCAGACTCCGCGGCTGGTGAAGCGGGTCCAGGGGAACGAGCCCTTCGAGCGCGGCGAGGACGCGATCGTCGACGGGGGTCGGCCCGAGGAAATCCGCGCCGCCGTGGACGATCCGGTGGCCGACGGCGGAGGGGCTCCCGCCGTCGAGATGTCGCTCGAGAAGCCCGGCGACGGGGTCGAGGGCATTGCCGTCGACCTTGCCTCTCGCGACAGCGGTCAGCGTGCCGTCGCCACCGACCCGGTACGCGGCGTACTTCAGCGTCGAGGAGCCGGCGTTGAGAACGACGACTGCTTCCACGCGCTCGATTATGGGGACCGTTCGGCTTGACACGGGACTCCCTTCGAAATACGCTACTGAGTGATGGCTCATTCAGTGGGTCGTGACGCGCTTCCGCATGCGGTCAACGCGGCTGCCGCGGAGGCTGTCGAAGACCGCGCGCCCCTCGGGGCCGATCCCGAGAAGCGGCGCCGCATTCTCGACGCGGCCATCCGGACGTTCGGACAGCGGGGCTTCCACGAGGCCCGCGTCGCCGAGATCGCGGCCGCGGCGAGAGTGGCCGAGGGGACGGTCTACCTCTATTTCCG
>DASVJU010000370.1:0-2249 GCA_036385755.1 Thermoanaerobaculia bacterium
GTCGTCCGGGCGCTCGTGGCGAAGGGTGCCAAGGTCGACAAGGCGGGCGTCAAGACGAATCCCGGCCAGACGGCGCTGCACATGGCGATCGAGAGTGGGAAGGTCGACATGGTGAAGCTCCTCCTCGAGCTGAAGGCGAACCCGAACGCCAGGAAGAAGGACGGCGAGACGCCGCTCTCGCTCGCGAGAAAGGGCGATCAGGAAGACGTCGTCAAGGTCCTCAGGGCCGCCGGGGCGAAGTGAGCGGCGCGCGATGCTGACCCGAGCCGACCTGTTGCGGATCGTCACTCTCCTCCTCCCGGGGGCGCTTTTTCTCGGCTGTGCGTCCGGGGCGCCGAAGGGGGATGCCTCCACGAAGCCGACGTCCGTTCCGACCTGGACCGGCACCGCGACCGGAGAGCTGACGGTCGGCGCGGCGAAGGTCCCCCTCCGCAACGCCTACGCCGTCGTCGTCCGCCCCCGCCGGGTTGCCGAGGACCAGACCAGGATCCTTCTCACCGAAGGTCCGGTCCCGCTGGAAGTCCTGGACGACCTGCTGAAGAAGCTTCCGGTGCAGGCCTTCCGAGGCGTCGAGGTGGTCCTGGACGCGCGCAACGCACCCCAGACCGTCTTCTTCCACCACGAGGAGATCCCGGCGGGGCTCGAGGTCCGGGAGGTGACGAAGTACGCGCCTTCGGCCGCGCCCGCGGGGCGGCTCGCCGGACGGCTGACGTTCCAGGACCCGGGGTTCTCGTTCGGCTTCGACGTGCAGTTCGACGCACCCGTTTACCGGCCGCCCAGAAAAGCGCGGAAATCCGACGACCCGAGCCTGACGCCGCGAGACAAGGCACGGGCCGAAATCGACGACGAGGGGCTCGAGTTCACCCCGGACGGCTTCCGCAGGGCCGTCCTCGACGACGACGTGGAAACCGTCCAGTTGTTTCTCGATGCCGGAATGTCCGCCACGACGGGCGAGCCGAAGTGGAGCATTCTTTATGACGCGGTCGAGAAGGGCGATGCACACATCGTCAAGGCCCTCCTCGCGGCCGGCGCCGATGCGAACGGGAAAGACATCGGCGGTGGGCCGCTCGTGATGATGGCCGCGGCCGACAAGGAGCCTGCCGTCCTGAAAGCGCTCCTCGACGCCGGAGGGAACCCGAACGCCAAGGCGCAAATGAACCAGACCGCGCTCATCTCCGCGGCCGCGAGCGGGAAAGGGGAGAACGTCGACGTCCTCCTTGCCGCCGGGGCGAACGTGAACGCCAGAATGACGACGGGGACGACCGCGCTCGCGATGGCCGTTTATCAGGGCCAGACGGAGATCGTGAAGCGCCTCATCGCCGCCGGCGCCGACGCGAAGAGGGACAGGAAGGAGCTCCTTCGAGCCGCCCGGAAGGCGAAGAACAAGGAGATCGAGAAGGCTCTGCTCGACGCGGTGAAGACGGGTCCGAAGAGACCGAAGAAGTAGAAGTGAGCTCCTCGCGCTCGTCGCGCGCTCACGCCTTCTCGGCGTTCGCGAGGCGATTGCGGCCGGCGCGTTTCGCGGCGTACAGCGCGGTATCGGCCCGGTCCAGGCAAGCGCCGAACGTCTCCCGCCGGCTGTGGTGGAGTGCAACACCGATCGACACGGTGCACGAGACGGCGACACCGTCGCGCACGGGCACGGGTGTGCTCGCGAATGTCACCCGCCACCCTTCGGCGCGCTCGAGGGCCGCGTCGACCGTGGCGCCCGGCATGACGACGACGAACTCCTCTCCACCGGAACGGCACACGAGGTCCGAGGCCCGGACGTTCTCGCGCAGGACGTCCGCCATCCGCTGCAACACCTTGTCGCCCGACGCGTGGCCGTGGGTGTCGTTGATCATCTTGAAGTGGTCGATGTCGAGCGCCGCGACCGTGAGGGGCAGACCCGCGCGGCCGACGCGCGCCATGTCGCGTGCGATCGTCTCGTCGAGATAGCGCCTGTTGTGAAGGGCGGTGAGCGGGTCGCGGATCGCCTGCTCGCTGAGCTTCTGGTTCAGGAGTTCGATCTCCTTGACCTGCGCCGCCAGCGCGTCGTGCGCGTGCGCGAGGGCTTCATGGACGACGTGCTGCCCGGTGACGTCCTGTTTGATCGCGATGAAGTGCGTGACCTCGCCGGCTTCGTCCACGACCGGGGCGATCGTCTGTTCCTCGTGGTACTCGGATCCATCCTTCCGCCTGTTCACGATCGTCCCGGACCACGTGTCGCCGCGCAACACGGTCTCCCAGAGATTCGAGTAGAACTCGCG
>DASVJU010000371.1:0-5553 GCA_036385755.1 Thermoanaerobaculia bacterium
GATCTTCCGCTGGATACGGCTCTGGAATTTCTCGCTGAGCGTCTCCTTCAGCGACTCCTCGATCTGCTTCGCCTTGCGCTGCAGGCGCTCGAGGATCTCGTCGCCCCTGAGGCCGGGCGGCACGGAGAGGAAGACATAGAATTCCGAGCCCGAGGGCCGGTTGATCGCGATGAGGTCTTCGGTCGAGAACAGCGTGCCGAGGAGGCGCTTGAGCGCCTTGGCCGCCTCGCGCAGGACGTCGTCGAAAACCTCCCAGCCGTAGTAGTCCTCGATGTGGGCGTACTTCTCGAAGTCGATGAAAAGGACGCCCACTTCCTGGTCCACGAGGAGCCATTCGCGAAGGGCGTCCACGATCACGGGAATCGTCGGAAGGCCCGACACCGCGTCGAAAAGCAGATTGCGCGTCCGCGCGTCTCCCGTGTCCTTCGGAAGGAACGCCGAACGCCGGCCTTCCCCCGGTTCGAGGAGGCGCTCGACCGTCTCGAGGAGATGCCGCTTCGTGAACGGCTTCGTGATGTAGTCGGTGGCGCCGACCTGCATCCCCGTGATGAGGTCCTTGATCTCGGACTTCACCGTGAGCATGACGATCGGAATGGCGGCGGTCTCGGGCAGGTTCTTGAGCGTCGCGCAGACCTCCCACCCCGAGATCTGGGGCATCGTGACGTCCAGGAGGATCACGTCAGGCTGCGTCGCCATGGCCTGTTCGATTCCCTCCCGCCCGTTGCGCGCGAGGACGGGGGCGTAGCCCGCGTTCGTGAGCAGCGTCTGCACGATGAGGAGAATGTCCTCGTCGTCGTCGACGATCAGGATCTTGCGTTCGTTCACAGGCCTCCGATCTTAAACGGAGGGCTCAAAACTCCACGTCACAGCCGGCCAGGTCCTCGGTCGAAGGATTCGCGTCGAGCCTCTCGACCTCCACCCGTGTGACGCGGGAGAGGCGGGGCCCTTCGCCGAGGGCCGACTCCAGACGTTCGAGCGCGTGGACGGCGCCGGACGCCACCACCTCGACGCGGCCGTCGTCGAGGTTCCGCGCGCCGCCCTTGAGCTTCAGCGCCCTGGCCACACGAGCGGCGAACGCGCGATAGCCGACACCCTGCACGCGGCCCGAGACCGTGAAGCGCCGCGCCGCGGCCCCCCATCCGGCCGCGCCGTCGACGGATGCGTCGGCCTCCGTCACCGCGAGACCTTTTCTTTTTCCTTCGGAGCGAAGCCGAAACGGCCCACGAGCGGAACGTACGCGACGGGACCGCAGTCCTCGGTCCGGGTCCGGCCGTTCGGGAGCTTGCGGACGACGAGCAGCCGCTGACGGCCGGCCGAACCGACCGGGACCACGAGGCGCCCGCCGGCCGCGAGCTGCGCGACGAGCGGCTCGGGCACGCCGGGGGCCGCGGCGGCGACGACGATCGCATCGTAGGGCGCATGTTCGCCCCAGCCGTAGGAGCCGTCGAAGACCTTGACGGAGACGTTCGCGACGCCGAGAGCCTTGAGAAGCCGAACCGCCCCCTGTGCCAGCTCGGGGACGCGCTCGAGCGAGAAGACCCATCGCGCGAGCCGCGCGAGAACGGCCGCCTGGTAGCCAGAGCCCGTGCCGACCTCGAGAACGGTGGAGCCAGGCACGAGAGCCGCGAGCTCGGCGGCGCGGGCCACGTTCGCCGCCTGCGTGATCGTCTGGCCATGGCCGATCGGCAGCGCGTGGTCGCCATAGGCGGCGCCCAGGAGCGCGGACGGGACGAACAGGTGGCGCGGCACCGTGGCCATCGCTTCGGCGACGCGGGCGTCGCGGCACAGCCCGGCCGTCTTCAGGCGCCCGACGAGGGCCCTCCGCTCTCCCGCGCCCGCCCGGGCGGCGCGCGCGACCTCCGGATCGGCCGGTTTCACGTTCGGACCTTATCCCGCGTCCAGCGACGCGATCTTCTCCGCGAGGCCGTCGAGATCGGCGAGCGCGCGGTAGTCGGTCATGTCCATGTGAAGAGGCGTCACGGACACCCAGCCCTCGGCGACCGCGAGGAGGTCCGTTCCCTCGGCCTTCGTGTCGACGAACGTTCCGCCGATCCAGTAGTAGGGGCGCCCGCGCGGATCGATCTTCTCGACGATGTTCTCTCCGTAGCGGCGCCGGCCCATCCGCGTCGGCCGGAAGCCCCGCGGCTTTCCCGCGGGAATGTTCACGTTCCAGAGCGTATCGGCCGCGGGCGGGTGATCCTTCGCCCAGGCGAGGACTTTTCCGGCGGCCTTCTCCGCCTCGGAATAGTCGATCGCTCCCGCCGCGTCGCGCGCATAGTCGAGGGAGAACGCGATCGAAGGGACGCCGAGGAGCGTCCCTTCGAATGCGCAGGCGACCGTACCCGAGTACGTCACATCGTCGCCCAGATTCGGGCCCGCGTTGATCCCGGACAACACGAAATCCGGCGGGTTCGCCTTCAGCACCGAACAGAGCGCGATGTTCACCGAATCCGTCGGCGTGCCGTCGACGACCCAGGTTCTCTCCCCGGTCTTCAGGACCCGCAGAGGCCGGTGCATCGTGAGCGAATGGGCCGAAGCGCTCTGCTCGCGGTCGGGCGCGACAACGTAGGTCTCGAACCCGGCGGCCCGCGCGGCCCGCTCGAGCGCGGCAATGCCCGGGCTGTGGACTCCGTCGTCGTTCGAAATGAGGGCCCTGGCCGTCACGATGGCCCCGTGTACACGACCTTGTTGCGCTCGGTCTCATGCAGCTCGATTCTCACGAGCCGGCCGGGCGCGACGGCCGGAGCGAGAACTTCCCAGATCCGGATCGCGATGTTCTCGGCGGTCGGGTTCACGCCCGCGAGAAACGGCACGTCCACGTTCAGGTTCCTGCGGTCGCAGGCCTTCACGACGCGCTCCGCAACCACGTGCTTCACGACGCCGAAGTCCATCACCCAGCCCGTGACCGGGTCGACCGGCCCCTCCACGGTGACGTCGAGTCCGTAGGTGTGGCCGTGGCCATAAGGGTTGTTGCACTTGTCGAACACGCTGCGGTTCCAATCGGCGCCCTTGGAGTCGTTGTGCAGCCGGTGAGCCGCCGAAAAGTGCGTGTGCGTCGTGATGCGGACGGCGGGCTCGGTCATCGTCCCCACCTGCGGCGCGCGTTCTCCCAGAGACAGAGACGCCGGTAGAGCTCCTCGGGCGTCGTCTTCACGTACACGGTCTGAGAGTACGCGATCGTCCGCGCCCGCTGGCCTTCCCGGCAGGCGTGCTCGGCGGCGTCCGTCGGCGTGCAGGCCTTGAAATCGAACACGGGTGTCCCGTCCATGACGTCTCCCACCATCACGGCGAGGGCCGTCACGCCCAGGAGCGTGAGACAGGACACCAGCTCGGCCTTGCCGGCCGCGGTGCTCGCGACTTCGGACCTTCCCCCGGCCTCGAATCCCGCCGGGACGAACCACCGGATGGAAAACGAGAGGGGATCGCCGTCGTGGCCACTGCGAAGGTAAATCCGCTGCGCGTTCTCGGGAGCGGGTCGCATGCCGGCGCAGTTTAGACCCGATGCAAATGCACCCCTTGACCGGATCTCGAGGCCGGCCCTAACCATCTAGAGGGATCCCGATCCGAGCGGCCGCCCACGCCGCGGAAAGGCGAGGTTTGCATGCAAAAGAGTCACTTCCGCCTGTTTGCCCTCCTCGGAGGGGGTCTCGTACTCGTCCTCTCTCTTGCCGGCCTCTGGCTCGTCCAGAGCAAGCCGCTGGAACCCGTCTGGACTCCGTCCCATCTCGCGCTCCCCCTCTCGACGACGGCCGATCGCGTCCAGGTCCTCGTCGCCGACATGCCTCTCGAAAAGGCGGTCGCCGAGAAGCGCCTCAGCGTCGCCACGGACGCCGGCCTCAAGACCGTCATGGAAGCCACCGTGCGCGTGAACAACGCAGACCAGCTCCGCGAGGCCCGCTTCCTGCCGCTCCTCGCGCTGTCGGCCATCGCGGGCGGCGCGCTCGTGCTGTTCGTCATCGGTCTCTTCGCACCGCGGATCGGCGCTTTCCACCAGCACGGCATGATCGACATGCACCTCGATACCCTCTGAGGTACCCGGGCTTCAGCTGATTCAGACCAGCCCTTGGCTTATCGTCCGCACGTGCGGACGAAGTGGCTGCTCGGTCTGGCCCTCGTGGCGGCGGTCGTCGCCGCGTACCTGCCGGCCCTCCAGGCGGGATTCGTCTGGAACGACGACACCTATCTCACGGAGAACCGGACCCTCGACGGGATGGACGGGCTGAGGCTGATCTGGACCGAGCCGAAGGCGAACGAGCAGTACTACCCGATGGTCTTCACCTCGTTCTGGATCGAGAAGCGTCTCTGGTCCCTGCAGCCGTTCGGCTATCACCTCATCAACGTCCTCCTGCATGCGGGATCGGCCCTCCTGCTCTGGGGACTCCTCGTCCGCCTCGGCCTGCCGGGCGCGTGGTTCGCGGCGGCTCTGTTCGCCCTGCACCCTTTGAGCGTCGAATCCGTCGCCTGGATCACCGAACGCAAGAACACGCTCTCGCTCTTTCTTTCGCTCCTCGCAATTCACGCCTGGTATTCGTATCTCGAGGCGCGGGCGAAGGCCGCCGAACCGAAGAACGAACGGAAGAAGAAGCGACGCGCCGCGCGGACGGCGCTGCCGTGGTTCCGGGCGCCGGCGGTCCTCTACGTCCTCGCCTTTGTCTTTCTCACCCTCGCGCTCTTCGCGAAGACGACTGCCTGCGTCGTCCCCGCCGTGCTCCTCGTTCTCGCCTGGTGGCAGAGGGAGCGCGTGGGGTGGAGCGACGTCCGACCGCTCCTCCCCCTGTTCGCCGTCGGGGCCGGACTCGCTCTCCAGACGGCGTGGCTCGAGCGGACGATGGTGCAGGCGGCGGGAAGCGAATGGGAGATCGGACCGGCCGGACGCGCGCTCCTCGCCGGCCAGACCTCGCTGTTCTACGCCGGCAAGCTCTTTTTCCCCGCGAAGCTCGCCTTCATTTACGAGCGTTGGACCGTCGACCCGCGCGAACTGAGCCAGTGGATTCCGGCGGCCGTCGTCCTCGGGCTCCTCGCGGCCGTGTGGCTCCTCAGGCGCCGCGCGGGGCGCGGGCCGCTCGCCGGAGTGCTGCTCTTTCTGGGCGTCCTCGCTCCCGCGATGGGATTCTTCAATGTCTACGCGATGCGCTATTCGTGGGTCGCGGACCACTTCGCCTATCAAGCCGTCGCCGTCTTCGCCGCGTGCACCGTGTGCGGGGCGGCGTCTTGGATCGCCCCGCTCGGCATCGCGCCGCGAAGATTGGCCGTGGTCCTCAGCGTCGCCGCGCTCGCGGTCCTCGCGTCGCGAACGTACGCGCAGAGCGGGAGTGACCGGAACGAGGAGACCCTCTGGCGGGACACGCTCGAGAGGAGCCCCTCCTGCTTCATGTGCGAAACGAACTATGGAAACTGGCTGATGGAGAAGGGCCGCGACGGCGAGGCCGTCCCTCACTTCGAGAAGTCGCTGGGCCTCAAGCCCGACAACGTGCCCGCGCTCCTGAACCTCGCGCGCATCGAGGAGCAGGGCGGCCGCCTCGACGCGGCGACGCGCCGTCTGCGGACGGCCCT
>DASVJU010000372.1:0-1809 GCA_036385755.1 Thermoanaerobaculia bacterium
ATCCAACGGCTGTAGAAGAGCGCATCGCGCCAGGCGTCGAAGAGGGGCGCCGCCGGGTTGAGGACGAGAAGCGCGCGCACGCGCTCCTGCTTGACGTCGGAAAGCGCGTAGAGGACGGGCGTCGCGAAGAACCAGAGCGACAGCGCCGTCGCGAGGAGATCCTTCACGTCGCGAAAATGGACCGTGAGCGCGGCGAGGAAGAGGCCGACTCCGGCGAGGAACACGCCCTCGAGAACGAGGAGCGGCACCGCCTGCACGAGCGGCCAGCCGATCGGGACGTTCGTGCCGAAGACGCCGAGGGAGCCGAGGACGAGACCCGCGAGGAGGACGGGCAAGGAGAAAACGAAGTGGACGCCCTGCGCGACGACCGCCACGAGGGGCAGCACCTCGGCCGGGAAAAGGATCTTCCGGAGGAGCGCCCCGTGAGTCGTGAGGGACGAGGCCGCGTCCGTGAGGGCCGACGAGAGCCAGTTCCACGGGAGGAGGCCCGAGAAGAGGAAGAGTGCATAGGGAGACGTCGATGCGCCGCGGGCCTGGAAAATGACCGCGAACACGAACGCGTAGACGGCGAGCATGAGGAGAGGATTCAGGAGCGACCAGAAGTACCCGAGGACGCTGCCGCGGTAGCGGGCTTTCAGCTCGCGGGCCACGAGAACGTAGAAGAGCGCGCGATGGCGCCACAGGCCGGCGAGGTTCTTCAGCACGCGGCGTCCATCCCGACGCGAGCATCATACGTAGGATGAGGGTGATGGGCGCCCGCGTGACCGCCGAGTCCCTGACAAAAACGTACGGCGGCGGACGCGGCGCCGCCGGGGTGGACGCGCTCCTCGGGATCTCCCTGACGCTCGAGAGAGGCAGTTTCACGGCGCTCCTCGGGCCCTCGGGCTGCGGCAAGTCGACGCTTCTCAACCTTCTCGGCGCTCTCGACCGTCCCACCGGCGGCCGCATCCTCGTCGACGGGCGCGACCTCGCGGCGCTGTCCGAAGACGAGCGCGACGCGTACCGAAGGAAGACGGCCGCCACGATCTTCCAGTTCTTCAACCTCCTCCCCACGATGACCGCGCTCGAGAACGTCGCGCTCCCGCTCCTCCTCGAAGGAGTCGGTCCGGCCGAGGCCGACGCTCGGGCCGCGCGCGGCCTCAAGGACCTCGGGCTGGGCGACAAGGAGCGCGCCTACCCGTACGAGCTCTCGGGCGGACAGTTGCAGCGCGTGGCCGTGGCCCGGGCACTCGCGAACGAGCCCGCCCTCCTTCTCGCGGACGAACCGACGGGGAACCTCGACTCGAGGGCCGGCGAGCAGGTCCTCACGCTCATCGCGGGCCTCGTCGAGACGCGCGGGATCACCGTCGTGATGGCCACGCATTCGGCCGAGGCGGCGGGGCGCGCCTCGCGCGTCGTGCGTCTCTTCGACGGGCAGCTCCGGCCGTGACGGGCTTTCGCTCCGGCTTTCGTCCCCTCATCGGGCCGCTCGTCCTCCGCCCGGCCGCAAAGGACCGGCTCCGGTTCCTTCTCACGATTTCGGGCATCGCGGTCGGCGTCGCGACGATCGCCGCGATCCGCCTCGCGAACGCCTCGGTGCTGTCGTCCTTCTCCGACACCGTCGACTTCGTCGCAGGCAAGGCCGGGGTCACGGTCCTCGCGGATGGCCCCGGCATCCCCGAGGCGACTCTCGCGCGGCTCGCGTGGGTCAGGCGCGCGGGCGCGACGCTCGCGCCCGCAATCACCGAGACGGCCGCGGCGGGAGCCGTGGACGGCGAGGTCGTCGAGGTGCTCGGCATCGACCCGCTGGCCGACACCGCAGCACGAGAA
>DASVJU010000373.1:0-6631 GCA_036385755.1 Thermoanaerobaculia bacterium
CCCCGCCCTCTCCATTCGGCAGCCGGACGGCGAGGAGGGGCGTGCGCATCACGCCGCGGAGGCCGAACTGATCGGTGCCCGTTCGAACGAAGACCGGAGCTCCCGAGAGGTCCTCGTAGCTCGCCCCCTCCCCCTCTTTCGTGTTGTCCGCGACCGGGCGAACGGCGTCCCCGGGCGGGACACCGCCCCCGCCCGCTTCCGTCACGTCCCGCGAGAGGGCGCGAGCGGCTGCCTCGAACACGCTGCCGAGGCCGGGAGAGTTCTCGACGACCAGAAGCTTCGTCCTGAGGTCGATCAGGCGCACGGCCACCGCGATGACGACGGCGACCAGAAGGAGCGTGAGGCCGAGCTCCCACAGGGAAAAACCCCTCGACCGCACGTGCGCTCCCGGCCCAGCGATCACGTGCGGATACTAACGGGAACTCCGCAACCTCCCGGGACTACTTCTGCTCCTTCCACCACACGGGGACGAAATTCGGCGCGCCCGGCAGCTGGGGAGTGGGAATTTCGACCTTGACGAGAGTCGACACACCCTTTCCGAGGCCGCTCTGCCCGACGAAGGCGCCCGTGTCCGTCACGACGAATCCGGACGCGGCACCCGCACCCGCCGCGAAGACGGTCGTCGCCTGCGACGCTGTGAATCCCGGCGGGGAGCCCGCGGGGCCCCAGGTCGGCTTCGACCCCAACGGGGCGACGCCGGGCGCGGAAATCGCGAACTCCACCTTGAGGACGTATGAGAAGCCGGTGCAGCCGTAGTCGGGATCGTAGACGGTGAAAAAGACGGTCTGCGTCGGCGACGACGCGTTCCCCACGAGGAGCGGCGAGGACGTGACTTGGGTGTGGATACCAAGGCTCGTGTGCGCCACGAACGATGCCTCAGGATGGCAGGGCGTCGGGCCCAGACCGTCCGAATACGTCTTGTCATAACCAGGGGCCGGGTCCGGCCCCGGGCCAAAGCAGGTCGGGCTGAGAGGAATACCGGCGATGACCTCTTTGAGGATGTGCCCGTCGAGCGGCGCCTTTCCGATCGGCACCGCACCAAAGCCGACATCAGCGATCTTGTACGGATTCGTCGCGACGAAGAGGGTCGGGACGAATGCGGGAAGCGTGTCCGGATAGCCAGACCCGGCCGGCGGATTCTCGACCGACGTGTCGCGGTTCACGTTCCAGCCCGAGACGGCCGGGCTCGTCTCGTAGAAGCTGCCGCTTGCGAGGGCGTAGACCTGTGTGCCGAGCGTTCCGATCCCGTTCGCCGCCGGCGAATAGTAGAGCGGCTGAGGGCCTCCCGCCGCCGCGTTGAGGTCGATGAGGGCCTTCGAGTTCGGGCTCGCCCAGCCTCCCCAGACCGCGTCGAGGCGGCCATTCGTGTCCCCCTGGAGCGACAGATTCGCGATGTTGTCGTTCTGGAAACCCACGGCGTTCGTCTGGAAGAAAATCGAGTCGGTGAACGTCTGGAGGCCCACGAGCGGATCGGGCGAAGCGAGCGGAAGGATGGCGACCGGCGGCGACGAAACGAGCGTGCCGTCCACGGGATCGACGACGAAGACGCTCGCGTTTTTCTGCGCGTTGTAGAGGCTGTTCGGGTTGATGCCGGCGCCGAACGTCATCTTGCTCGTCGTGAACGTGTCGGCCGCGACCGCGGGCACGCTCCAGGAGCTGAAGAGGCCCGCGTAGTTCGAGGAATTCTTCGTCCAGAGAATCTCCACGGGCTTCGCGGAATTGAAGTTCTTGTCCGCGGGGACGGCCGGGCTGCTCGCGCGGCCCGGATACGGGTGCGTGATGTCGATCGCGGCGACGACGTCGCCTCCCGGTCCCTCGGTGAGGAATCCGACCGTCTTGTAGCTGTTCGTCGGAGCGCCGAACCACACGTCTGCGAATCTCAGGGAGCTCGCGACCCCCCAGGTGTGCTCTTCGAACAGGTGCCCGGCGTTCTGTCCGGTATCGGTCCCCGCATCCGGGTCGAGGAAGTTGTTGTAGAGAGTGATCTGGTTCGCGATCAGGTTCGGAGGCAGGAGGCCGATCACCTCGGCACCGTCATCCATGTCGAACGCATGCAGGAGTCCGTCGTCGGCGCCCAGCCACGTCAGCGTGCGCCGGTCCTTGTAGAACAAAGAGCCCTCGAAGGGTTTGTGATTCACGACGTTCCCCGTCTGGAAATACGGCTGCGCGGGACCCACGATCGCGGGCGTCACGTTGATGGACGGACCCAGGAGCCAGGGGCGAGTCGTGTTCGTCAGGGTTCCGTCGTTTCCACGAATGAAATCGACGACCGAGGCCGTGATTGGAGTGGTCGCGCAGGCCGCGCCGCAGAGGCCGTTGATCAGGCCCGCGTTCGCGGCGGTGATCGCGATCAGGTTGCCGCTCGCCGGATCCCACGTGTAGAGACTCCGCGTGGCGGGCGTGGGCTGCCACGGCTTTGAAAGGTCCGGGCTCGTCAGGACGGCGCCCGCGTCCCACTTGGTGACGATGGGCTGGGGTGGGGTTAGGCTCAAAGGCGAAGTATCAAGGGCCTTGATGTGGCCCTGCCAGAGCGGATACGTCGCCGAGGTCAGGACGACCGTGCTTCCAAGGCCGATGGCTGCCCCCGAAACGGGAGCGCTCGTCGTGTAGTCGCCGGTCGCCGAACCGTTCAGGATCGTCTGGAAGGCGATGTAGAGCGCCTTGGCGTCACTCGCAAAGAAGGCGTAGTCCTTGCCGGGGGAAACGGGGGTGGCCTGGTCCGGATCGAAGCGGTTGATGCCCCCGTCCGGCAAGCCCGGCCCGCTCTCGTCCGTCGGAATCGACGTCCCGGCGGTCTCGGGGGCCGGGTTGATGTGCGGCAGGCGGATGTCTCCGCGCACGACCGGAGGATCGGTCGTATCGTACAGAACGAATCCGGCATCCTTCTTCTTTGCACCCGCGTCGGTACGGCCGCGATACGCGGTGCGGTTCAGCTCGCAACGTGAGACGTCGGACGAGATTCCGATCGCGAACGTCCGGGCCCGCACGATCGCACCTCCGACCACTTGGTGCGCGTCCAGATACATCGCTTCCGCGGCACCGGGAGGGAAATTGATGAACGCGGTTCCAGCGGAATCCGGATTGCACGGGGTCGCCGTCGAACCCCAGAATGCGTCCGCCGGAGTGCCCGTGTTCGTGATGTTCGACTCGCCGTCCGTGCAGAGAATGACCCCGTAAGCGCGGTTGCACGCCTTCCTCGGGTCCGCGCCCCAAGTCGCGCCCATGGCGGCGTCCGCCTCGGAGATGGCGCCTTTCGTCGGCGTGCCGCTGACCGCCGCGAGCCCACCCAGGAAACGATGGCGCATGTGACCTTCTATGACGGAGACGTCGCCCGCGCCGGTGTCGATCGTGGTGATGGTCTTGAGCGTGTTGTAGACCGGGCCCCCGCTGCCCGCGGGCAGGCCCGTGTACGTCATGAGGCCCCAGTTCACGAGGTCTTTCGACCTGCCCACGACGTCCCGAAAGAGGTTCTTCGTCCAGGAGGGCTGATTGATTCCTCCGAACTGGATCACGCTTGGATCGGTCGGCTTGGGAGTCACGGTGGGGACCCCGATGACGCCGCCGCCGCGCGTTTGCCAGTCCGTCGGGAGGGAAACCGGCGTCCCCGTCACCCCGGGGATCGAGTTTCCGGCGTCCGTCGTATCGTCCATCAGCGCGAAGGGCGGACCGGCGGCGAGGCCCAGAGGCGGACCCGGGTCGGGGCCGTAGACGATGTCGTTGCCCGGAGCGGCTGCGTAGCCGTAGTTCAACGTCCAGGCCCAGCCGTCATACGTTCCGGCGGTTCCGTAAGGCGCGGCGACGAAGACCACGGGCGGAGTCGCCGCGTCTTCGTATTTGAGTGAGCCCGTCGTGTCGGCGCCCGGGTGATAAAACGGCGGGTAGAAGGAGTTATAGGAGTGCGCGGGCAGATCCTGCGAGTTCGGGTCGGGCCAATCCCAGGTTCCCTTCGAGTACCAGATTCCGGGATGCTCGCCTTCGTTGTCCCGGTCGGGGAAGGGCTTCACACCCTGGCACGCCGGTGCGGAGGGAGCGTCGCAGTCGTGCGCGTACGTTCCAACCGTCGGCTGCGACGGGCTCGCGTAATTCCAAGCGCCCGCGACCATGCTGTGGAAAATCGGATCCGGCCAATCGTTCTGGTTCCCCGACCCCGGCGCCTTGAAGTCCGTGTACGTCGTCACGGAGTTGCCGAGGACGTTCTTGAGAATCGCGAGACGCGAGGGCTGCTCCCATCGGAGCGCGTAACGCCAGCGGTGGCAGCCCTGATAGGACGCCGGCAGCGGCGTGACCGTCGGGATCGGCGTGTCACCCGGCGCCGGCGTCGGATACTGAATCCAACCGAACGGCGTCGGCGTGGGCGTCGCGGTGGCGAGGGGCGCCCTGGCAAGGGGTGCTACGAGGGCGAGGGCGGCCGCATGGGGCTCGCGCGGCAGGAAGGCTTCGAACGACTCCACATCCGAGGCCAGACGAGACGAGCCGGGGTCCGCCAGGCCCGAAGCACCGTGGTCCGGTCCTTTCCATGCCACGAATGCCACCGGCTCCGGCAGGCCACGCCGCGCGGCGGACGCAAGGGACGCCACGCCCGGCTGGTCTGACGGGCGCGCGAGCGGATTCCTCGGGACGTAGAGGTCCCCGATAAAGGGCGTCCTCGTGGGCGACGGCGTCCGCGTGGCCGTGGCCGTCGGCGTATCCGTGGGCGTGGCCGTCGCCGTCGACGTGAACGTCGGCGTGAACGTCGCGGTGAACGTCGGCGTCCAGGTCGGAGTCCGCGTGTAGCTGGGCGTGAACGTCGCCGTCGCCGTGAACGTCGGCGTGAACGTCGACGTGGTCGTCGCCGTGAACGTCGGGGTGAACGTCGCCGTCGCCGTGAACGTATTCGTGAACGTCGGCGTGATCGTCGGCGTCGCCGTTTTTGTCGCGGTGTTCGTGACCGTGAACGTGTTTGTGACCGTGGGCGTCGCCGTCTTCGTGGGCGTGATGGTGGCCGTCGACGTGGCCGTCGCCGTATTCGTCACCGTCGGCGAATTCGTCGCCGTGGCCGTGACCGTGCTCGTCGGAGTCGCGGAGGCTGTCGACGTCTTCGTCGGCGTGTTCGTGATCGTGAACGTCGGCGTGATCGTCGGCGTTTTCGTGGGCGTCCCCGACGGCGAGAACGTGAACGTGTTCGTGGCCGTCGGCGTGATCGTCTTCGTGGGGGTCCTCGTGGGCGTGAACGTCCTCGTGAACGTCTTCGTGAACGTGCGCGTGCTGGTCGCCGTGGGGGTCTTCGTGGGTGTCGCCGTGTTCGTCGCCGTGCTCGTGACGGTGAATGTGTTTGTGACCGTGAATGTCTTCGTGACCGTCGGCGTTGCGGTCTTCGTCGCCGTGTTCGTGCCCGTCGGCGTATTCGTCGCCGTGTTCGTGACCGTGGCCGTGTTCGTGATCGTGGGCGTCACGGTATTCGTGGGCGTGACGGTCGCCGTCGAGGTGAACGTCGCCGTATTCGTCACGGTCGCGGTGAACGTCGGCGTGAACGTGGGCGTGGTCGTCGCCGTGAACGTGCTCGTGGACGTGACCGTCGGCGTGAACGTGGACGTCTGCGTGGAGGTGCTCGTCGCGGTGAACGTCGGCGTGAAGGTGGACGTCTGCGTCGGCGTCGCCGTGTCCGTGAACGTGGGCGTCGGGGTCACCGTCGGTGTCGCGGTCGGGCCCGGGTTGCTGTCGAGGCAGGTCACGCTCCAGACGAGCCGGCCGACGGAATCCTCGTCCTCGATGAGGGAGTGCGCGCCCACGTCCCAGCGCATCGACCCGCTGATGTCCTGGAGGATGAGAAAGTTCGGGCGGAGGAGCTGTGCGGTGATCTGGCGAAGAGGGTCGAACCCTTCCAGTCGCGTCGCGCCCTGGATGGTGCCCGCACCGCCCAGGCTCATGGCGAAGAGAAGAAGGAATGCGCACCCCTTCCTCACGGACAAAGGAAGGGCGACGGGGCGGCGATGTTTCGTCATTGGCTATTTCTTCTTCCCGGTGATCGTGTTCGTTCCGCCCGCGTTCACGTCTTTCTGGGCTCCCGTCGATCCTCCGCCGGTCGTCAGGAGGATCTGCTCCTCGACGATCTTCGTCACGATCACGCCCGCCGCGAGCTGCACGGTTCCGACGGAAACGAGATTTACGATGTTGTCCTTGTCGGCGACGTCCGTGCCCTCCGCGTCGTCCACGTTGTTGCGGAGGTACAGCGAGTACGTGACCCGATCCACGACGGAGACCGCGGCGGGAGCAGGAATGAGGACGCTGGCGTAGGACTGCGCGTCCGTTCCGAGGCAGAGCGCTGTGGCGTCGAAAGTCGAGAAATCGAGAACCAGTGCGTCGTATCCGCCGCCGGGCACCCTGAGGGGCGCCCCCGAGCGCGCCGCGAGAAGCCCCGAAAGGGTCGGGGGCACGCAAGCCGTAGGCATGTTGACGACTTTTCTCAGGAGGGCCTCGCCCCGCCGGAGACCCGCGTCCGCGGCGTAAAAGCCCGCCTTCGCGATGCGCGTATTGCCCGACAGGCGATCCTCCATCGACGTGAAGTACGCGATGCCGACTCCCACGATCGTCAGGACGAGGAGAACGAGGATCACGGAGACGAGGGCGCTCCCGCGCCGCTGGAATCGTGGGC
>DASVJU010000374.1:0-6663 GCA_036385755.1 Thermoanaerobaculia bacterium
CCGGTCGGGAAACAACAGGAGGCCGCCGAGCACGATCGCCGCGGCGCCCCCCACGGCGAGGACGCCGTGCGCCGCGAGCTTCACCTCGAGGAAAAAGAAGAGAGCGCCCAGCAAGATGAGAAAAAGGCCCGCGCCGTTCACGGGAAGGACCGACATCGCGAAGAGCGCGAGGACGAGGCAGATCGCGCCGAGGACGCCTGGCAGGATTCCGCCCGGATGGGAAAGCTCCGAGTAGAGGCCGACGAGACCGATGAGGAAAAGGATTCCCGCGAGCGCCGGGCTCGCGATCACGCCGAGAATCCGTTCCTTCCGCGTCATCTCCCGCGGCTCGGTCGCGAGTCCGGCGGTCTTCAGGACGACGTCGGGCCTTCCGACGCGCTTCGCCGTGCGCCCGTCGAGCCGCGAGAGGAGCTCCGGTAGATCGCGCGCGATGACTTCGATCAGCTTTCGTTTCTGGGCCTCGGTCTCGGAATACGACGTCGCCTCCGTGACGGCCTTGACGGCGTCGTCCACCGGACGGCCGCGCGGCTCGGTGACCGAACGGAGCAGCGCCGAGACATCCTCCCCGATCTTCTTCGCGATCGTCTTCGGGAGATCCTCGCCGCCTCCTCCGACGGGCGAGGCGGCGCCGGCGTTCGTGCCCGGCGCCATGGCGGCGATGTCGCACGACATGAGGATGAGGAACCCGGCCGAGGCGGCCTGCGCTCCGGCGGGCGCGACCCAGCCCACGACCGGCACGGGCGAGCCCAGGATCGCCCGCGTGATTTCCCGCGTCGAATCGAGCCGCCCGCCCGGCGTGTCGATGCGCAGGATCACGAAAGGCGCACCCGAGGCCCCCGCGTCCCGGATCCCCTCCGACACGAAGCGCGCGCTCACGGCGTGGATCTCGGAGTTGAGGTCGATGACGGGCACCGGCGTCGCGGCGCGGGCGGCCGATGCCGCGAGCGACCCGACGAGAGCGAGAGCCGCAAGAGCAGGACGCACGACGGCATTATAGGTTCGTGTTAGAACGCACCGTGCGCTGGAAGCCGGTCGATGCCTTGACGTCGCTCTTCGCGGCGGGCCTCGTCGTCGCCGGCCTCCTCCACCTGAAGGCGCTGGAATCCCCGGGAGTTCTTCTGAGAATGAGCGTCGTCGCGGGCATTCCAGCGCTGATCGCCACACTCCGCGGCCGCAGTCCCCGCCCTTCCAAGGCTCTTCAGGTTCTCTTCGACTACTACGTGATCGCCTGCGTCGTCGTGATTTTCGACGGGCTCGGGCCGCTCATTCGGGCCGTCAATCCGGTCGACAGGGATCCCGTCCTCATCGCCTTCGACCGCTGGCTTTGCGGCACGGATCCGACCGTGGCGCTCGAGAGGTTCGCGACGCCGCTCCTCTCGGACGTCCTGACCTTCTTCTACTCGCTTTACTATTTCCATCCGATCGTCCTCGGAACATTCGTCCTGCTGGACGACCGCGAGCGGCCGGCCGCCGAGCGCGACTTCGGCCGGTACGCGTTCACGATGGTGTTCGTCTTCTTCGTGAGCTACGTGGGCTACTTCCTCGTTCCCGCTGTCGGCCCCCGTTTCACCGTGCACCATGCGGGACCTCTCCCTCGCGGAGCGGTCTCGCAGGTCATCGACGACACGCTGAACGCCCTCGAAAGCAACAAGCGCGACTGCTTCCCGTCCGGCCACACGATGGTCGTGATCGCGGTCCTCCTCGAGGCCGCGCGCCGGTCGAAAAAAACGTTCTGGATCTTCCTGCCGTTCGCGGTCGGGCTCGTCATGGCGACCGTCTACTGCCGGTACCACTACGTGGCGGACGTCCTCGCGGGCCTCACGCTCGCGTTCGTGGCGGTCCCGGTCGGGAACGCGCTCTACAGGCGCTTCTCGACGATCCGGTAGCGGCGGTAGATGCGGCCGCCGAAAACCTCGAGCGGCTTCAGGATGTCGACGTTGTCTTCGAGCATCCACGAAAACTCGGCCCACTTGTGGCCGATCCGGATGCCTTCCTTCGCGGCCTCGTAATAGAGGATGGCGTCGACGCCCCGGCGGCGGTAGGCCGGCAGGACGCCGAGCGCCAGGATCCTCACACGGTCGATCTTCTTCTTCTCCGTCAGGAACTTCAGCCAGCCGAATGGAAACAGGGAGCCGCCCATCTTCACGAGGACCTGGTTGAAGTCCGGGAGCGCGAGATGGAACCCGACGGGGTTCCCGTCGATTTCCACGAAGAGGATGTAGGGCGGATGGATGATGGGCTTGAGCTTCTTGGCCATGGCGTCGATCTCCTCCGACGTCATCGGCACGAAGCCCCAGTTCTTCTCCCACGCGGCGTTGTAGATCTTCTTGACGATCGCGAGATCCTCGTCGAACCTGTCCATGCGGATCGTCCGCACGACGAGGCTCTTCTCACGCTTGCGAACCGCGTCCGAAAGGCGCGCGAGTCTCCGAAACGAGAGATCTCCCACGGGCGCGAGGATCGCCACGAGGTCTTTCTTCTTCGCATATCCCGCCTCCCGGAAGAGGTCGAGGTAATACGCGGGGTTGTACGTCATCATCAGGAACGGCAGGCCCGGATCGCTCTCGGCGGGAACGAGCGCCCCGACCTCGTCGTTGAGGGACGGGTTCGCGGGTCCCCGCAGCCTCTCGCAGCCGGGAAGCATCGCGCGCACGGCCTCCTCGGCGGCGCCGAAAAGGGCGACCGCCACTTCCCGATCGTTCTCGCTCTCGAAGAATCCGAAGAAACCCGTCTTCTCCTCGTGCACCAGGTTGTGCTCTTCGTCGACGATCGCGGCGATGCGGCCGACGACTTTCCCGTCTCGCCGCGCGAGGAACATCCTCCTTTTCGCGTGCTTCCAGAACGGGTTCTTCGCCTCGTCGAGCATCCACCTCACGTCGCTCCGGAGCGGCGGCGGCCAGTTGGGGTCGCCGGCATAGATCCGGTACGCGAGCTCGACGAATTCCTTGAGATCGGACCGCGAGGAGACGGGATCAACCCGTAACGGCGCCTGATCGCTCACGTCGTGTCGTGCCTCCGGGGCAAACGGTCTCACAGCGGTTCGAAGCGATCAAGCCCCGAGGGCCCGGACCCGAATGCGCTATCGTGACGCTCTTGTCGCGCTCACTCGAGGAGCCTCATGGGTGACCCACTCTTTCTTCACCGCCTCCAGTTCGCCTTCACGCTGATCTACCACTACCTCTTCCCCGTCCTGACGATGGGGCTCGCGTTTCTGATCGTCGTGATGAAGGCCCTGGGCCTGCGCAGAGGCGGGGAACGCTGGAACGAGGCCGCGCGCTTCTGGATCCGGATCTTCGGCATCAACTTCACCGTCGGCGTCGTGACCGGCATCCCGATGGAGTTCCAGTTCGGGACGAACTGGGCGCGCTTTTCCCGCTACGCCGGCAACGTCATCGGACACACGCTCGCGATGGAGGGCCTCTTCGCGTTCTTCCTCGAGTCGAGCTTCCTGTCGCTCCTCGTCTTCGGCGAAAAGCGGCTCTCGCGGGCCGGGCACTTCGCGGCCGCGGTCGCGCTCTTCGTCGGGAGCTGGCTCTCGGGCTACTTCATCATCACGACGAACGCCTTCATGCAGCATCCCGTCGGGCATCGCGTCGGACCGGACGGGTCGCTCCTCCTCGCGGACTTCGGGGCGTTCCTCTTCAATCCCTGGGCGATCGCGCAATACGCGCACAACATGACCTCGACCGTCGTGACGGCCTCATTCGTCGTCGCGGCACTCGGCGCCTTCTACCTTCTCCAGGGGAAACATCTGGAGCAGGCGCGCCTTTTCCTGAAGCTGGGCACGACGGCCGGCCTGATCTCGAGCGTCCTCGTCGCCTTTCCGACCGGCGACACGCAGGCCAAGCATGTGGCGCGATACCAGCCCGTGGCTCTCGCCGCCATGGAGGGCCGCTTCGAGAGCGGGCCCCGCGCGGGCCTCACGATGATCGGCCAACCGAACGTGCGGGAAAGGCGGCTCGACAATCCCGTCACGGTGCCGCTCGTCCTGAGCGTGCTCGCCTTCGGCCACACGTCGAGCGAGGTCCAGGGCCTGAGCGCATTCCCGGAGAAGGACTGGCCCGACAACATCGAGCTTCTCTATTACGCCTTCCACATCATGGCGGGCCTCGGGACGATCCTGATCGCGATCATGGCCGCCGCGAGTCTGCTTCTCTGGATGGGCCGGCTGGAGAGGACCGGTCCCATGCTCTGGGTCCTGATGCTGGCCTTTCCGTTTCCGTACATCGCCGTCATCGCGGGATGGGTCACGACGGAGCTGGGACGGCAACCCTGGCTCGTTTACGGCCTCTTCCGGACGGCGCAGGGCTCGAGCCCCACGGTCCACGGCGGCACGGCGCTGTTCACGCTGCTGGGCTTCTGTGGACTCTACCTCCTGCTCGGCGTGCTCTTCCTCTTCCTGATCGCACGGGAGATCGGCCACGGACCGTCGCCCGAAATTCCGCGGCACGAGGCGACCCATGCCTGAGCTCTGGTACGCCGTCGCCGTCCTGATGCTCACGGCCTACGTGGTCCTCGACGGCTTCGACTTCGGCGCGGGAGCGCTCCACCTGTTCGTCGCGAAGACCGATCCCGAGCGGCGCCAGGTCCTCGGAGCGATCGGCCCCTACTGGGACGGAAACGAAGTCTGGCTTCTGGCCGCGGGGGGCGCTCTGTTCGTCGCCTTCCCGAAGATCCTCTCCTCGGGAATCTCCGGCTTCTACTTCGCGATTTTCCTCGTGCTCTGGTCTCTCATCCTGCGCGGGATCGCGATCGAATTCCGAAGCCACGTGAAAGACTCGATCTGGCGCAGGACGTGGGATCTCGCATTCGCGGTCGCGAGCGGCCTCCTCCCCGTCTTCTTCGGCGCCGCTCTCGGAAACCTGATCCGCGGCGTCCCGTTGGACGCGGACGGCTGGTTCGAGCTCGCGTTGTTCACGGACTTCACGGCGAAGGATCCCGTCGGGATCCTCGACTGGTACACGGTCCTCGTCGGGATCTTCGCGCTCGCCGCCCTAGCCGGGCACGGCGCGACTTTTCTCGCGTGGAAGACCGACGGTCCCGTGCACGCGAGAAGCCGGGCGCTCGTGCGCCCGTTCCATGCCGCGGTCGCGGTTCTCTGGATCGTCGTGACGGTTGCGACGGCGGCGGTCAACCCCGACCTCCTCGCCGCGCTCCCCCGGCGGCCCCTGGCGATTTTTCTCGCAGCCGGGGCGGCCGCGGGCCTCGCGGCCGTCTTCGCCGGCTCGTCGCGCGGGCGCGATCGCGCCGCGTTCCTCGGCTCGTGTTCCTTCCTCGCCGGCCTCTCGACGGCGACCGCGGCCTGCGTCTTCCCGGTCATGCTGCGGTCCACGTCGAATCCCGCGCTCTCCCTCACCGCCCACAACGCGGGAGGCGACCCGGCGGGACTCAGGACCGCGCTCGGCTGGCTCGCAATCGGCCTCCCCCTCGCCGTCCTCTACTTCGTCATCGTCTTCCGCCTCCACCGCGGAAAGGCGGTCGCGGCGGCGGAAGGCGAAGGGTACTGAGATGTCTGGCCGGCCTCAGGCCACCGTGTTCGTGGTCGTTTCGCCCGCGGACCGCGGCGCGCGGTAGACGAACGAGACGAGGCCGAGCCTCACCTCGTCTCCGTCGACCAGCGAAGCCGGGCCCGAAACTCGCACGCCATTCACGAAGGTCCCGTTCTTGCTCGCGAGATCCGTAAGGACGACCGCCGTGCCATCCCATCTCAGGTGCACGTGCCGGCGGGACACGGAGACGTCGTCGATCGATCCCGGCAAACCCGGCTCGCGTCCCAAGACGAGCTCGCGCGACACGAAGGCGATCTCGGTAGCTCCGCGCACGAGACGGGGAAACGACGCGGGCGGCCGGGGCGTTCCCTCGATCGCAAGAGCGTACCCGAACCCGTGCACCGTTCGAATGGGCCCCCGGCGTCCTGTCTGCCCGAGCTTCGTCCGAAGCTCCTTTACGAGGCTGGTGAGGCTCGCTTCGGTGACGATCGTCCGCGGCCACAAGGCGTCCCGGATTTCGTCCTTGGAAACGGCGCGCGGCCGTTTGGAGACGAGGAGCGACAAGAGCTCGAACTCCTTGGTCGGGAGCTCGACCGCGCCGTCTTCGCCGATGAGCTGGCGGCGTTCGGCGTCGAACACGAGAGCGCCGATCAAGACCTGCGCTGGGGGACCCGAATTTTCGCGCATCAGGAAATCCCCACGATTCTATGAGGACTTCTGCCGCCGGTGGCGCCAATCTGAGAGGGGTCCAGTGCGCAACATGATATCTTTGAAGGAGACTCGAACAATGAAACGTCTCCTGCGTTCGCTCACGCTCGTGGGGGCGCTCGCGTCGGTTCCGGCGCCCGCCTTCGCGCAGGCGTTTACGCTGCCGCAGGGCGTCGGAGGCGTCACCTTGTTGACTCAGTACTACGATGACACCGGCCGCCGGCTTACCGATGGAACCCGCATCTCGGGCGGAAACACCGAAACGGTCACCGTGCTTCTCGAGGCGGACTACGGCCTCACGGACCGGCTTTCCGCGACGCTCGGCATTCCCTACATCTTCGCGAGGTACACGGACGGGCCGTTCCCGCCATTTCTCTCACCCGAGACTTCCAGGGACTCATGCCACTGCTGGCACTCGACGTTCCAGGACTTTTCTCTCGCGGCGCGCTACCGACTCGGAGACGGC
>DASVJU010000375.1:0-2020 GCA_036385755.1 Thermoanaerobaculia bacterium
CCGAGCGAGTGGGTTACGAACAGGATCGTCTTGCCGCGGCGGTGAAACTCCGCGAGCTTGTCCAGGCACTTGCGAGTGAAGGCCTCGTCGCCGACGGCGAGCACCTCGTCGATCAGCAGCACATCCGGGTCGACGTGCACGGCCACCGCGAAGCCGAGCCGCACGTACATGCCCGACGAATACGTCTTCACCGGCTCGTCGATGAAGTCCTCGAGGCCCGAGAACGCCACGATCTCGGGGAGCTTCCGTTCGATCTCCTTGCGCGTGAGGCCGAGCATGACGCCGTTGATGACCACGTTTTCGCGCCCCGAGATCTCCGGGTGGAAGCCGGCGCCGAGCTCGATGAGGGCCGAGACCTTTCCGTCCACCGTGAGCTGCCCGGACGTCGGTTTGAAGAGGCCGGCGACGAGCTTCAGAAGCGTCGACTTGCCGCTGCCGTTCGGCCCGACGACGCCGAACGTCTCGCCCCGCGCCACCGTGAACGAAACGTCCGAGAGGGCGGCGACCACTTCGGACGGAGCGAGCGCGGCCCCGAGGGAGCGCCCGAGAAGCGCCGACTTGAGCGTGCCGAACGCGCGCGTGCGTCCCCACTTGAGGTACGCCTTCGAGAGACGGACGGCTCTCACCGCGGGCGTGGCGGCGTTCACACCGCCTCCGGATACGAATCACGCAGCCGGTCGAAGAGCGCGTAGCCGACGAGGAAGGCGACACACGCGATGGCGAGGAGGACGCCCCAGCGAGACGGCTCGATCCAACGGCTGTAGAAGAGCGCATCGCGCCAGGCGTCGAAGAGGGGCGCCGCCGGGTTGAGGACGAGAAGCGCGCGCACGCGCTCCTGCTTGACGTCGGAAAGCGCGTAGAGGACGGGCGTCGCGAAGAACCAGAGAGACAGCGCCGTCGCGAGGAGATCCTTCACGTCGCGAAAATGAACCGTGAGCGCGGCGAGGAACAACCCGATCCCGGCGAGGAACACGCCCTCGAGAACGAGGAGCGGCACCGCCTGCACGAGCGGCCAGCCGATCGGGACCCGCGTGCCGAAGACGCCGAAGGAGCCGAGGACGAGCCCCGCGAGGAGGACCGGCACGGCGAAGACGAAGTGGACGCCCTGCGCCACGACCGCCACGAGGGGCAGCACTTCGGCCGGGAAGAGGATCTTCCGGAGGAGCGCCCCGTGGGTCGTGAGGGACGAGGCCGCGTCCGTGAGGGCCGACGAGAGCCAGTTCCACGGGAGGAGTCCCGAGAAGAGGAAGAGCGCATAGGGAGACGTCGATGCGCCGCGGGCCTGGAAAATGATCGCGAACACGAACGCGTAGACGGCGAGCATGAGGAGCGGATTCAGGAGCGACCAGAAGAAGCCGAGGACGCTCCCGCGGTAGCGCGCCTTGAGCTCCCTCGAGACGAGGACGCCGACCAGCGCCCGGTGGCGCCAGAGGCCGGCGAGGTTCTTCAGCACGTCGTGTCCATCCCGAAGGACCGATGATACGTAGGATGGGCGCCGTGGGAGCTCGGGTCGAAGTCGAGTCCGTCTCCAAGTCCTACCTGCCGGGGCCGGGCGCGTCGCCCGTCGACGCCCTCCTCGACGTCTCGCTCGCCCTCGAGCCGGGCACGTTCACGGCGCTCCTCGGGCCCTCGGGCTGCGGCAAGTCGACGCTCCTGAACCTCCTCGGCGCGCTCGACCGGCCGTCGTCCGGCCGCGTCCTCGTGGACGGGCGGGACCTCGCCGCTCTCGGCGAGGACGCGCGCGACACGTACCGCCGCAGGACGGCCGCGACGATCTTCCAGTTCTTCAACCTCCTGCCCACGATGAACGCGCTCGAGAACGTCGCGCTGCCGCTCCTCCTCGACGGCGCCTCGCCGGCTGACGCGGACGCGCGGGGCGCCGCCCTCCTCGGCGAGGTCGGCCTCTCCGGCAGGGAGCGCGCGTACCCGTACGAGCTCTCGGGCGGCCAGATGCAGCGCGTGGCCGTCGCGCGGGCGCTCGCGAACCGCCCGGCGCTCCTCCTCGCCGACGAGCCGACGG
>DASVJU010000376.1:0-2492 GCA_036385755.1 Thermoanaerobaculia bacterium
TGAGGGTCCTTCACGATGGCCA
Source organism: Thermoanaerobaculia bacterium (assembly GCA_036385755.1). Classification (GTDB taxonomy): domain Bacteria; phylum Acidobacteriota; class Thermoanaerobaculia; order UBA5066; family UBA5066; genus Fen-183. Next base: position 23 of record DASVJU010000376.1, read on the forward strand.
TGCGCCCGTTCGGGCCGACGTCGAATGGAGCCCCGAAGGTCGTCCCGCCGAGGACCTTCACGCGGAGCGCGCTTTCGTCCGCGCTCTTCACGGCCGCGTAGGAGTTCCAGTGGGCGGCGACGCCGAGCTGTCGCTCGGACTTCTGGAGGGTGTAGAGCGCGGCCACGTCCTTGCCCGCAAGCCGCGCGATCGTGTACGTGGCGCCGGCCTCCGGGGACTGGTCGTCGAAGGTCCAGCCGAAGAGGGCGCCGTACAGCGCCTTTGCCGAATCGGCGTCCGTCGTGGCGAGCTCGGGCCAGCAGAACGTGCCGGGCTCGTGCTGGATGACCTCTCGCATCGATTACCTCCCGGGGGAGGCTGAATCATAAGGGCGAGCGGCGCGGCGTGCCCGCGGTGGGTTCAGGAGCCGGCGGCCATTCGAAGTTCTCGAAAGAAACCCTTCACGAGCGCGGAGGCGACGTGCGCCCGGTAGGCGGCCGTCGAGCGGAGATCGTCGATGGGGGCGATGTCCCGGCGCGTCGCCGCGTCGAGCTCTTCATCCGAGACCGAGGCGAGGTTGGGGGCGAGGCCGAGCGCCCGAACGGTCGGCAGGGAGACCGTCACGGGAGCGACCGAGGCCATGCCGAATCCGGAGCGGACGCCGCGGCCCCGCTCGACCTCGGCGACGGCCGCGAGGGCGACCTTGGAGATCGCCTGGGCGACGCGCGTGCCCACTTTTCTCCAGACCTGGTGGGCGCCCGTCCGCGGGAGCGTGAACTCCACCCGGACGATCACCTCGTCCTCGGCCCGCCGTGTCGTGCGGTAGGCCGTGAAAAACTGTGTCAGGGGCACGCGCCGCTCGCCGTGGATGCTCGCGAGGACGATGTCGGCGTCGAGGGCCATGAGCGCCGCCGCCCCGTCGGCCGCGGGAGACGCGCTCGCGAGGTTGCCGCCCAGGGTGCCGCGCGCCTGGATCTGGACGGCTCCCACCTCGCGCGCCATGGCCGTGAGGACCGGCGCCCGTCTCGAGAGCACGGCATGGCTCTTGATCTCGAGAAATGTCGCCGCGGCGCCGATGGTGGCAGTTTCCTTCGCGACCGTGATGCCGCGCATCTCCGGGAGGCGCGAGACGTCGAGCACGAGCGGCAGGTCGTTCGGGTCCTCGGGTGGGGCGAACCGGCGCTCCACGATCCAGTCCGTTCCCCCTGCGAGGAGGACGGTCTTCTCTTTGCGGCCCGCGCGCGCCGAGAGCGTCCGGCACAGCTCGCCGAGCGTCCCGGGGCGTTCGAACGGGTAGAGCGCGAGCTCAGCCAGGTTCACGCGAGGCCTGCTCTTTCGCGGCTTTCCGGATCGACTCGACGATGCGCTGATAGCCGGTGCAGCGGCAGAGGTTGCCCGCGATGCTTTCGCGAATCTCACCCTCGCCCGGCTGCGGGTTCGCCGCGAGGAGCGCGTGCGCCGCCATGAGGATGCCGGGCGTGCAGATGCCGCACTGCGCGCCGCCCTCCTTCACGAACGCTTCCTGCAGATCGGAAAGCGCGTCCCTCGAGGCGAGCCCTTCCACGGTGAGAACCGTTCGCCCGTCGCACTGGCCCGCCGGGACGAGGCACGCGTTCACGGGAACGCCGTCCAGGAGCACGGTGCACGAGCCGCACTCGCCCTCGCCGCAGCCCTCTTTCGTGCCGGTGAGCCCGAGAGGCCCCCGGAGGATGTCGAGGAGGCGCGCGAGGGGAGGCGCGTCGAGCGTGCGGGAACGCCCGTTCACGACGAAGGTCATTCTCATCGCCCCGCCCTCCACGCCTCGAAGAGGTCCTCGGGAAGGAGCGGCAGGTCGTCGCGGACGATCCCCGTCGCGTGCTCGATCGCGGCGGCGATTGCGGGCGCGCCGCCGTCCATCGGCAGCTCTCCGATGCCCTTCGCGCCGCCTCCGGGCCCCTTCGAATAGGGATCCTCGAGGAGAATCGTCGTGAAGCGGGGCGCGTCGAGACTCGTGGGCACGACGTAATCCGTCATGCGGGCATTGAGGATCTTCCCGTCCTTGAGGACCAGCTTCTCGTTCAGTGCCCAGCCGATCGCCTGCAGCGTTCCGCCCTCGATCTGCCCCTTGCACATGACGGGATGGATGGCCTTGCCGACGTCCTGCGCGGCCCAGAAGCCGAGGACCGTGGTCTCGAACGTGTCGAGGTCCACCTCGACCTCGGCGATGTCGCACCCCCAGGCGAAAACGGGATAGGCGTCGCCGCGGTAGGTCGCGTCGTCCCAGACGAGATCCGCGGGTGTTTCGTAGGACTTTTCGGACACGACGGTGCCTTCCCGCGCGATCAGACGGAGCGCGGCGTCGTCGAACGAGCCACCCTGTTTCTGTCGGTTCTGTTCGATGCGCGCGAAGAGGTCGCGCGCGGCGTGCTCGAGGATCGAGCCGACGATCATCACCGTCCGGGACGCCACGGTGGGGCCCGAGTCGGGGACGGTCGCGGTGGACGGCGTCGCG
>DASVJU010000377.1:0-1966 GCA_036385755.1 Thermoanaerobaculia bacterium
ACGAGAACGTGGAGCATCCGGATCCGGATCTTCGCTCATCTCCCGCAGCAGGTTGCAAACCGTGGTCGGCGGGCCGAGGATGGCGTTGCCGGCACGTGACACCGAAACCTCCCATCTACCTCGACTATCACGCCACGACGCCGGTCGATCCGCGCGTTTTCGAGGCGATGCGGCCGTATTTCACGGAGCATTTCGGAAACGCGGCGTCGAGAAGCCACGCGTTCGGCTGGCGCGCCGAGGCCGCCGTAACCGCGGCGCGCGAGGCGATCGCGCGCCTCGTCGGCGCGAACCCGCGCGAGATCGTCTTCACGTCGGGCGCGACCGAGGCGGACAATCTCGCCGTTCTCGGCGCGGCGCGGGCCCGGCAGGCCCCCCGGGCGCACGTCGTCACGTCGGCGATCGAGCACCGCGCCGTGCTCGACCCCTGCCGCCGCCTGGAGACCGAGGGCTTTTCGGTCACGTACCTTTCGCCCGACGCGCAAGGACTCACGAGCGCCGAGGCCGTTGCGGCGGCCATCACGCCGCAGACCGTGCTCGTGTCCGTCATGGCGGCGAACAACGAAATCGGCACCCTGAACCCCGTCGGCGAAATCGCGCGCGTCTGCAAGGAACACGGGATCGTCTTTCACACGGACGCCGTTCAGGCGCTCGGCAAGATCCCGCTCGACGTGCACGGCCTCGGCCTCGACCTCGTGTCGCTCTCGGCCCACAAGCTATGCGGCCCGAAGGGCGTGGGCGCTCTCTTCGTGCGCGCGGTGAATCCGCGCGTCAAGCTCGTGCCCCTCTTCTTCGGCGGCGGCCACGAGCGCGGCCTGAGGCCCGGGACGCTCGACGTCCCCGGCATCGTGGGCTTCGGCGCCGCGGCCGAGCTCGCGCGTACGGAGGGAGAGGTTGAATCCCGAAGGGTCGCCGGCCTCAGGGACCGGCTCTGGGAGCGGCTGCGTTTGCGCGTGGACGGCCTCTCGCGAAACGGCCACCCGTCCCTCTGCCTCCCGGGAAACCTGAACGTCACGATCGCGGGCGCGCGGGCGGACGCCGTCATGTCGAGCGCGCGCGACCTCGCCGTGTCGTCGGGGTCCGCCTGCACGTCGGCGTCGGCCGAGCCGAGCCACGTCCTCCTCGCGCTCGGACGCACTCGCGGGGAGGCCGAGGCGTCGATCCGCTTCGGCCTCGGCCGCTTCACCACGGAGGAAGAAGTCGACCGGGCCGCCGACGAGATCGCCCGCGCGGTTGCGAAGGTGCGCGTGGAGCGCCCGCGGGAGCGCCGGCCTTGAGGCGCGCGTCGCTCGTCGTGCTCATCCTCATTCTCGTCCTCGCGGGCACGGCGTGGTCTCTCGCCGAGCCCGCCCAACCCGCGCAACGCCCCTTACCCGCGGCGCCCGCGGCGTGGGTCACCGACGAGGGGAGCCTCTTCGCGCCCGACGCGCGCGACCGCATCGCGGCCCGGCTGAAGGCACTGAAGGAGTCGTCGTCGTCCTTCCTGAAGATCTACGTGTACACGCTGAAGAGCGCAGACGGCCTCCCGGTGACGGACGCGATGCAGGGGCTGTATCGCCGCTGGCGGATGCGCGAACGCGAGAGCGGGGACGGCCTCGCGACGATCTTCCTCTTCGGCGAGGAACGTACCGCGCGGGTGATGCTCGGGCAGGGCGCGCCTTCGCGCCTCGACGAGGCGATGCCGGACATCGGCCGGGAGCTTTCGGCGGTCTTTCCGAAAGGTGTCGAGCCGCCCGACGCGGCGGCCGTCGTCCGTGTCATCGACCGGATCGACACGGGCCTCGCGGGCGAAGCGACCTGGCTCGACGCGCCGCCGATTCCGCCCGATCCGTGCGCGAGGCGTCGCACGGCACGTCGGGCGAGATCCGCGTCGCGGTCCTGCCGCGCTTTCGGGGTTCCCTCGTGAAGATGGCAGAGCGCCTCGCGCAGCACCTCAAAATGACGTCCCTGCCGCATCGAAACGGCGTCC
>DASVJU010000378.1:0-4304 GCA_036385755.1 Thermoanaerobaculia bacterium
CGAGCCGTTCCAGGACAACCTGAAGGGGATCTACCAGGACGAATACGCGCTCGGGTTCGAGAAGGCCCTCAGCCCGTCTCTCTCGGTGGGTGTCCGTTACACGTACCGGAACCTCGGCCGGACGATCGAGGACCGGTGCGACTTCGACGCGGGCTATGCCGAGGCGAACGGCAACACCTGCGTCATCATCAACCCCGGCTCCTCGAGCCCCTTCTCGACGGGGCAGGGAGTCCACACGTGCGACGGGCGCGACTACATCGACGCCAGCGCCAACTCGCCGCAGTCGCAGTGCACAGGCCCCCAGACGACGAACGTGGCCGTTCCCGCCGCCGAGAGAAAGTTCCACGGCGTCGAATTCGTCGTCAAGGATCGCGTCTCGAACCAGTTGTGGGTCCAGGCCAGCTACCTCTACTCGCATCTGTACGGCAACTACAACGGAGAGGCCAGCATCGCCGAGTTCGCATACCCCGGCGGCGGCCAGACGGACCCCGGCATCAATGCCGACTTCGACTACCCTCTGTTCGAGAAGAACGCTTACGGAAATCTCTCCCTTGACCGGCGGCATCAGTTCCGGTTGGATGGGGCCTACACGATGCCGTTCGGCCTGACGGCCGCTCTCGGCGCCCACCTGCGTTCCGGCGCGCCGCTGTCCGAGTTCGGCTACTTCAACAGCGGCTACGGCGCCGAGGGCAACCAGGTCGTCCCCACCGGCAGCGCCGGCCGGACCCCGTGGGACTACGACTTCAACCTCTCGGCTTCCTACGCGATCAAGTTGAGCGCCGTTACCGTGACCCTGATGGCGCAGGGGAACAACCTCCTGAACCGTCAAGACATCCTCGGCCGGGTTCAGGACTGCACGGTCGCGCCCCCGAACAACACTTTGAGCAACACGGGGCCCGGCACCGTGTCCGACTGTTCGGCCGTCACGAACCCTAACAGTGCGAACTCGAGCTACAACCTGATCTCTTGGAGGAGCAACCCTCGGGTGTTCAAGCTGGGGGTTCGACTGAGCTTCTAGGTCTTCACGCTCCGGCGGAGAACGTGGGGGAGGGCTTCGGCCTTCCCCCTTTTCGTTCTTCCTCCAGACTTTAGAATGGCCGCGTTGCGACCGCTTCGACGCCTCCGCGTGCCCGGCGCGCTTCTCGGCCTCGTGCTCGCCGCGGGAACGGGCTCTTCCGCCCTGCCGCGGCCGCGGATCGTCGTCGTCGGATGGGACGGCGCGGACTGGGGGCTCCTCGACCCGCTGCTGAGGGAGGGAAAGCTGCCGCATCTTGCGCGGCTCGTCGCGCGCGGGCGGACGTACGACCTCGCGACCTTCGAGCCGATGGCGTCGCCTCTCATCTGGACGACGATCGCGACCGGGCGGACACCGGTCGACCACGGCGTGGCCGATTTTCAGGAAAACGACGCGACGAATCGGGTCCTGATCCCGGTTACAAGCCGCTCGCGGAAGGTGCCCGCTATCTGGAACGCGGCCTCGGCGCGCGGCATCTCCGTCGGCGTCGTGGGGTGGTGGGCGACCTGGCCCGCCGAGAAGGTGAACGGCTTTCTCGTCTCCGACCGCGTCGCGCCGGTTCTCTTCGACCCCGAGAGCCTCGCTCGCTCTCCCGCGCTGACGTGGCCCGAGGGGCTGGCGGACGGGGCGCGCCTCGTCCTGCGCCGCGAGGGGAGCCCGCCGTACGACGATGTTGCAAGAGGGCTCGCCGTGACGCACGCCGAGTTCGACGCGGCGGTCCTCGCCGGGAAAGACCTCGCCGATCCCGTGACCGGCTTTCGGAAGATCCTCGGCGTCACCCGCGTGACCGGGCGGATCGCCCTCGACCTCTATGACCGCGAGAAGCCGGAGCTTCTGATGGTCTACTTTCAGGGGACGGACGAAATCGGCCACGTCCTCGGACGCTTCGGCGCGCCGCGGCTTGCCGGAGTCACCGAGGAGGACCTCCGGAAATACGGGAACGGCGTGGCAGCCCTGTACGGAGAGGCGGACCGGCTCCTGGGCGAGCTGTCCGCCCGGGCCGAACGGGACGGGGCGACGCTGCTTCTCCTCTCCGACCACGGCTTCAGGTCGGGTTCGGACCGGCCGGTCGCCTTTTCCGGCGTGCAGATCGAGACGGCGTACCTCTGGCATCGGACGCCGGGAATCCTCGTGGCCGAAGGGCCAGCCGTGGCGCCGTCCTCCGTGCGAGGGAAGGCCACCGTCTTCGACGTCGCACCGACCATGTCCCGGCTTCTCGGCCTTCCACCCGATCCCGCCTGGGAAGGGCACCCCGTCCCGGGGATCGTCGCAAAGGCGCCGGCGCCCCTTCCGGCGAAGAGCTGGGCCACGTTCGGCGCCGTGGAACGCCTCGTCCCCGCCGGGAGGCCTGCCGAGGAGAAACGCGTCGCCGACGAGTTCACGAAGAAGCTGATCTCGCTCGGATACCTCACGGGCGCCGAGGCGTCGCACGTCGAGAGCGCTTCGGTCCCGCGGCCCGGACTCGAGACGGCCATGGGGCTCTCGAACATCGGGACGTTCCTGAGGAAGCGCGGGAAGCCGTCCGAATCGATCCCCTGGTACCGGAGGGCCCTCACGCTCGACCCTGGCGCTCCCAAGACCTGGATGAACGTGTCGGAGGCGTACTTCGCGCTCGGAAAATGGCTCGAGGCGGACGACGCGTTCCTGACGGCTCTCCGGAACGGCTACCACGATCCGGAGGGGGCCGTCGAGCGCCGGGCCGCCGCCTACCGGCACCTCGCCGCGCGGCCGGGCGCCACCGGCGCCCGCAGGCTCTCGTTCCTGAGGGCGGCCGCGACGGCGTTGCCGCGGAGCGCCCGGACGAAACGCGCTCTCGGCGACGCCCTGTTCGAGGCGAAGGACTGCGCGGGAGCGGAGACGGCGTTCGCCGACGCGGTCGCCCAGGAGGAGGGCGACGTCGTGTCCCGGAACGGTCTCGGACTTTCGCTCTTCTGTCAGGGGCGTCTCGCGGAGGCCCGCCGCGAGCTCTCGCGGTCGCTCGCGCTCAAGCCGGACCAGCCGGAGATCCGGTCTGCCCTCGCGATGATCGACGCGGCCTCGGGCACGCCCCGACGCTAGGAAACCACGGTGCCTTTCCTTACTGTTAGCCTCACGTCACCTTTAAGGCGTCGTCACGACCATGAACTCTCGCGTTGAGATCACCGCATCTCTTCTCCATTCTTTTGTGTTTTTCATTTCAGGAGGCAGATTGAACATGAAATCCCGTTGGCTGTGCACATTCCTGATGTTCACTCTCGCCGTCGTCGGCTTGACGGCGAACGTGGCCCATTCGCAGACCGTCGGCGACATCGAAGGCACGATCACCGACACGAACGGCTCGCCGCTTCCCGGCGTGGCGCTCGAGGCGAAGTCACCGAGTCTTCAGGGCGCGCGCACGAAAGTCTCGGACGCCGCGGGACGTTTCCGGTTCCCGGCGCTCCCTCCCGGCGTCTACACGGTCGTCGCGTCGCTGTCCGGATTCTCGAAGGTGGAGAAATCGAACATCCACGTTCAGCTCGGCGCGACGGCGACGATCCCGATCACGATGGCGGTCTCGGTCAAGGAGGAGATCGTCGTCACGGGTGAGGCGCCGGTCGTCGACACGACGAAGACTTCGGTCGGAACGAACGCCACTCTCGAGTCGATCCAGCGGCTGCCGCTCGGGCGGAACTTCGCCTCGATCGCGAATACCGTGGCGGGAACGGGAACGGACGTCTCCGGCAACGTCACGGTGTACGGCGCGACGGGCCTCGAGAACTCCTACATCATCGACGGCGTGAACACGACCGGCATCAAGATCGGCACCCAGGCCAAGACGCTGAACAACGAGTTCGTGCAGGAGGTCGAGGTGAGGACGGGGGGCTACGAGGCCGAATATGGCCGCGTCCTCGGCGGGACGATCAACGTGATCACGAAATCGGGGGGCAACGATTTCAAGGGGGATGCCTTCGGCTACTACGACAGCGCCTCCCTGGCCGCCAACGACAGCAAGACCGCGGACCGCCACACGGTGTCCCAGGGCGCGTACTCCGTGCCGAAGCGCATCGACGCCGGCGCGGACCTCGGCGGATTCTTCGTCAAGGACCGGCTTTGGTTCTTCGCGGCGTACGACAGGGTCGTCCAGGACCAGCCGTACGAGCGCGTTTTCGCGACGAATCGGGACGCGACGAAGTCTCCGGTTTTCGGCGGCGGAACGGACAACGTCCGTAACGACCTCTACTCCGGCAAGCTCACGTTCCGCCTCGGAGAGTCGAACACGATCGCGGCTTCGGTCTTCGGCGACCCGGGCACCTTCGCGGGGCGCGCCTCG
>DASVJU010000379.1:0-5258 GCA_036385755.1 Thermoanaerobaculia bacterium
CGCGTGCACTCGGGGGCACGATGGATCACCCCTTCATGACGCTCGCCTTCCTCGCGCTGCCCGTGATTCCCGAGCTCAAGCTCACGGACAAGGGCCTCGTGGACGTCGCGAAGTTCGACTTCGTCATGCCGGTGGAATAGGCGCTGTCACTCTTCGTTCAGTTCAGCGCGGCGCCGCGGAACATGCGCCGCTGCTGGAGGTGGGCGGCGATCCAGCCGTCGAGCTTCGCCCGCTGCTCGGGCGTGAGAACCGTGTCGATCTCGGTGCGCACGGCTTTCATCTTCGCCTTGGTCGCCTGGCCGTCCGCCCGCACCTTCAGGAACGCAGCGCCGACGGTGGCGGGATCGGGGTTCGCGGCCGAGGCGGCGGACTTCAGGGCTTCGCGGTCCGCCTTGACCTGTGCGTGGAAAGTCATGCCCTCGTCCTTGTGCGAGGTGAAGATCGCCTTGACCTTGTCCTTCTGGGCGTCCGTCAGGTCGAGCGTCGCCATTGCCGTGCGGATTCCGCGGGCGAAACGCCCGGGCGCGGGCTGCGAGAGGGCCGTCCCGGCCGCAAGCGCGCCCGCGAGGAGAAGAGTCGCGGCGCCGAAAAGTTTCTTCTGGAATGGGTTGTGGTTCATTTCGTCCGTCCTTCCGGCGGGCTTGCCGTCCGCCGACAGGGATGAGACGCGCGGGCCGCCGAGACGTTTACCGCCTCAGAACCGCTCCCCGACGAGGACGATCGCGCCCGTCGGGGAGGAGACGCCACCCTTCGGTTCGACGGAGACCGCGAACTTCACCGGCGCCTCGCCGAGGGTCTCCTGCTTCGAGATCGGAATCACCGTTGTCGCGTCGTTCCTCGCGTCAAAAGTTCCGGCGGGCACCGGCTGGTCACCGACGAAGGCCCACAGCTCGTAGCTCTTCTCGAGCGGCAGCGGCGGCAGGCCGCTGACCCAGAGAATTCCTTGCCTCGACCCGGGATTCCAGAGGAGGCTCGCCTTCGCCGTCGGATTTCCCTCCAGGCCCTTCAGGAGCGCGACCTGGACGCGCGGGTCCTTCAGCCAGGCGAGCTCGCCCTCCCTCTCCGAGAGCTCGCGGGTCTTGTCGTGGAGCAGCGCTTCGAGCTGCGCGACGTTGACTCGCGTGGCGCCGAGGTCGGCACGCGTTGCGTACCAGAGCGCTCCGAACGCCATCGCGAGCATGAACGACGCGGCGACGCCGAGCGCCCAGATCATGGTCATGAGACCACGGTCGGGGATCGGCGCTGACGCGCGGAGCGGCGCGACGACGGGTTCGCCCCGGCCCTCGCCGCGGATGCTCGAGAGGACGCGTTCTTTCAACCTGGGCGGCGGCGCAAGCGCGACGAGTTCCTCCGGCACACCCTGTTCGGTCGCGTCGAGCTCGGCTTCGAGGGCGTCGCACCAGGTCACGAGCTCGGCGGCCCGCTCGGGCGCGAGAGCCAAGTCTGGTGGACGGACCGGGTCGATGCGATCGTCAGCCACGAACGGCCCCCCCAACCCCTTCGGCAATCGCCTTGAGCTTCGTCAGGCCGGAGCGCGTGCGGCTCTTCACCGTGCCGAGAGGCTCGTTCAGGCGCGCGGCGATCTCCTCCTGCGTGTAACCGTCGAAGTACGCGAGGCGGAGGACGGCCTGCTCGTTTTCGGACAGCTTTCCGAGGCAGCGCCCGACGTAGTCGCGCATCGCGGCGGCTTCCTGGCCGCCGTCACCCGCGTCCGCGCGGTCGTGCAACTCGCTCTCGGCGGCCGGAAAGCGCTGCTCCACGGAACGGCGGCTCCGCCAGCGGTCGAGGGCGCGGCTGCGCGCGATCGTGAAGAGCCACGTCTTCACGGAGGCGCGGGCCGGGTCGAACCGCCCTGCGTCGCGCCATACCTGGACGAAGGTTTCCTGCAGCACGTCTTCGGCATCCCTCGCGTCCTTCAGGATACGGACGCAGAAGCCGAAAAGGACCGGTGCATGGCGGTCGTAGAAGAGACCGAACGCATCGCGGTCGCCCGCGACGATCCTCTCGAAAAGTTCTGAGTCGGCCGGCGTGCTCAAGATGAACCCGCGCTGAGCGTGCCCGGCTGGCCGAAGGGTGTCAAGCACCGGGAGATTACGGCGGAGAGAGGCGCCGCGGATTGACGCTGCCGGACGGGGCCGGTACCGTCTCTCCATGTCGAAGAGAAAGCATTCCGACGCGGGCGGCCAGACGCCGCTGCCGTTCGAGGCCGAGATCCCGCTCCCCGAGGAGGCTCGGCGCCGTTACCTGAACTACGCGCTTTCGGTCATCACGTCGCGCGCCCTGCCCGACGTGAGGGACGGTCTGAAGCCCGTCCAGCGCCGGATCCTCTTCGCGATGTACCAGAACCTCCACCTGATGCCGGACGCGAAATTCAAGAAGTCCGCGTCGGTCGTCGGCGACGTGATCGGCAAGTACCACCCGCACGGCGATGTCGCGATCTACGACGCGATGGTCCGGATGGCGCAGCCCTTCTCGCTCCGCGCGCCGCTCGTGGACGGGCACGGCAACTTCGGATCGCTGGACGGAGACTCCGCCGCTGCGTATCGGTACACCGAAGCGCGCCTGAAGCCACTCGCGATCGAGCTTCTTTCCGAGATCCGCAAGAAGACCGTCGACTGGCGGCCGAACTTCGACGGCGTCCACTTCGAGCCTGTCGTCCTGCCCGCGCGCTATCCGAACCTCCTCATCAACGGCGCGACGGGGATCGCGGTCGGCATGGCGACGTCGATCCCGCCTCACAATCCCGTCGAGGTTCTCGACGCCGCGCTCGCGGCCGTGGACGAGCCCGGGTCGGACCCGCTGCGCTTCATCAAGGGCCCGGACTTTCCAACGGGCGGGCTCCTCGTGTCGAACAAGCGCGAGCTGCGCGCGATCTACGAGAGCGGGCAGGGCACGCTCAAGCTGCGCGGCGAGTGGGAAGCCGAGGAGGGCGCACGCGGGGCGCAGACGATCGTCATCACCTCGATCCCGTACGCGCAGGAGAAGGCCGCGCTCGTCGCGAAGATCGCGGACGTCATCATCGAGCGCCGGCTCCCGGTCCTCGTGGACGTGCGCGACGAGTCGACCGACGAGGTCCGCATCGTTCTCGAGATCAAGCGCGACACGGACGCCGCGCTCGTGATGGCATACCTGTACAAGCACACGCCCCTCGAGACGACGGTGCCCGTGAACCTGACGTGCCTCGTGCCGACGGCGAACCCGGACGTCTGCGAACCGGCGCGTCTCGGGCTCGCCGCGATCCTCCGGCACTTCCTCGACTTTCGCCTCGAGACCGTGCGGCGCCGGTTCGTCTTCGACCTCGAGGAGCTGAAGAGGCGTATCCACCTTCTCGAAGGCTTCATCGTCATCTACGACGCGCTCGACGAGGCCATCCGCATCATCCGGACGTCCGACGGCAAGGTCGATGCGGCCGAGAAGCTCATGAAGCGCTTCTCTCTCGACGAGGAGCAGGTCGAGGCGATTCTCGAAACGAAGCTCTACAAGCTCGCGCGGCTCGAGATCGACGCGATCCGCGCCGAGCTGAAAGAGAAGCAGGCCGACGCCGCCATCATCGAGGCGATCCTCAAGTCCCAGAAGAAGCTCTGGAACGAGGTGAAGGGCGAGCTCGCCGAGGTGCGCGAAATGCTCCTCGGCGAGAGGCGGCTCACGAAGGTGTCCGCGAGCGTCGAGGAGCCGACGTACGACGCCGAGGCGTTCATCCAGCACGAAGACACGTACGCCGTCGTCTCTGTGGACGGGTGGCTGAAGCGTCAGCGCGAGATGAAGGACGCGAAGACCACACGCCTTCGCGAGGGCGACGAAGTGCTCGCCGTCCTGCAGGGTTCGACGAAGGAGTGCGGCGTGCTCTTCTCGAACCACGGCACGGCCTACGTGCTGCGGCTCAACGACGTGCCGCCCTCGACGGGCTACGGCGAGCCCGTGCAGAAGCTCTTCAAGTTCGGCGACGGCGAGCGCGTCGTCGCGGCGCTCTCCCTCGACCCGCGCCTCACGCGGCCGAAGAGCGTCATCCTCCTCGCCGCCACGCGCCGCGGCCTCGTCCTGAGGTTCTCGCTCGACCCGTTCCGCGACGTGACGACGCGCGCCGGCCGCCGCTTCGCGAAGCCCGCCAAGGGCGACGAGATCGCCGCGGTGTTCGTCTGCGACGAGAGGGACCTCGTGGCTCTCGCCTCCGAGAAAGGGCGCGCGATCCTGTTCCCGGCGAACGAGGTCCCCGTCCTCGCGGGGCCGGGCAAGGGCGTGCTCGGCTTCAAGCTCGCGCCGGACGACCGCCTCGTGGGCGCGGCTCTCTTCGGCGACGACGAAAAGCGCGCGACGCTCACGCTCGTGAACGGCAAAGGCACCGAGCACGCGGTGACAAGAAGGTACACAACGGTCTCACGGGGAGGCAAGGGATTCGAGCTGATCAAGAGGGACCGCCTCGTGAAGGCGCTTCCCCCGGACCTGACGCTCGTAGACTTCGAGGGGAAGGGGAGCTGATGGACGTCGTCCTGGCCGAGAAGTACGGGTTCTGCGCCGGCGTGCGCGTCGCCGACAAGCTCGTGCGGCTCGCCGCCAAGCGGGGCGAGTCCGGCGCGATCCTCGGCCAGGTGGTCCACAACGAGAGCGTCGAGACCGAGATGGCCGGGCTCGGCTTCCCGACCGTCCACGCCCTCGAGGACGCGCGCGACCACGCGGGACGGATCGTGTTCTCGGCGCACGGCGTCGCGCCTTCGGTGCGCGCGGAGGCCTCCGCCCTCGGCCTCAAGGCGATCGACACGACATGCAAGTTCGTGACGGACATCCACAAGGAGATCGCCCGGTCACTCGTGGAAGGCGCGTTCCTCGCGATCCTCGGCCAGGCGGACCACCGCGAGGTCGTCGGCTACACGAAAGACCTCGACCCGAACCGTTACAAGGTCTTCTACCGGCTCGAGGAGGTGAAGGCGTTCGACTGGTCGCGCTACGACTCCGTGAAGGTCATCTTCCAGACGACGATCAACGCGGACACGTTTGCCGAGCACGTCACGGAGATTCGCAGGCGCGTCCCGGAGACGCGGATCGCGGACACGATCTGCTACGCGACGAAGGAGAACCAGGACGCGCTTCGCGTCCTGTGCGACGACCCGACGGTCGACGCAATCGTCGTGATCGGCGGGAAGAACAGCAAGAACACGAAGGAGCTCGCGCACATCGCGGCGGAAAAGAAACCGACGCTCCTGATCGGGACGGCCGCCGAGCTGGATCCCGCGAAGCTCGCGGGCGCGAAAAAGGTCGGCGTC
>DASVJU010000380.1:0-21962 GCA_036385755.1 Thermoanaerobaculia bacterium
GACCGATTCACGGAAGTCATCGAGACCGAAGCTCTCGTCCGGGGCAAGGGAGGAGGCGCGCTCGCCGACGCGGGCCTTCTTCTTCGCGCCAAACAGAACGGTTTTTCGGATCCGGACCTCGCGAAGCTCTCGGGCCGGAGCGCCGCCGAGGTCCGCGCCGCGCGGGTCGAACGCGGCGTGACGCCCGTCTTCAACCGGGTCGACACGTGCGCCGCGGAGTTCGAGTCCCTGACGCCGTACCTCTACTCCTGCTACGAGACCGAGGACGAATCGAACCCCTCGAGCCGGGAGAAGGTCGTCGTGCTGGGCTCCGGCCCGAACCGGATCGGGCAGGGCCTCGAGTTCGACTACTGCTGCGTGCACGCGGCCGAGGCGATCACCGCCGCCGGCTACGAGTCGGTGATGATCAACTGCAATCCCGAGACGGTCTCGACGGACTACGACACGTCCGACCGGCTCTATTTCGAGCCCCTCACGTTCGAAGACGTGATGGCGGTCGTCGAGCGCGAGAAGCCGAAGGGCGTCCTCGTGCAGTTCGGCGGCCAGACGCCGCTGAAGCTCGCGAAGCCGCTCGAGGCCGCGGGCGTCCCGATCCTCGGCACGACCCCCGACGCGATCGACCGCGCCGAGGACCGCGAGCGCTTCGGCGAGTTGCTCAGGGACGTGAACCTGCAGGCGCCGCCGTGGGGCGCCGCGCGCGACGTGGCCGAAGGCCTCAGAGTGGGGCGCCGCCTGGGCTTTCCCCTCCTCGTCCGGCCGAGCTACGTGCTCGGGGGCCGCGCGATGCGCATCGCGTATGACGAGGAGGCGCTCGAGAGGGTCCTCGAGGAGGCGATCGCCGCCTTTCCCGACCGGCCCGTGCTCATCGACCGCTTCCTCGAAGACGCCTACGAACTCGACGTGGACGCGCTCGGCGACGGCGAGCACATCGTCGTCGCGGGCGTCATGCAGCACATCGAGGAGGCGGGCATCCACTCCGGCGACTCGTACGCCGTCCTGCCGCCATACCGGCGCGTGCCGCGCGCCGCGCTCGGCGAGATCCGCCAGGCGACGACCAAGCTCGGCCAGGCGCTCGAGGTCGTAGGCCTCATGAACGTGCAGTACGCGATTCGCGGGGGCGAGCTCTTCGTCCTCGAAGTGAACCCGCGGGCCTCTCGGACCGTTCCCTTCGTCGCGAAGGCGACGGGCGTGCCTCTCGCGCGCCTCGCCGCACGGCTCTGTCTCGGGGAGACGCTGCCCGGCGTCGGCCTCACCGAGGAGCCGCCCGTGTTCGGCTTTTCGATCAAGGCCCCCGTATTCCCGTTCCGGCGCTTCGAGGGTGTCGACACGATCCTCGGTCCCGAGATGCGCTCGACGGGCGAGGTCATGGGGCGCGACCGCAGCTTCGGACTCGCGTTCCTCAAGGCCGCGCTGGGCGCCGGGATTCGCCTGCCCGAAAAGGGGAACGCCTTCCTCTCGGTGCACGACGGCGACAAGGATGCCCTTCTCCCGCTCGCGCGCGAGCTCGACGCTCTGGGCTTCCACCTCCTCGCGACAGCCGGGACGGCGAAGGCGCTCGGGAAGGGCGGCCTCACGGCGGAGATCGTTCTCAAGGTGAACGAGGGGCGTCCGAACATCGTGGACCTCATGATCAATGGCCGCGTCGACCTCATCGTGAACACGCCGCTCGGCAAGGAGTCGTTCTACGACGAGGTCGCGATCCGCCGCACGGCCCTCGACCGCGACATCCCGTGCCTCACGACGCTCTCGGCGGCCTCGGCCGCGCTCGAGGCCATTCGGGCGCGTGCCGCAGGGGCCCTCACGTACGCTCCCCTTCAGGAAGAGGTACGCGTCTGACACCGGCGCGCCGCGGGGCCCTCGCCTTCGGCGCGACGATCGGCCTGACGGCCCTCGCCTTCGGGAGCTTTCCGGGTTCGACCGCGCACGCAACACTCGGGATCACGCTTGCCCTCGCGATCGCCGGCGCCGCCGCCGGACTCCGGCGCCCCCACGCTGCCGCGTGCGGGCTCTCTTTTCTCGTGCCGCTCGCGCCGGGCTTCGCGCGCCTGCTCGGCGACCGGTCCGGCGCGCCCGTTCTCACCGCACTCGCGCTCGCGGTTCTCGGGAGCACGCTCGCGGGGTCGTTGGCGAAGGGCGAACGCTCGCTTCTTCCTCCGCGTCTCCGGCGGTTCGCCGGCGCTTTTCTCGTCCTCGCCGCGGGATCCGCGGCCGCCTCGATCGCGCGCGGCGAGACGCTCTATCTCCTCGTACGCGGGAGAATCGACCCTCTTCCCGTGAACGCGCTCGGCATGACCGCGGCCGAGCGGAGCCGCGACGCGATCCTGACCTTCCTCGGGCTCGTCCTCCTGCTCCTCGCGCTCGAAGTCTTCTCGCGCCTCTCCCTCACGCCCGGGGGGCGCGGCCGGCTTCTGTTCGCGACGGCGGCCGGCGCCGCCGCAGCCTTCGTCATCGCCGCCGTCGACCGCTTCCGGCCGTTCGACCCTTCTTTTCATCCCTGGACCGAGATGCACCGGCGCGCGGGGACGTTCACCGACCCGAATGCCCTCGGGATCGGCGTCGGCCTGCTGGTGCCGCTCCTCTTCGCGGCCCTCCCGCGGCGCGGCACCGCCACCGACGCGCCCCGGCGAGGCCTGGCGCTCCTCGCGCTCGTCGCGGCACCCGTGGCGCTCGAATCCTCCGGTTCGCGCACGGGCCTCCTCCTCACCGCGGTCGCCGTCGTCACAGGCGCCATCGGACTCGCCCGGGCACGCCTCGTTTCGCGAAACGCGCTCCTTGCCACCCTCGCCGCCGCGATCCTCGCCGGTGCCGCGCTCGTTCCCGTGCTGCCGCGCGGCGGGGGCATCGCGTCGGGCGGACTCTTCCAGCGCCTCGGAGCCGGCCTGTCCTCATCCAGCTTCGCCGACCTCGCGAACCATCGAACACTCTTCTGGCGGACTGCGCTCGAGATGACATGGGACGAGCCGCTCTCGGGAGTCGGGCTCGCCGGCTTTCCGTACGAGTTCCCGGCCGCTCACGCGCGCCGCCACGGCCCCATTGGCGTCACGGACAGCGCGACGAACGCCTTCCTCGAAGTCGCCGCCGAGTGCGGCCTGCCCGGCCTCGCCCTCGCGATCTTCGCAGTCGTTCCGCTCCTGACCTGTGCGTGGATCGCGACCTTCGCAGTGACGCCGGTCGACGGGGCGGCGCGCGCCGCGGGCGCGGCGCTCCTCGGGCTCACCGTGGCCTGCCAGACGGGCTCGCATCTGCGCTTTCCCGAGATCGGCCTCCTCGCAGGCCTCGTTGCCGGGTTCCTTTTCGTGCCCCGCCTCGAGGCGCGGGTCCTGGCCGCCGAGGAACCGCCGGCGGGCGGCGCGCATGTCCCCGCCCTGCTCGCGGCGGCGGGAATCGTCGGCGCCTTCGCCGCGGCAATGCCCACCGCGGCCCCCACGGCGCCGTTCCGGCTCGGACGCTGGATCGGTCTGTATGGCGCGGCTCCATCGCCGAATCCGTTCCGCTGGAGCGGCCCGCGCGCCTGCCGCAGGATCCAGCCGGGGGAGACCTCCGTGTCGTTCCGCGTCGAGAACGCGCGGCCGGATGGACTTCCCGTGATGCTCGCAATCGACCTGGACGGCCGCCCTGATTCTGCATTCGAGCTTCCGGGAGCCTCCTCCCGCGATCTCACCGTGGCAGCGCCCCCGGGCACGCAGGTGCTCCGCGTGAGCGGACGCCCCGCGTTCGTTCCGCACGACCTGACCGGCAGCGCCGACTTCCGAAAGCTCTGCTTCCGCCTCGCGCCCGGGGATGCCCCGTGAGCCGCGCTTCGGCCGCGCTGCTGTCGTGCCTCGGGTGGGCGGCCCTCCTCGCGTTCGCGCTGCCGCTCGTCCTGCCTCCCTCCCAGGCCGCCTATCGAACCGCCGTCGCCCTCGTGGCGATCCTCCTCTTCGGCGCGGCGCTCGCCGCGCCCCGGACCGCGTTCGTCCTCGCGCTCTCGGTCGCCGCGCTCGGCGGCGTCTCGGCGCTCGCATTCGGCGCGCCCGAGCCGCTGGCCGCGACCTCGCTCGTCCTCCTCGGATACTTCGCGGGCGCGAGCCTGAAGGACCTCTACGACATCGACCCGCCGGGCCGGCGCCCGCCGCTTCTCGCTCCCCTGCGCGCCTTCGCCGCAGTCTCCGCGGTCTCCGGCGCCGCCGCGTTCGTGGGGCTCCGAACGAGCTATCTGCTCGACCGCGGGGTCGGCCCGCCGTACGCAGTCAACATTCTCGGCGAGGACGCGAGCCGCGTCCTGCCGGGCATCCTGGGCGCGCTCCTCCCCTTGTTCGTGGCGGCCGGCGTCCACCGGATCGCCGCGCGCTTCGTGGCCGAAGGCCGGACCGCCATCCTCGACCGGGCCTTGCTCGCGAGCGCGCTCCTCGCCGGCGGCGTCGCCTTGCTTCAGAAAACCGGGGCCCTTCCGCTCCTGCGCGCGCAGCGGTGGGCGGAATGGCACCGGGCACAGAGCACGTTCACCGATCCGTCGGCCGCCGGCGTCGCCGTCGCGCTTCTCGCGATTCCCGTGCTCGCCCTCGCGGCGACGGGAAGCGTCACCCGCCGGCTCCTGGCCCTGGCTGCCGGTGCCGCTCTCCTCGTCGTCCTCGCGGACGCGGGCTCGCGCGCGGGACTCGTGGGCACCGTCACCGCCACCCTCGTGTTCGTGCTCTGGGGGCTCACGCGCCTCGCGGCAGGCGCGGGCGGCGGGGCCCGGCGCCGCGTCGCCGGAACGATCGGCGCCCTCGCGATCCTCTCGGCACTTCTCTTCGCGGGGGCTCTTTCGTGGCCGAACCGGGGCGCCGTGAGGTCGGCTCTTCTCGCGCGGTTCGAAGCGCCGCTTCGCACGCAACCGACACCTTTCGAGGAGACCCGGGGGCGTCTCCTCCTCTACGAGGGCGCCTGGGAGGCTTTCCGCACGCACCCCGTCGCGGGTCTTGGCCTCGGTTCATTCCACATGGTGTTTCCCGATCTCGCCTCGAAGCTTCTCGGCCGCCCCGTCCGCACGACCGACCACCCGCCGTCCCTCTATCTCGGCACGCTCGCGGAGTCGGGACTCGCCGGCGCCTCTCTCCTTCTCCTCCTTCTCCTCGGGGTCTCGCGCTCGGCGGGACGCGCGCTGACGCTCGAGGGCGACGCCCACGACGACGAGACCGTGGCGCGTGCGGCTGCCGCCGCGTCGATGATCGGTCTCCTCGTCGTTTTCCTGTTCGGCTCTCACCTCGTCTATTCCGAGATCGCCGCTCTCGTCGGCCTCCTGACGGCACGGCTGCCGCTCCGCGAGGACGGCCGCACCGGCCGCTTCCTCGCCGCCGTCGTGCCCGTCGTGCTCGCGGGCGCCCTGGTGTGTGCGCTCGGCGGCGTCGCCGCGCGGGCCTGGGAGACCCGAACGGCCGAGGCCGCGTTCCGGTACGCGGCGAGCGCCGGCGTCTACGACGTGGAGCACGACCCACAAGGACGAACCTTTCGATGGACAGGCGGGTCCGCGGCCTGGCCCGTCTCTTTGCCTGCCCAGGCGCCAGGTTCTCCCGCGCCCGTGGTCGTCCTTTCTGTGCGCAACGGGCGGCCCGACGGGAGGCCCGCCGCCGTCGACGTCTTCTGGGGCGACACGCTCAGGGGCCGCGTCACGCTGCCGCCGGGCGCGTGGAAACGGATCGAGCTCGCCGTTCCGCCGCAGGAAAGCGCGATCCTCAGGATCCGTGTCGTCCAGCCGTTCCGGCCCACCTCCAGACGCGACCCGCGTCTCCTTGGCATCCAGATCGGCGCAGACCCCACGCTGATGCCGCCCCCCCGATGAGTCTCCTGCGCGTGCACCCGGGCGATCCGAGCCGCAAGAGCAGCTCGCTCGAAATCGGCCCGCGCGGCGGCGCCGCCCTCGCAGGCCTCCTCCTCGGGTGCGGGGCTTCGATCGTCCTCGGACTCGCGGGCGCTCCGAGCGTCGTGTCGGACGCCATGCATGCAGCCGACCGGCGCACGATCGCGGAGACCGCCCAGCGCGGCGCCGAATCCTTCGCGTCGGTCGGACGGCGCGCGCTCGCGCTCGGCAACCGGCTCCTCGCAGACGAGCTCTTTCTCGCCCGAGTCGGCGCCATTCTCGAGATCCCGCCACCGGACCGGTTTCCCGGGGAGCCGCGGAACGCCGCGCCGCCGACTCCCGCGGCGATGGAGGCCGAGGCCGCGGACCTCGCCCGACGCACACGCCTCTTCGAGATGTTCAGGCGGCAGCTCGCGGCTCTGCCGGCGCCTCTTCCCGGGGGCTTCGACCCTGTCTTCGTGCCGTCGCGGGCGCCTGTCGAGCCCTCGTCGGCCGTTCCGATCGAGCTCTTCGGCTGGCACGCCTCCAAGGTCACGCGCCGCGACGAATTCTGTTCGGGGCTCACACTCGCCTCCCCCGCCGGAACTCTCGTGACGGCGCCCGCGGCCGGCGTCGTCGTGTTCTCGGGCCCCGTGTCCCGCCGCTCGGATGCGACGTGGCGACGGCTCGGGACGATCGTCGTCGTGTCCCACGACGCCCGGACACGGACGGTCTACGGCCACCTGTCCACGGCCCTCGTGAAAAAGGGCCAGCGGGTGTCACGCGGCGCTCCGCTCGGCCGCGTCGGCACGAGCGGCTTCGCCGTGACCCCCAGCGTTCACTACGAAGTGCATCGGCTCGTAAACGACCGGTGGGTCCCCCGCGATCCCCGGATCTTCATCCTCGACGTGGACTGGATCGGGGCGGAGGGATTCCGGGCGGGTCCGACGCCACCCGATCTACCGGACCTGCCCTTCGCCACGCGTTGACGGCGCGCCGGGCGGGGGCTCGAGCAGGACGTTCCCGGTTCCCGGGTAACGACTCAGGACGCGATAGCCGCGACGAACCGCCTCGGCTTCGTCCTGGCCGAGGATGAACGCGTAGTCCGCGGCCTCGAACGGACCCTTGCGTGAAACCGGCGAGAGGAAAGCAAACTCCTGCTTGTGCCGGTACCAGTTGAGCGATGGCTCCAAGACCCAGTTGATGGAGAGAGCCACGGGACGGAACGCTCCCGGCCGGCCGACACGCAGCCTGTCGAGGTCCTCGAGCATGTGGACGTTGTCCGCGTCGTACCACCAGAGGTCCGAGCGTGTCAGGTTCGCGCGCCGCGCAAACAGGGCGAGGGCGAGCAATCCCGCCGCCCCGAGCAGCGACCGGGCGATACGGCCGAACGGAGCGGGAGCCGACCCGCACGCGGCCGCAAGCGCGAAAACGACGAACGGCATGAAAAGCGCCGCGACCCGGTCCTCGGGAAATTTCGTGCCGCCGAAGAGTTGCTGGGCCTCCACCGCGGCGCACAGGACGACGAGAACCGAGAAGAGCGCGAGGAACGCGCGTCCCCCGATCCCGGGCCGCGCGAGTCGGTACGCCCCGAGAGCCGTGAGGGCGGCAAGGCCGATCCCCACCGCGCCGAGAGCGACCTGAACCACGGACGGCGGGAGACCGAGGAGCGAAATCCGCACGACGGACCCGACGGTGTCGTGCCAGAGCCCGGTCGTTCCGCCCGTGTAGAGCTCGCCGGCGCGCCACATCCGGACGAGAATCGGGACTGCCGTCCCGAGAAGGAAGAGCGACGCCGCGACGACCGGAACGCTCTCCCGCGCGGCCCTGCGCAGGCCGCCCTCCGCCGGGGCCCGCGCGAGCCGGGCGAGCCGGAACACCGCGAACGTCACGGCGACGGCCGCGAACACGTCGAGGACGACGAGTTGCGCGAAGACACCGCAGACGAGCAGCGCGTAACACGCGGCCTCCGCCCGCGGGTGGATATCCCCGGCCTCGAGCGCGAGCACGGCGCACAGGAGGGCGGGCGCCACGAAACCGAGGGCGAGCCCGTAACCCCGTGCGAGGCCGAAGAGCTCGAGAAGGAGCGGATTCCCGTTCAGGAGTGCGAATCCGGCGAGGGCCGTCCCCTTTCCGGCGACGAGAGACAGGAGCCGCCACGACGCGACGAGAAAGGCCGCGTGGGCAACCAAATTCGGAAGTCGCAGCGCGAGCGGGAAGCGCCCGAAGACCGCCTGACACGCTCCTGCGAGCAGCGTGTTGAGAAGGTGATTGTTCGCCCGCTCGGGACCGTCGAACGTCACGACCCTGGCCGGGCCTCGGTCGATCCAGACGTTCGCGGTGAAGGCTTCGTCATGCGTGAGGGGAATCCGCGCCGCGCGCGTGATGGTGTAGGCGAAAAACAGGGTGCCGAGAGTGGCGGCCACGAGCTCCGGTCCGGAAGGCCGCCTCACCGCTATAGACTCTTCAGGAGCGCGAGCACTCGCTCCGCTTCCGCCTCGTCGTTGCCGACGTGCGGCGAGAAGCGCAGGAAACCTTCGCGTGCGGCCACGACGACGTTTTCGTCCGCGAGGCGCTTGTGGAAATAGCGCGCGTCCTTGCCCGCAGGCGGGCGCGCCGCGAGGATTCCCGAGCGCGGCGGTCCGCCGAAGAGCACGGGCTCGAAACCGAGGCGCGGGAGGCCCTCGACGAGAATCCCGAGTGTCCGTGCGATGCGCGTTTCGATTTCCGGAAAGCCGATCTCGACAAGCAGCGAGAGCGAGGCCGCCAGTGCGAAGAGCCCGGGGTTGGGGAGCGCCCCGGGCTCGAACCGGACTCCATCCGAGCGGTACGCTGGATTCTCGGGGACCCGAAAATCCGCTCCGTGCTCACGTTCGAGATTCGTCCAGCCGGGTGGAGGGGCGAGGCGCCCGCGCAGTTCCGGAGTCGTAAAGAGGATCCCGCAGCCTTCGGGGCCGAGCATCCACTTGTGGCCGTCCGCCGACAGGAAGTCCACGTTCCACCCCGCGACGTCCACGCGCTGGGCTCCGACGCCCTGAATGCCGTCGAGACCGAGCAGGATTCCGCGCGAGCGGCAGGAGGCCCCGAGCGCTTCGACCGGAGCACGAAAGCCCGTGTGAAACGCGACGAGAGAGACCGACACGAGCCGGGTCGTGTCGTCGCAGACGGCGAGGATGTCTTCCGGCGTGAACGCGCCGTCCCGGGTCGGAACGCGGCGCACCGCCACGCCTTTCTTCTCGAGCGCGACCCACGGGGTGAGATTCGAGGGGAACTCGGACGCCGTCGTGATGACGGAGTCTCCCGGCGCAAGCTCGAGTCCCTGCGCCACGATGTCGAGGCCCCAGGACGTGTTCGGCACGATCGAGATCGAGGAGGCTCCCCCGACACGCTCGTCCGCGCCCACCAGACGGGCCGCCAGGCCGCGCACCTCGTCCGCCTTCGCGGGCCAGTCCCGCCAATCGAGGCCGCCGCGCGTAGAGAGGTTCGAGGCGTACGCCCCAAGCGCCGCCGCCGCGCGCGCGGGAAGCGGGCAAACGGCCGCATGGTTGAACTGGATCGAAGATTTCTTAGAAGGGAATTCGGCCAAGAAGTCCAAGCGCCCGCCCTCTTACCCTTCTAAGAAGAATCTCTCTTCGGAATCTTCAATATTCCCTCTGCGCCTTCACGAACCCCTCGAAATTCCTCTTCACTTCTTCAATCGAGTCCCCGCCTGTCTTCTCGAGGAGCGCGTCCGCGAGGACGAAGGCGAGCATCGCCTCGGCGATGACTCCGCAGGCCGGCACGGCCGTCACGTCGGAGCGCTCGTACGACGCCCGCTGCGGCTGCTTCGTGTCGATGTCCACCGACGGGAGGCCGTCCCGGAGAGTCGAGATCGGCTTCTGGTAGATCGTGGCAAGCACGTCCTCGCCGTTCGTGATACCGCCTTCGAGGCCGCCCGCACGATTCGACGAGCGGGTGAAACCGCGCTTCGGTTCCCAGAAGATGGCGTCGTGCGCGAGAGAACCGCGCCGGAACGCGTTCGCGACTCCCTCCCCGAGCGACACGGCCTTCACGGAAGGGATCGACATCAGGGCGCGGGCGATCCGTCCGTCGAGCTTGTCCTCCCACGAAACGTGCGAGCCGAGGCCCGTCGGAACGCCGCGCGCTCCGACGAGAATCGTCCCGCCCAGCGTATCGCCCGCCTTCGCTGCCGCGTCGACCGCCTCCTTCATGGCCGTCTCGACGCTCCGGTCCACGAGCCGGAACGGCGACGTTTCGTCGACCCTCTCGAGATCCTCGAAGCCACGCTGCCCTTCCGGCACTGCGACTTCTCCGATCGAAAGGACGCCGCTCCGGACGCGCACGGAGAGCGCGAGAAGCAGCTGCCGGCAGAGCGCGCCGGCCGCCACGCGCGCCGCGGATTCGCGCGCGCTCGCGCGCTCGAGGATGTCGCGCAGGTCGCGACGACCGTACTTGAGCCCGCCCGCGAGATCCGCGTGCCCAGGGCGCGGCGAGCTGAGCCGGCGTTTCGCCGCCGCCTCGGGCTCGACCTCCAGTGGGCCCATGACCTTCTCCCAGACTCTGTGGTCGCGGTTCGCGATCTCGAAGGCGATCGGGCCGCCCAGCGTCTCGCCGCCGCGGAGACCCCCCGTGAAGCGCGCCTCGTCCCTTTCGATCTTCATCCGGCCGCCGCGTCCGTAGCCGTGCTGGCGCCGCGCGAGATCGGCGTTCAGCGCAGCGACGTCGATCCTCAGGCCGGCCGGCAGCCCGGTGAGGAGGCCCGTCAGGAGCGGGCCGTGGGACTCGCCGGCGGTCCGGAGCGTGAGGCGCGGCACGAGGCGAAGTGTAGCGTCTGAAGGGCGGGCCCCGCCTCCTTCCGTAGACTCCGCCCTTGATGATCGAAGTCGAAGGCCTCGTCAAGGCGTATCCGGGCATCACGGCCGTGGATGGCCTGAGCTTCCGCGTCGCCAGGGGAGAAGTCCTCGGGCTCGTGGGCCCGAACGGCGCCGGGAAGACCACGACGCTGCGCTGCCTCGCGGGAATCCTGCCGCCGAACGCGGGCACGATCCGTCTCGGCGGCTTCGATCTCATCACGCAGCCCGTGGAATCGCGGCGCCGCCTCGCGTTCATGCCCGACGAGCCGCGCCTCTTCGAGTACCTGACCGTCGAGGACCACCTCGCCTTCACCGCACGGATGTACGGAGTGGCGGACGCGGGGGCGCGCGCGCGGGTCCTCCTCGACGAGCTGGAGCTGGCGGGCAAGGAGCGCGCGCTGCCGGCCGAGCTCTCGCGCGGGATGAAACAGAAGCTCGTCGTGGCCTGCGGCCTCCTCCACGATCCGGAGGTCCTCGTCTTCGACGAGCCCCTGACGGGAATCGACCCCGGCGGCATCCGGAAGATGAAACAGACGATCGTCCGCCGCGCCGCCGCGGGTGCCGCCGTCATCGTTTCGTCGCATCTGCTGCCGCTCGTGGAGGAGATCTGCGGTCGCGTCCTCGTCCTCTCGCGCGGAAAGGCCGTGCTCGTCGGCACGCTCGACGAGATCCGCGCGGGCGCGGGCGGGGACGCGTCGCTCGAAGAGATCTTCCTGCGCGTCACGGGCGGCGCGTGAGCACGTCTTCGACGCCCTTCTCCCTTGCACTGTTCGCCGCGGGGCGAATGCTGCGCAACGCTTCGCGAAAGAAGGCCGGGCGGCTACGCGAGCCGCGGTACATGATCGGATTTCTCCTCGGAGCCGCTTACTTCACGATGATCTTCCTGAGGCCGGGCAGCCGGACCGGGCGGGCGGCATTGTCCTCGCGCGTGCAGGCCGGCCTCCCCGCCCATGCGGCCGATCTCTTCCTGATCGTCGGAGCGGCTGCACTGGCGGTCGTCACGCTCCTGATCTGGCTCTTCCGCAGAGGCCAGCCGTCGCTCGGGCTGACGGAGGCCGAAATCCAGTTCCTCTTTCCGGCGCCGGTCTCGCGCCGCGCCCTCCTTCATTACGCCCTCCTGAAGGCGCAGCTCCCCGTCCTCTTCAGCGCGCTGATCATCACCGTCGTGTCGGGCCGCCGGGGGGGCGGCACGGCGATTCTGACGGGCGCCGGACTCTGGCTCCTCCTGACCGCGACCCACCTCCACAACCTCGCCCTCGCGTTCACGAAGGCCCGCTGGGACGAGCTTTCGAAAACAGCGCGCCGCGCGACGAAGGCCGCCGCGTGGGCCGCCACCGTCGGCGCGCTCGCCATTCTCCTGGTGAGTCTCGGGACCGCTCTCTTGCCTCTCGGGTCGGGACTCCGGAGCGGGTCGGTCCCGTCCCTCGCCGGCGTCGCCGTCGCGCTCCGGACCGGCCCCTTCGGCGACGCTGCATTCGCGCTTCTCGCCCCGTTCCGGTGGATCCTCGCTCCGGCGTGCGCGGCGAGCGCCCCGGCCTTCTGTCTTGCGCTTCCCCGGGCGCTGCTCCTTCTCGCCGTCCTCTATGCGTGGGTCGCCTGGACGGCCGTCCGCTTCGAGGAGGCGACGCTGGCCCACGCCTCTCGCCGCGCCGAATTGCGCTCCCGCCGCGAAGCAGGCCGGATCGAGGCCCTTCCGTCCGAGAAGCGACGCAGATCCGTGCCGTTCGCCCTCGAACCGCGCGGCCGGCCGGAGCTCGCCATCGTGTGGAAGAACCTCCTCGCCTGGAAACGCACGAGCCTCGCCCGCCAGGCCGTCCTCGCGGGCTCGCTGGCCGCCGCGTTCTTCGCGGCATCGGTCTTCCTGACGGGGCCGTCCGCCGACGCCGCGGCCGCGATCGGAAGCATGACGTGCCTCGGAACCACCGCTTTCCTCGCCCTCGTCACGCCGCTCGGCTTCCGGATCGACCTGCGGGGCGATCTCGAGTACGCCGCCGTCCTCAGGACCTGGCCGCTTCCGGCCGAGCGACTCGTCCTCGCCGAGCTTGGCGCGCCGGCCCTCGTCGCGGTTCTCTACAGCTGGGGAGGAATCGCGATCTCCCTCGCGATCGCGTCGGGTCGCGCGGCACGGGCAGCATTTCTGGGAACGGCCATCGCGGCGCCCCCGGTCTCTCTCCAGCGGTTCGAGGTATTCTTGCCCGCCGCCCTGACGGTGGCCGTCTTCCTGCCGAGCCTCGTTGCGCTCGCCCTCGTGGTCCAGAACGCGTCCGTCCTCGCTTTTCCGGCCTGGTTCCCCGCAGGCCGCAAACGCGCCGTCGGTCTCGAGCAGTCGGGCCTTCGCATCCTCTCGTTCCTCGCCACGTCTTTCGTTCTCGCGCTCGCCCTCGTCCCGGCGGCCCTCGCGGCTGGGGCGGCGATCTTCTTCACGTTCGGGTCCCTCGGCTTCTGGTCCCTGCCCATCGCCGCGGTTTTCGCGGCCTTGCCGGTCCTCGCCGAAGTGGCCGGAGGGGTCTTCGTGCTCGCCCGGCTGTTCGAGCGATTCAATCCAGCTCGAGACCTCGGTTCGTGAAAGCCCGTTTTCTGACAGAATACGCCGCGATGCCGAGTCCGCTCTCCCTGCCCGTGCGCGACGCCCTCGAGCTCATCGCGGAATCGAAGGCTCCCGCCTATGGAATGGATCGACATGACCGAATCGTGTACTGGAACGAAGGCGCTGAGAAAGCCCTCGGCTGGTCGCCCGAGGAGGTCCTCGGAAAAATGTGTTTCGACGTGCTTGCGGGGCGCGACGTCTTCGGCAACCTCTACTGCACGAAGGACTGTCCGGTCGTCGTGTCCGCGATCGCGGGGGACGACGTGCGGCCCTACCTTCTCGACGTGAAGAAGAAGGGGTCGAACTCCGTGAAGGTCATCGTCCGCGCCGTGCCGCTGCCCGCGGCGGGCCCCTCGTTCGCGGTCCTCATGCACTTTCTGGAAGCGGAGGGGCCGTCTCTCGACAACCTCATCTCTTCGCTGCGCTCGGCCGTGCGCCTGCCGGACGGCCTCCCGCCCGTCGATCCTCCGATTTCCGTTTCCCCCCTCAGCGGGCGGGAGAGAGAGATCGTGATGCTGCTCTCGAACGGCTACGCGGCGCTCAACATCGCGGCGAAGCTGAACCTCTCGCACGCGACGGTGAGGAACCACATCCAGAACGTCCTCCGGAAGCTCGAGGTGCACTCCCAAGTCGAGGCCGTGGCGCTCGCGTTCCGGCGCGGCTGGATCTGACCTCAGGACCCGGGCGTCTCCCTCAGATCCCCGGGCGGATTCCCCTTTGAAGGACCTCCAGAGTGCCGGCGCGCGAGAAGGCGCGGGAGTCTTCCCTCTTCTCGAGGCTCATGCTTCCTCGCATCTCGTCCAGCGAGGAATGTCCGTGGGTCTCGAGCCACGCCTCGATTTCCCGGCGCACGACGCCCAGGTGCTCGGGTCCGTGAAGGAGGAGAGCCGAGACCATCTGAACGGCGTCCGCCCCCGCCAGGATCGCCTTCAGCGCGTCCGCTCCCGTGTGCACGCCGCCCGTCACCGCGAGAGAAAGGTCCACGCGGCCGGAGAGCATGGCGATCCAGTAGAGCCGTGACAGAAGCTCGGCCGAGCTCGACAGCCGGAGGTCCGGCTTCACTTCGAGCGTCTCGAGGTCGATGTCGGGCTGGTAGCTGCGATTGAACAGAATGAGCCCGTTCACGCCGATCTCCTCGAACTGCCGCGCGAGCGACGGGATCGAGGAGAAGTAGGGAAAGATCTTCACCGCGACCGGGATCGAGACGAGAGAGCGCACGGCGCGGACCGTGTCGAGCGTGTAGGCCTCGAGCGTCGCGCCGCTCGTCCAGAGGTTCGTGGAGAGATGGTAGAGATTCAACTCGAGGGCGTCGGCCCCGGCCTGCTCGACGAGCCCGGCGAACGAGGTCCAGCCTTCGTCGGTCGTCCCGTTGAGCGACGCGATGACCGGAATGTGGACCGCTTCCTTGACCCGGTTCACGTGCTCGAGATAGCCGACGGGATCCGACGTCGAGCGCTCGGTGCGGAGGGGATCAGCCGCGATCTGCTCTTCGTAGAGAGAGTGGAGCACGATGGCCGGTGCCCCCGCATCCTCGAGCCGCAGGATCGAGTCGAGCTCGGCGGTGAGGGGGCACGCTCCCGGGACGAGCGGTTGACTCAGCTTGAGCCCGAGGTACGAGGTCGTGA
Organism: Thermoanaerobaculia bacterium; assembly: GCA_036385755.1. Taxonomy (GTDB): domain Bacteria; phylum Acidobacteriota; class Thermoanaerobaculia; order UBA5066; family UBA5066; genus Fen-183. The sequence goes on from DASVJU010000380.1 coordinate 14,863, forward strand.
GATCCACAGCACCCCAAGAGTGGCGCGTGTCGATTCACACTCCCATGATGCACATGTTTCAAAGCGGAGGGGTCACTTCACCCCGAGGTCCGCGAGCACCTTTGGATTCGCCTCGTCCTGCGCGAGCACGGAGTGGCAGGCGTCACACTCGGCCGAGATGACGCGCCCGTCGGCCGCTTTGTGGCTGCCGTCGTGACAGCGGAAGCAACCCGGAAAGTCCTCGTGGCCGAGGTGGTTCGGGTGCGTTCCCCAGCCGATGTTCATGTTGGGCCAGACGTTCCGGCCGTAGATTTTCTGAACCTCGCGAACCGCGGTCTCGACGGTGGCGCGCCGGGCCTGGTAAACGTCGGGATATTTCGCCTTGTAGAACTCCGTGAGGTCCTTGTCCATGCGCTGGAAGGCGTCCTCGCGAGTCGGATACGTGATCTTGAGCAGCTCGATCGATTTCTTGTGGATGAAGGGCAGGTCGGGGCTGATGCGGCCCAGGGCCATCGCCTCGTTCACCGCGCGCTCGGGAAGCTGGAACGCATGCGTCGGCCGGTTGTGGCAATCGATGCAGTCCATCGTGCGCCGCTCGGCCTGGTGCGTCGCGGACGCGGCCTTCGCCTCTTTCGGCGCCTCTTTCGGTTCCTCTTTCGGTGCCTCGGTCGACGCGTATTCCACGGACTTCCCGTCGTCCCCGATGTACGTCACGGAGTCGATGACCTCGCGGCGCGGGCTCGACGTGACGTACGAGATCCGCTCCTTGTCGTCGAAGTGCCGTCCGTGGATGCCGACCGCCCGGGATCCCATGCGGCCGCCGAGCTTGAGCAGAAGGACCGTCTTCGTCGGCGAATTCGCTTCGTCGTCGCCGAATTTCGAGATGATCTTGAGCCGGTCCCCCGTGAATTTCTGAGGCCAGTGGCACTGCTCGCAGGTGGCCCGTGCGGGACGAAGCGTGTGGACCGGGGACGGGATCGGGCGCGCGTAGGTTCCGAAGGTGACCGCGATGACCTGCCGCACGCCGTCGATCTTCGCCTTCACGACCCAGGGGGCGCCGGGGCCGATGTGACAGCTCGCGCACGCGATTCGCGAGTGCGGCGAGTCGAGGTAGGCCGTGTACTCGGGCGCCATCACGGTGTGGCACGTGAGGCCGCAGAAGCGGGCGGAATCCATGTACTCGACACCCACATACGCCGAGAGGCTCAGGATCAGGACGTTCGCCACCGTCAGGCCGGCGATGAGGATGACCGCGCGGCGGAGGCTCGCGTCCCCGAGGTCGATCTTCGGATATTCCGCGGGAAGCGTTCCCTCCCGGCGGAGCCTTCGACGCTCGAAGGTGATCCCGACGGGGATGAGAAGAAGGCCCAGGAGGAAGAAGAACGGCAGGACGAGAATGAAGACGATGCCCGAATACGGGTGGACGGGCCTCGAGTTCATCGTCTCGAAGAGCCAGAATCCGACGAGCGTCACCGCGGCGCTCGTCGTGAGTCCGACGCCGATCTGCGAGACGCGGTTCCGCCCCAGATAGAAAAGTGGCCTCAGCCACCCCGCAAGGGGGCCGGATTTCGCCTCGGTCATGTGGTTCCTCCGCGATGATTGATCAGGTCAAAAGAGCGTACAGCGTCAGGGTCACGAGGAGAAGTCCGAGCAGCACCGCCGTCGAGCCGACGATCCGCCCGCGCTTCAGAATCTCGGGGTCGGGCGGCGGCGCCGTGATCTCCTCGATCCCGCCCTCCGCGATGAGGCGGGCGTATTCGGCGGGACGCTCGTGCCGGACCTCGTCGAGGGGCAGAACTCCCGTGAAAATCACGGTGTCCATCGGGAACTTCTCGGGCCGGAGGTGCCCGTTGAAGAAATGAACCGTGAAGATGAAAACGGTCGCGAGAAGCGCTTCCTCGCCGTGGACGAGGAGCCCCACGTTGAAGAGGTCGCCGGGCAGGAAGCGCGCCCAGAACTTCGGGAACCAGAGGATGAGGCCCGAGCCGCCGATGATCCCCATTCCCCAGAACACGGCCCAGTAGTCGAACTTCTCCCAGTAGGTGTACCGGTCGAAGTCGGGCCTCGGGCCCCGGCCGACGAACCAGCGGACGTGGCCGATGAGCTGCTTGAGGTCCTCGAGCCGCGGCACCATCGAGCGCGGACCCCAGAGGATGCCGTAGTCGCGGTCGCCGAAGATCTTCTTCAGGAGACGCGCGAGGTGCAGGCCGAACGTGAGCAGCATGCAAAGGGCGAAGACACGGTGAAGGAAGCCCGCCGCCTGGAAGCCTCCCACGATGCGCGAGAGCTTCGCGGCCCACGCGCGCTCGGAGAAGAGAAGCGGGAGCCCCGTGAAGGCGAGCCCGAGAAAGCTCGACATGAGGAGGACGTGGAGCGAGCGGTCGTACCCGTCGAACCGCCGGACCCAGCGAGGGGCCGACGGGGCCGCGGCGGGATCGGGCGGCGCGGCCGAAGGCGGGGGAATCTCCTCGGCCATCACGCTTCTCCCCCCTTCTTCGCATCCGTTTCCCGGCGCGCCTTCACCGAGCGCGGGAACCAGAGCACGGTGTGGATCCCGAAGAAGGCGAAGACGCCCACGAGCAGGATCTTCATGAAGAGCGAGGTCGCCCAGAGCAGTTGGCTCCGGCCCCGGTCGTGCGTGTCGGCGTGCGGGTCGTATTTCGCGAAGCTCGCCCCGACTCCGGGATGGCATTTCTGGCAGGTCGCGAGGCGTTTCGCCGGCCCCACGGACGAGCGCGCGTCTCCCGCCGGGTGGATCTCATGGGCCGTGTGGCAGTCCGCGCACGTCGCCACGCGAGAGAAGCCCATGGCGCTGACCTGGCCGTGATAGGTGTCGCGATACGTCTTGAGCTGACGCTCGTGACAGCCGCCGCACTCCCGGAGGATCGCGAGCCGGCGGGCGTCCGACCCGGCGGAGATGGCATGCGCCGTGTGACAGTCGGAGCAGACAGGGACTTTTTGATTGCCCTTTGCGAGCTGGGTTCCGTGAATCGAGTCTCCGTATTCCGCGATGATCTTCTCGTGGCACGAGCCGCACGTCGCGGGGACATTCGACCGGAAGACCAGGCTTTCGCGATCCGTCTTCGGATCGCGGATCGCATGCGCCCCATGGCAGTTCGCGCAGTTCGGTGCGAACTTCAGGCCGCTCTTCTCGAGCGCCTTGCCGTGAATGCTGTCGTGGAAGAGGGCCGGCTGGTTCAACGCAGGCCCGCCCGCGCCCGGCACGACCGCGATGTTCGCGTGGCACCTCAGGCAGGTCGTCGGGAGATTGAAGTGGTTCGTTCGGGACGCCGCGTCTTTCGACGGCAGGATGTCGTGGATCCCGTGGCAGTCCGTGCAGGTGGCCGCCTTGCTGTTCTTCGACTTCCCGCGCTCTGCGGCATGCACGCTCTTCCGGTATTCCTCGACCTGCGGCGCGTGGCACGTGGCGCAGTCGACCGGGGAGAGCTTTTCGGGGTGGGGGAATTCCGTCGCCCGGGCGAGGTCCTGGTGGCAGTCGACGCAGGAGGCGCCGGCGGCCCCATGCACGGAGTCCTCGAAGAGCTTCTTGTTCACGAAAATGGAAGACCCGTTCGCCCTCTTGGCGGACGGGTCCTCGTGGCAGGCGAAACAGTCTTCGTTCGGCGGAGCTTTCGGAGGCGGCGGCGGGGCCGCCGCCCGGAGGGGGGTGGCCGTGATCAGAAACGCGGCGAGTACGCCCCCCAGCCTCATCCGCATGGGTTTACTTCGACGCGGGATCGCCGGGGTTCGTCCCCTTCTTGAGCTCGTCGAGATTCGACACGCCGTCGCCGTCGCTGTCCATCTTCTCGAGAGCAACGAAGTCGTACTTGCCGTCCTTGCCCTTCACCTTGTTCATGTCGGCGCCGAACTTGTTCACGTCGGCCTCGCCCTTCTTGGGCATCGCCTTCACGTGGCAGGACCCGCACTTGACCTTGGAGTCGGGGTACTTCTTCAGGACGTCCTTCTGGATGTCCATCGTGGCGAGAGCGGTCCCCGCGACGAGCGCGGCGGCGGAGGCGAGAGAGATCACTGCGAGACGCGTTTTCTTCATGTCGTCATTTCCTTCAGGGGCGCCACTTGAGGTAGACGCCGATTCGCGTGGCACGGAAGCTGGAAGTTGCGATCTGATAGTCGAGATAACGGTCGACGGACCATTCGCCGATGAGACCGAGATGATCGGTCGCGTCGACGTCGACGCGCGCGCCGCCGCGGTAGAGACGGTATTGGTAGGTGCCCTCGTTCGCGAAGCGGGTCCAGAAGCCGTCGATCGCGAGCTTGTCGAACTTCAGGCCCAGGCCGGCCTCATACAGCTGGCCGTCTTCCTTGTTGACGGAGTCGAACGTCGTGAAATCCTGTGGAGCGCGGACGGGAATCGTGCTGTCGGCCTGCATCTTGCCGTAGGCCCCGTGGAGCCGCAGCATCTTGACCGGCGTGATCGTGACGTCGCCCGTGTACTGGCGCGACGTACCTTTGGAGTTGATGAGCAGCGTGTCGTTCTTCTGGTCGATCCAGAGGCCGGTCGCGCCGAGCGTGAGCCACGAGAAGCCCTTCCAGGTGGCGCGCACGCGCTCGCGGTTGCGGCTCGTGAAGTCGGTCCTGAGGACCGCCACGTCCGCGTCGTCCCACGATGCCTCGCCCGCGACGAAGAGACCGCCCGCCGCATACGTGAGGGCGCCCTCGTAACGGTTGATCTTGCGGGTGAAGTTCCCGCCCTGTCCGCCGGGGACGACGATCTCGGAGGGATCTTGAGAGATCGTGAGGTCCTGCTGGGTCTGCGAGTAGCCGGCGCGGATGCCGAACGGCCCGAAGACTTTCGCGGCCGCCTGGACGTCATAGACGTCTTCGGTGCGCTCAATGGAGTTCCTTGCGTTCAGCAGCGTCTGGAGGTCGGCGAGCGTGAACCCCGTGAAGGTCGAGGTGCCGCTGAACAGGCTGCTCACGAGGTCCTGGCCGTCCCATGTGGCGTGACGACGGACGAAACCGCCCGTCACGTCGACGCCCTCGAGCACGTGCCATTCGACGCGCGCTCCGGCGCGCCAGACCGTGTTGTCGACCCGGGACGACCCGCTCTCGGTGAGGCCGGTGAAAAAGCGCGCGAGGGGGAACGAGACGAGCGAGCCGGAAGCGCTCGTGTTGTCCGTGTCGTCGCCGGTCGCGCTGGACTTGACGTAGAGGCCGATCAGTTGAATGGAGTCGGTCAAAAAGCCGCGCACGAAGAACGACGACGTCGGCGTGTTGATGTCCGTGACGCTCGAGCGCGAGTAGGAAGAGAGGTTCACGTTCTGATCGAGCACCGTCCCCGCGTTGTTGCCGGCGCCCGCCCCACCGAGCAGGCTGAGCTTCTCGGTTTCGCGGTAACGGCGCCAGCCCTGCAGGAACTCGCCCGAGACCGGTCCGGCGCGGAATCCGGCGCCGACGCGGAACTCCTGGTCGTGGACCTTGAGGTCCTGGCCGAGGCGGAACTCGTCCTGGCCGAGAAAGGCCGTCGAGGTGCCCGGACCGGCCAGCTTGTTGGACGTGTACCCGAGGAGAGGCGTGACGACGGCCCCGGGCAGAAGCTCGAGGTTGAGGTCCACCATGTCCCGGGTCCGATCCCAGGTCTGCTGACCGACGACCGCTCCGAGCGGATTGGCGAAGCCGGACAGCGCGCTGAACTGATCGAGGTGGCGGTAGGAGGCCCGGAGGCGATAGGCGCCCGCGAGGCCCGCATCGAGCCTCAGGGAACCGGCGGGGCCGGCCCCGAGCTCGGAGCCGTCGATCCGGAGGTGATCGAGGATCGGGAAACCGTCGGTCTTCCCGTCCTCGCCGATGTGGAGGCTGCGCACGAGAAACCCTTCGCGCTCGTTGATCTGAGAGCGATAGGACGTTTCGCTGCCGCTGAGTGTGAGAAAGCGGTAGCCGACCTCGATGTCGAACGGAATCGCCTGGGCACGGGCGACGCCGGACGAACCGAGAGTGGAGACAAAAGCTGCGGTGAGGACGGCGACTCGGAAGGCGGAGCGGAATGTTCGCATCGGCCTGTCCTTACTTCAGCAGCTGCGGCGAGCGCTGGGAACCGTGCACGGCGACGTGACAGGTCGTGCAGTTCTTGTAGCGCGGCAGCGAGATATTGTGGAAAGAAGGCGGCTGCGAGCCCAGAGTCCCCGTCCCGAGCGTCGAGTGACACTCGAGACACTGCGAGGCGATCGTGGCCCTCTGCAGCTGGTGGGGGTACGAGGAGCCATGCGGAATGTGGCAGCTTGTGCAATCGCCGGCGACACCGTTGACGTGCGGATAGACGAAGGGACCGCGCACTTCCGCGTGACAGGAGACGCAGCCGGGCTCACCCGCCCGGGTCTCGCGTACCGCGTGCTTGGCCGAACGGCCGTGCGGGTCGTGGCAGGACACACAGGAGAGCGCCCCTTCTTTCAGCCTGTGTGCGTACGGAAGCGTCCGGAAGGAGGACGCCGCGTCCTGATGGCAGGTCGTGCACAGCTGGGTCGGCTCGGACACGAGCAGGTTCGCCTGCTTCGGGTTCGACTTGTGGATGGCGTGACAGGAGAGGCAGTTGACCGCCTCGGACGGCGCGTGCACGCCCGTCTTGAATGACGAGCGCTCCGCGGACTGCTTGTGGCAGGTCGCGCACGTCTCGGCGCCGGTACGGCCATGGAGCGTCCGGATGAGGGTCTTGTCCCCTCCGGCCTCCATGTGCTTCGTCCCGTCGCCGTGACACGTGGCGCAAACCTCGTTGCCGAGGGCGCCCTCGTGGGCGGCGCCGTAGGCACGCGTGTGGGGATTACCCGCGAAAATCTTGGCCTCGTCGTGGCAGTCGGCGCACGCGGGGCCGGCCTCCACCTTCGCGGGAGCCGGACTGGCTGGAGCCTGGGCCGTGGCCACCCCCGCCGTGAGTACGGCGAGGGCGGCGGCGGCGGCGGCGAATGCCCCGGGCGAGAGGTGTTTCACGGCCTCTACTCGTTACCGCGCGTGAACTTTCGCGACGTCGAGATCGGCTCCGGTGCCGTGGCAGGTTCCGCAGGCCTCGGCAGGTGCGGTCGGGTCCTTCGGGAAGAACGCCGTGTTGAGGAACGTATGGGCGGCAACGTCGCGGCTGTCATGGCAGCCCGTGCAGGCGGCCGTGGCCG
>DASVJU010000381.1:0-10581 GCA_036385755.1 Thermoanaerobaculia bacterium
TGAGGCGCCGCCTCTTCATCACGGACGGCGTCTTTTCGATGGAGGGCGAGATCGGGCCGCTCCGCGCGTTCGCGGATCTCTGCGAGAGATACGACACGGCGTTCGTCGTCGACGATTCCCACGCGACGGGCGTCCTCGGAAAGACCGGCCGCGGTTCCGCGGAGGAGCTCGGCGTCATGGAGCGCGTCTCGCTTTTCACCTCCACTCTCGGGAAGGCGATGGGCTCGGCGGCGGGCGGATTCACGACGGGTCCCGCGCCTGTCGTGGACCTCCTCCGCCAGCGCTCGCGCACGTCGCTCTTCTCGAACGCCCTTCCTCCGGCGGTCACGGCGTCGTCGCTCGAGGCGTTCCGGATGCTCATGGAGGACGCCTCTCCCGTCTCACGGCTGAGGCAGAACGCGCTCACGTTTCGCACGCGCATGAAGGCCGCGGGCTTCCGGATTCCAGACGGGATCCATCCCATCGTCCCGGTGATCGTGGGGGACACCGCGAAGGCGCTCGCGATGTCGGAAGCGCTCTTCCAACGCGGCGTCTACGTCTCCGGCTTCGGCTTTCCCGTCGTGCCACAGGGGCACGCCCGGCTGCGCTGCCAGATCTCCGCGGTCCACACGGAGGCCGACCTCGACGAGGCGGTCGACGCGTTCACGAAGGTCGGGAAGCAGTTCGGCGCGATCGCCTAGGGTCCCACGGGCTCACGGTCCTACGGCACGACGCTCACGTGGAAGTGGACCTGCACCGACGGGTACGCAAATCCCGCCGGCAGCGGGTCGAACGGCGCCGCCGCCTTCACGGCTTTCAGCGCGGCCGCGTCCCAGCCCTTCTTCCCTGAGAGGGTCGAGACCTCCGTCGACGCAAGAGCGCCGTCTCTCATGATGACGGCCTGGACGACGGTTTTCTTTCCGACGGCCGGCACGTCGGCGCCCGGCGGCGTCTTCCACTTCGCGGCGACCCTTTCGAAGGTCTTTTTCTGATAGGCCGGGTCCTTGAGCGTCGTCTGGAAGTAGCACTCCAGCGACGGGCGACCCGCGGCGAGCGCCGATCCGGGGGCGCCGAAAACGGCGAGGACCGGGACGGCGACGAGGAACGCACGCACAGCCTTCATCGGATTTCTCCCGCGGCACGATAGTCCAGCCCCGTCCCGGCCGGAAGCCCGCGGTAACCTCCCGCCCATGCGCGATCGCGGCCTCCCCCGCCCCGCCTCCGCCCTTCTCATCCTTCTCGCTTCCTTCTCCGGCACCTCCGCGCTCGCCGCGGAACGCCCGCCCATTCCCGTTCCTCCGGATCTCCTCACGCGGGCGGAGCTCACGGCGTTTCGGAGGACCGAGACCACCGAGGAAGTCCTCGGGTTCCTGGCCCGGCTCCAGCGCCTGTCGCCGTACCTCAAGCTGTCATTCATCGGACCGAGCGAGGAGGGCCGGCGCATTCCGGTCGTCGTGGCCTCGAAGGAGAAGCTGTTCGAGCCCGCCGATCGCTTCAAGAGCGCGAAGCCTGTCGTCCTCGTCGTCAACTCGATTCACGCCGGTGAAGTCGACGGCACCGATGCGACGCTGCGGCTCCTGCGCGACATCGCGCTCACGAACCGGCTCGACCTCCTCGACGGCGTCACCCTCGTGGCCGTCGTCGTCTACAACGTGGACGGGCACGCGCGCGTCTCGCCGTACAACCGCCCGAACCAGAACGGCCCCGAGGAGATGGGGTTCCGGGCGAACGCGCGCGGCCTCGACCTGAACCGCGACTTCGTGAAGGCCGACGCGAAGGAGACGCGCGCCCTCCTCGCCCTCGCCGATGCGTGGAAGCCGGACCTCTTCGTGGACGACCACGTGACGGACGGCGCCGACTTCCAGGCCGCCCTCACGGTGTCGTATGCGAACGAGCCGGTCACTCCGAAGCCGCTCGGCGACTGGCTGAAGGCGGTCGTCCCGAAGGCGCTCGCCGACGTCGAGAAGGAGGGCGTCGCGACGGGTGCCGCCTACGTCGACTTCCTCGACGCGCGCGATCCGTCGAAGGGATTCGATTCGTCCGTGTTCTCGCCCCGCTACTCCACGGGCTACTTCCCCGTCCGCAACGTCCCGTCCATCCTCGTCGAGACGCACGCGCTCAAGCCGTTCGGGGAGCGTGTCCGGGCGAACGAGCTGTTCCTGCGCGCGCTCCTCGAGCGCACGGGCCGCGCGGCGAAGGAGCTTCTCGCCGCGCGCGACGCGGCGCGCTCCTGGGCCCGCGGGATGCCCCCCGGGTCGCCCGTCGTCGTCGCCGCCGAGGGCGATCCGGCGCGGCCCGAGACGGTCGCGTTCCCGACCTTCGAGTGGAAAGAGGCCGTCTCGCCCGTGACGGGCCGGCCCGTCGTGCGCTACGACGCGTCGCGCCCCAAGACGATCCGCATTCCGAGCCTCGAGCACGCCCGGCCCACGGTGGTCGTCCCGCGCCCGGCCGCGTATCTGATTCCCGCGGGCTTCTCGAACGTGGAAGAGAGGCTGAGGGCGCACGGCATCCGGTACGAAAAGCTGCCCTCCGCCCGCACGCTCGCCGTCGGGACGTACCGCGCCTCGGCGCCCGTCTTCGGAAAGGCTCCGTACCAGGGACGCGTCCGCGTCGAGGCGACGATCGCGCGCGCCGTCGAGACCCGCGTGCTGCCGGAAGGCTCCCTGTACGTGCCGCTCGATACCGAGCTCGCGAACGTCGCGATCGCTCTTCTCGAGCCGGAGAGCCCGGACTCTCTCTTCGCGTGGGGCGAGCTCTCCTCGTGTCTCGAGGAGAAGGAGTACATGGACACGAGGGTGCTCGATTCGCTGGCCGAGAAGATGCTCGCGAGCGACCCGAAGCTGAAGGCCGAATGGGCGCAGATGCTCCGGGACCCGAAGTTCGCGAGCGACGCCCGGGCCCGTCACCGCTTTTTCTACAGGAAAACGCCGTTCTTCGACGAGACCGTCGGGCTCGTGCCCGTCTTCCGGCTGGACGCGCCTCTCAGCGTTTCGCCGCCGTCCGGCGGGGAGGCTTCGGGCGCCGGACCAGGATGAGGCGCGCCGGGCGCCCGGCGCGCTCGCAGGCGGCACAGAGGCGCGCGCGCCCGAACGGCGTGCGCCGCGTCCATTCCGCCGTGCATCCCGGGCAACGGTAGGCGTATCGCGCGTTCGCCTCGCGGACACGGCGCAGGCGCTCGGTCTCCGGCGCGGTCCGGCGGGCCACCCCCAGCTTCTTCGCGAGCGCCCAGAAACGCGGGGAGTGGCCCTCGGCAACGCCCCACTGCGCGAAGCAGATGGCGTGCGCCGTCTCGTGAAGAAGCGTCTGGAGACGATCCTCCCGGGACATGTGGCTCGAGACCCGGATCACGTGGGGCGGGCCATAGGTGATCACGCCTCCGGTCGCGCGCCGCGCCGTGAGGACGACGCGCGCCGGGGGAAGCTTCCACACGGCGGCGAGAGCGTCGTACCGGGCCTGCAGCGCCGACTGCGCCGCGGAGGTTTCAGCGGGAGAGGGCGGCTCTTCGAGAAAGAGGTCGAGCTGCCTCAGACGCGACTGAAACGCGCTCATGCGGGCACCTCCACTTGATTCTCCACTCTCACGCGCCCCACATCGCGTCGCGATGCGGGGCGAGCGGCTTCCAGAGGACGAGTGCGACGGCGAACGCGGCCAGGACCGCCGCGAGAAGCTCGAGGAGGGGAACGGGCCGGCCGTGAAAGCTCACCGGAAGGGCGCCCTTCACGAGCCAGATCGCCGCGAGGGCGGCGCCGCCGGGCCACGTCACTCCCGTTCCGAGCGCGAGCCACGCGAGGCCGAGGCCGAGCGCGAAGGCCACGAGATACGCGTGCGCAATGGCGAGGGCGGGCGGGGCGCCCGACGGTCCCGCGAGGATCAGCCGGAGCGCGGCGACCGGAATCGCGCCGAGAGCCGCGACGACGGGCGCCGCCGTCCCCGCCGGCAGCTTCTTCCGGAGCCAGCCGTAGAACGTTCCGCGCACGATCCGTTCGAAAAGAAAGGCGCCCAGAACAGCGGCCGGAGCGAACCAGAGGAGGCGCTGCGTGTCCACGTCCCCGGAGAACGAGAGGTAATGCAGGGAGTGGGCGGCAGGCAAATACGCGAGCGACACGAGCGCGAGAGCCGCGGCCGCCCCGGCCGCGAGAGTCGCCTCGACTCCCGATTTCACGAACCAATGGTAGCAGGAACTAAACTCGTCTCCATCATGAGCGAAGCCTCTCTCCCGCGCGTCGCGTTCATCGGCCTCGGCACGATGGGCCAGGGCATGGCCCGGAATCTCGCGAAGGCGGGCTTCCCGCTCGCCGTCGCCACGCGCACCCCCGGGAAGGCCGACGGGTTCGCCCGCGCGCTCGCGTCGGAGGGCCGCGACGCGCGCGCCGCCATGACTCCCGCGGCCGCCGCCGAAGGCGCGGACGTCGTCGTGTCGTGTGTCCCTGATGCCCCCGAGGTCGAGGCCGTCCACCTCGGGCCCTCCGGCACGGCCGCCGGCGCGCACCGCGGCGCGATCGTGATCGACTGCTCGACGATCGCCGCCGAAGCGGCCCGGGGGATCGCCGCGCGGCTCCTCGAGAAGGGCATCGACTTCCTCGACGCGCCCGTCTCGGGAGGCCAGAAGGGCGCGATCGAGGGGACGCTCACGTTCTTCATCGGCGGCGACGCGGCCGCGCTCGAGCGGGCGCGGCCCGTCCTCCAGGCGATGGGCAAGCGGCTCACGCACCTCGGCCCGTCGGGTGCCGGCCAGCTCGGCAAGGCGGCGAATCAGATCCTGGTCGCGAACAATCTCATGGCGGTGTCCGAGGCGCTCGCGTTCGCGGCGAAGTCCGGCCTCCCGCTGGGGCCGCTCCACGAGGCGCTCACTGCGGGCGCCGCGAACTCGTGGGCGCTGGAAGTCCTCGGGAAGAAGATGATCGACCGCGACTTCAAGCCCGCCTTCGCCGTGAAGCACCAGCAGAAGGACCTCGCGATCGTCCTCGCCACCGCGCGGGCGCGCGGCCTGCCGCTGCCCGGCACGGCGCTCGTCCACCAGCTCCTGACCTCACTCGAGGCCGGCGGTCGCGCAGAGGACGGCACACAAGCCCTCCTGACGGTCTACGAAACCCTCGGCGGCGGGCACTAAAATCCGCGCAAACGGAGGTCCTTCATGAAACATCTTCGCCTCGCCGCTCTTGCCGCTGCGCTCCTCGCGTGCTCGCCGGCTTTCGCCCAGACCGGAAAATTCGACCGCACTTATCCCTTCGAGGGCGACAAGGACATCAAGATCGGGATCAAGGTCGGGGACGTCACGATCGATTCCTTCCGGATCCGGCACTGGCCGGACTCCGACGACTTCAGCAAGGCCGAGAAGGACCCGAAAGACACGCACACGATGGTGGTGGAGTTTCGCTATTCGAACAAGGACCGGGACAAAGACTACAAGTGCAAGTACGTCGTCACGATTCCCGGCGGCAAGGACGGCAAGCCTCTCGGCGAGAACGACCGGACGGCCACGCTCGACAAGGGCAAGAGCGACGACACGAACATGTTCTTCGTGAAGATGCGCACGAACGACTACAAGGTCGCCAAGACGATCAAGGTCAGCTTCGAGATCTCGAAGAAGTAGCGTTCGGAGAGAACGGCACTCAGGCGCTCCCGACGGCCGATGAGGAGTCGTCAAACCCGCGTTAAGATCGCCAGAACTTCGAGGGAGGCTGCATGAAACCCGTAGGCTTCGTCATCGCCGCAGCGGTCGCCGCTGTCGTCCTAACCGCTGCGCTGCCGTCCCGTGGAGAGGATGGAAAAATCGTGCGCAGCTTTCCGTTCTCCGACAAGGAAACGAAGGTGGGCGTCAAGAGCGGAGACGCGCTCATCGGCTCTTTCCGCATCCGCCACTGGCCGGACCCCGAAAACATGGCGAAGGGCGAAAAGGACCTGAACGACAAGCACTCGGTGGACGTGGAGTTCGCCTACGCGAATCGCGACCTGGAGAACGACTACAAGTGTCGCTACACGATCGAGATCCCCGGCGGAGAGGACGGAAGGCCGTACGCGCTGGTTGACCAGACCCGCACGCTCAGCAAAGGCAAGGTGGACGACACGAACAAGGTCTCGCTCAAGATGAGGACCCACCAGTACAAGCTGGCCAAGACGATGAAGGTGACGTTCGAGATCTGGAAGAAGTCCTAGCCCGGACCTGGCAGCTCCGGCCGGCGTCAGGCGCAGGCGGTGTCTCTGTCGCGGCGGCGCGCGGCACCCTGCTGGGCGCGCCACTCGGCGCGGCGGCGGCGGTAGTCCGCGTCTGCCTGGCGCGCGAGGATCTGGCGGTAGTCCGCCTTCAGGCGGCCGATCTCGGCCGCGAGCCGTGCGCGAACGTCCGGAGACGCTTCGCCGGAATGAGCGGGCAGCCCCGCCAATTCCGCTTCCATGACCTCGATCCGGGCTCTCAGGACTCTCGCTTCGTGAAGTTCAGCCGCCGATTCCATGATTTCCTCGTTCGCCTTTCCGGCCCCGGGGGCCTCGTCTGCTCAACAAGACGAAATCCGGGCGAAAAAGTTTCAGGCCCCCTCGGGAGAGAACGGATCACCGCGCAGGATGCGGGTGCCCGCAATCCGCGGAATTTCCGGCGAGCGTATTAGCATTCAGCAGAGTTCAACGTGAAGGCGTCCCGCTGCGTCGTCCTGTTCTCGAGGTCGTCCCAGAACGAAGGGGCCATGAAAGGCATGCCCGGCCGTGACCGGATCTTCGCGTTCTCCGCGCGCCGGGTGACCGAGGCGGTGCGGGCGCTCGACCGGGTCGATCTGGTCCTCGCCGGCCCCGGTACGGCCCCGGAAGGGGCACGCGTGCTTCCGCAGCGCGGCAACGGGTTCGGCGAGCGCCTGCAGAACGCTTTCGAAGACGCGCGCGCCCTCGGCTACGCGGAGATCCTCGCGGTCCCCGGGGACGTACCGGGGATCTCCGCGGCCCATCTGGACACCGCGTTCCGCGCGCTCGGCACGCACGACGTCGTTCTCGGCCCTTCGCCCGACGGCGGGGTGTGGCTGATCGGGCTTCGCGCCCGCGCGGCAGCCGTTTCGAAGCTGTTCCGGAGAGTCCCGTGGCTGACGGGGGACGTCCTCTCGTCTCTCGTCCGGAACGCGCCCGGCGCGGCTCTCCTTCACGCGCTGCGCGACGTCGATCGCGCGGCCGACCTCGCGAGGCTCGCGGCGGACCGCGATCTCGACCCGGTTCTCGACGCGCTCCTCCGCTCGCTCGGGCCCGTGACCGGCCCGACGAAACGGGTCCGCCGGATGGCGCGGCGCCAGCCGCGTCTCGTTGCGCCTTCCCGCGCGCCTCCCGCCCGGCTCGCCGCCTGACGCTTTCTCCCGCGGCCCGGACGACTCCCCCGATTCCAGGAGGTTGGCGATGACCGTTCTCGCGGAGCGGACTCCGCTCCACATTCCCGCGCTCCACACGTTCGAGAGTGACGGCGTCTTCTACGCCGTCGATCCCGAGGCGCCGAACTGGATCGCCGTCGACGCGCGCGGCGAGCGGATCCTGAGCGAGATCCGGAGCGGACAGGAAGCCGGAGCGCCGGTCGCGTTCGGATCTCTCGTCGCGCACTGGGCCGCGGCGCATCAGCTGGAAGCGGGAAAAGCCTGGGTCCACGTCCACGATTTCCTGCGCGCTCTCGACCGTGCGGGCCTGCTCGCGGACGCTCCGTTCGTCCGCGCCCCGTACCCCGGCCGGGCCGCGCTCATCCGGCCCGCGGGTCTCCGCGAGCTGTGGCTGCAGATCAACAACGCCTGCAACCTCGCGTGCACGCACTGTCTCGTTTCGTCGGGCCCCGGCGGCGCGCCCGGAATCGACTCCGCGGCCCTCGTGCGGCTCGTCGACCGCGCAAACGAGCTCGGCATGGAGCGTTTCTACGTGACGGGCGGCGAGCCGTTCCTCCGAAAGGACCTTTTCGATCTCGCGAAACGCGCCACCGAAACCCGTGGCGCCGAGATGATCATCCTCACGAATGCCACCGTCTTTTCGGGTGCCGTGAAGAAGGGCCTCGAGACGCTGGACCGCGCGAAGGTGAAGTTTCAGGTGTCGATCGACGGAGCTCGCCCGGAGACGAACGATAAGGTTCGCGGCGCGGGCACGTTCGACCGGGCGCTCGAAGGCGCGAAGCTGCTTTCAGACCTGGGCTTCGACGTCTCGTTGACGACCGTGACGACCGAGGAGAATCTCTCCGAGCTCGTCGCGATCCCCGCGCTCGTCAAGCGTGTCGGCGCGAGGAGCCAGCACCTCATGTGGAGCCACAGGCGCGGCCGTGCCGCCGACAGCGACAACGGCTTCTTCCCCGGAAACGTCGCGCTCGTCGAGGCGGTCCTCGCCGTCGTGGACGCCGCGGAACGCGAGGGGACGATGCTCGACAACCTCGAAGCGATCAAACGGCGCGTGAACGGCGTCCCCGGCGTCAAGTACGATCTCGGAAACGCGGGCTGGGACTCGATCTGCGTCTACGCCGACGGGAAGGTCTACCCGACGGCGGCCCTCGCGAACGAGCCCGCGCTCGTCTGCGGCGACGTGACGCGGCAGGATCTCGGCGACATCCTCGATTCCTCGCCCGTCGTTTCGAGGCTGCGCGCCGCGACGCTCGCGAACAAGCCTTCCGTGCGCTCGGACCCGTTCCGCTTCTTCACCGGCGGCGGCGACCTCGAGCACGCGTGGTGTTTCTCGGGCGGCGACTTCCTCGGTGCCGATCCGTACTACCCGATCTCGCTCGCGCTCACGAAGAGTGTCATGACGACGCTCGGGCGCGAGAAGAGCATGCGCCGCAACGCTCGCTCGGGCTACGACCCGCCGCTCGTCCTCCACGCCATGGGAGAAGGGGCGATCGCCTGCGGCACCGCGGACGGCGCCGCCGCCGAGGAGCCGGTCCTCACGCTTCACTCCAACTGCGTCCTCTCGTTCGACGTCGACAAGCCGCGCGCCCAGGTGCGCGCGTTCTACGGCGCCGCCGCCGACACGCCGCAGGCCGAGCTCTGCTGCCCCACGAAGTACGACGACGCGGCCGTTTCCCACATCCCCAGGGACGTGATTGACCGTTTCTACGGCTGCGGCTCGCCCATGACGACCGCCGGGGTCCGCGAAGGCGAGACCGTCGTCGATCTCGGCTCGGGCGCCGGCATCGACGTCTTCATCGCTGCGAAGTTCGTCGGGAGGAACGGAAGGGCCATCGGCGTCGACATGACGGAGCGGATGCTTTCCGTCGCTCAGGAGAACAAGTCCCGGGTGGCCGCCGCGCTGGGCTACGACGTCGTCGAGTTCCGTGAGGGGTATCTCGAGAAGATCCCGGTGGAATCGAAGACCGTCGATCTCGTCACCTCGAACTGCGTCGTGAACCTCTCGCCCGACAAGCCCCGCGTCTTCGAGGAGATCTGGCGCGTGCTGAAGGACCACGGGCGCGTCGTGATCTCGGACATCGTCTCGGAGCGTGAGGTGCCCCCCCACCTCAAGACGAACCCGCGGCTCTGGGGCGAGTGCCTCGTGGGGGCGCTCACGCAGGAGGGGTTTCTCGCGGGCCTCGAGCGCGCCGGCTTCTACGGCCTCGAAGTGCTCCAGAAGAGCTACTGGAAAGACGTCGAGGGGATCCCCTTCTTCTCCGTGACCGTGCGGGGCTTCAAGTTCGAGAAGACCGCGGGCTGCGTTTTCAAGGGCCACCGGGCCGTCTACCTCGGCCCGGGCAAGGCCTTCGTCGACGAGGAAGGCCACCAGTTCCCGCGTAACGAAGCCTACGAGGTGTGCACCGACACCGTCGCGAAGCTCTCGAACGCGCCGTACAAGGGCTTCTTCGCGATCCTCGAGCCCGGCGAGGAGCGCGCCGGCTACGCCTGCTGCGCGCCCGGCGCCGACGGGACGGTCTGCTGCTGATGGGCGCCGTTCGGGCGCGATCATCGGGATCGGCGCGGCGGCGAAGACGGCGGGGATCCAGTGGAAGACCGTTCGGGAGATGCTCCTCGCCTGGGTCGTGACGCTGCCCGTTGCCGCGCTCCTCGCCGCCCTCGTCTTCCGCGTTCTCTCCTGAGGCCGGGTCAGGCCGCTCAGCCCCGGAGCGCGCGGATCTTCTCGATGTGGCTGTCGTCGTGGCCCGCGAGGCGCGCGGCGAGCTGCTCGATCGTGAGCTCGCCCTTCGCGGGATGCAGCCCCGTCTTCTTCCAGGCCTCGTGGGGGAGCGCGCGCAGGAGCGCGAGCGTGTCCTCGCGGAGCCGACGGAATTCCTTCGCGACGGCCGTTGGGTCGGCTTCGGCGTACTTGAGCTGCGTGACGGCCCGGTCGTTGTCGAGCATCCAGAACGCGGGGCGTTCCGAGAACGCCATCTTCGAAAAGCGCTCCTGATAGACGCGCTCGATGTCGCGCGCGTGCGCGGCGTTCTCGATCATCGACCATTTTCCGGACGGCCCGCGCCGCCGGAGCACGTCGTCGGGCGCGCCTTTGAGCGCCGCGGCGAGGGCGGGAGGACCGGCCGCGAGGCGATCGAGAAGGGCCGCCTTGCGCTTGATCGCCTCGATCTGGGCGAGGTGCGCGGAATCGTTGCCGGAGGCGTGCCGCGCGACCAGCTCGTCGATCGTGACCCGGCCCATCGTCTCGTGGATCCCGGCGCGC
>DASVJU010000382.1:0-4602 GCA_036385755.1 Thermoanaerobaculia bacterium
TCCTTGAGCGCGACGTTCTCCTCGACGAGCCGCTTCTTCTCGAGGGCGCGCGCGACGACGTGCTTCAGCTCCTCGACGTCGAACGGTTTGGCGATGTAGTCGTAGGCGCCGGCCTTGAGGGCCTCGACGGCCGTCTTCGTGGACGAATACGCGGTGATCATGATGACGGGGGTGTCACGGTTCGACTCGCGGGCGCGGGCGAGCACGTCGAGGCCCGTCCCATCCGGCATCTTCAGGTCGGTCAGCACGAGGTCGGGCGACGTCGCTTCGAGGGCCGCGAGGCCTTCGACACAGCCGCGAGCCGACGTGACCCGATAGCCGTCCTTCTGGAAGAGGATCGTGAGCATCTCCCGGATGCCGGCCTCGTCGTCGATGACGAGAAGATGGGGGCCCTGTTCGGCCGTCATGAGACCTCCGTCGTGGTGAGTCCGGGTGCGGCGGAATCGGCGGTTTGAGGCTCCGGACCGGCCAGGGGAAGCGAAATCGAGACGGTCGTGCCGTGCCCCGGCGAGGTGTCGACGCGGATCGTGCCGCCGTGTTCCTCGACGATCCGGTAGACGATCGCGAGGCCGAGGCCGGTCCCGCCGGGAAAGCTGTGCGCGAAGGGAGTGAAGAGGCGGCCCCGCTCGCTGGCCGTCATCCCCTGACCTTCGTCGGTGAACGACACGTTCCAGGACCCGGCCTGAAGGCGCGCCGAGACGGCGAGCGTGCCGCCTTTGGGCATCGCGGCGAGGGCGTTGCGCGAGACGTTCCAGAAGATCTGCCGCAGCTGGCCCGGGTCCGCCTGAACGACGACCGAGGACGGATCGAAGTCCTTCACGAGGTGGTGGTCGGGCGAGACCTCGTCTCCGTGCGCGAGCAGCGTGAGAACGTCGTCGAGGGCGGCGGGAGCGTCGACCGGCTCCGCGGCGCGCTCTTTCGGGCGGACGTACCGGAGGAAATCCTCGAGGATCGAGGAAAGGCGTTGCGATTCGGCGACGACGATCTCCATCAACCGCTGTTCGGGCGACCCGGGGGAGGAGAAGTTCTTGAGAACCTGGACCGAACCGGAGATCGAGGCGAGCGGATTCCGAATCTCGTGCGCGATCCCCGCGGCGAGCTCGCCGACGGCGGCGAGCTTGTCCTTGAGACGGACCTCCCCCTCGAGGCGCTTGAGCTCGGTGAGGTTCTGGAAGATGAGGATCCGTCCGATCGTGTAGCCTGAACCGTCTTTCAGCGCCGTGGCCGAGATCCCGAAGTAATCCTCGATCGCGCCCGAGGGCCGGGTGTTCTCGAACCGGAGAATCTCCGAGCCCGACGCCGCGATCCTCCTCCAGTCGGCCTCGCCGAGGAGCCCGAGGCTGAGGAGCGGCCGGCCCACGAGGTCGAGGGACGGCGCTCCGAGGAGCTCCTGTGCCGCGCGGTTCGCATACGTGACGCGGCCGTCGAGGTCCGTCGTGAGCACGCCCGAGGACATCGACGTCAGGACCGAGCCGTGCAGCGACTGGAGGCGTGCGATCTCGGCCTTCCGGCGTTCCACATCGGCCCGCGCCTCGCGCAGCTTCTCGGACGCGACGGAGACGAGGAGCGCGGTCGCGACGAACGCCGCGATGTTGAGCCCCACGTTTCCGACGAGGGTCGGCAGATTCCAGAGCTGTCGCGTGTGCTCGCCCGTCTCGACCGGCTTCACGACGTCGAAGAACATGAGGTCGACGAGGACGGCGTAGAAGACGGCCGCGAGGCCCGCGGTCGCGAGCCCGCCGCGCCGGCCGAGCAGGATGGAGCCCGCCGAGACGGTGCTGAGGTAGAGGAAGGTGAAGCTCGAGTCGGGCCCGCCCGAGACGTACACGAGGCCCGTGATGACGACGAGGTCGCCGAGAAGCTGGACGCCCGCGTTCGTCTCGGCGGAGATCCGGTCGAGCGACAGGACCGCGAGGATGGAGATCGAGTAGGCGAAGGCGGCGAGATAGTAGATCGAGTTGAGCGGGAGCGCGGTCGAGAACGTGATCTGGATGAGAAACGCCGAAAGCAGGAGCGTCGAAACGATGATGACGCGCAGGACGACGAACGCCCGCAGCATCGAGTGCAGCGGCTCGAAGGCCCGCATCCGCCCGGAGCTCATCGAAGGATTCTAGGTCCTAGTTGATTTTGCTGATCAGGTCGAACATCGGCATGTACATCGCGATGACGATCGTCCCGATGACCACCCCGAGGATCGCGATCATCACGGGCTCCATGAGCTTCATGAGTCCCGTGACCGCGTTGTCGACCTCTTCCTCGTAGAACTCGGCGATCTTGTTCAGCATGGCGTCGAGAGCGCCCGTCTGCTCGCCGACGCCGATCATCTGCACGACCATCGACGGGAAGACCTTCGTCTCGCCGAGAGGCTCGGCGATCGTGCGGCCGGCCTCGACCGACTTTCTCACGCCCATGATCGCGTCCTCGACGATCGCGTTCCCGGCGGTCTTGGCCGTGATTTCCAGGCCGTCGAGGATCGGCACGCCGGAGGCGGTCAGTGTCGCGAGCGTACGGCAGAAACGGGCGACGGCGATCTTCTTCATGATGTCGCCGAGGATCGGCATCTTCAGGATGAGGCCGTCGATCACCCGCCGGCCCCGATACGTGGCGTAATAGCGCTTCAGGAAATAGCCGAAGGCGAAGATCCCGGCGATGATGAAGAGGATGTAGCTCGCGACGAAGTTCGAGGCCTTGATGACGAGGCGCGTCGGGAGCGGCAGTTGGGCTCCGAGGGCCGCGAACAACGAGGCAAAGGTCGGGATGACCTTCCACAGGATGATGAAAACGACGATTCCGGCCACGGACAGGACCGCGATCGGGTAGATGAGCGCCGTCTTGACCTGGCTCGCCAGCTTGACCGCCTTCTCGATGTAGGTCGAGAGGCGTCTGAGGATCGTATCGAGAATACCGCCGGCCTCGCCCGCGGCGACCATGTTCACGAAGAGATCGTCGAATGCCTTCGGGTGCTTGCGCATCGCCTCGGAGAGCGACGAGCCGGCTTCGACGTCCTGGCGCACGGCCAGGATGATCTTCTGGAAGAGGCGGCTGTCCTGCTGGCCGCCGAGGATCTCGAGGCACTGCACGAGCGGAAGGCCTGCGTCGATCATGACCGAGAACTGGCGCGTGAAGATCGCGAGGCGCCGCGCGTTGACCTTGCCCCCGCCGATCTTCGGCACGGCGAACTCTTTGCCCTTTTCCTTGACGGTCGTGACGTCGATCTGCCGGCGCCTCAGGTCGGCGATCGCGAGATCCTTCGAGTCGGCCACGAGGACGCCGCCGGTCGTGCCTCCCTGCCGCGTGCGGCCTTTCCAGACGAACTGCGCCATGCGTCCTCCGCTGCTCCCGGCTTACCCGCGCCGCGCCACGTTCGGCGGGGCGCCCGGGGCAACGGAGCCGCCCACCGCCTGCGAGGTGACGACGCCCGCGCCGCGCGCGATCATTTCGGCGAGTTCGTCGGGAAGCGAGGAGACCGACATGGCGAGCTCCTGCGAGATGACGCGGCGATGCACGAGAGTCGCGAGCGACTGGTTGAAGGTCTGCATGCCGTACTTGTTCTGCCCGGTCTGCATCATCGAGTAAATCTGGTGGAGCTTGTCCTCGCGAATGAGGTTGCGGATCGCGGGGGTCGGCACGAGGATCTCCATCGCCATGCAGCGGCCCTTCCCCGCGGCGCGGGGGAGGAGGCTCTGGCAGAGGATTCCCTCCAGCACGAACGACAGCTGGGCGCGCACCTGAGGCTGCTGGTTTGCGGGAAACGCGTCGATGATGCGGTTCATCGTCTGCACGGCGCTGTTCGTGTGGAGCGTCGCGAGCGTCAAGTGGCCCGTTTCCGCGATGCGCAGCGCGCACTCCATCGTCTCGAGGTCGCGCATCTCGCCGATGAGGACGACGTCGGGGTCCTCGCGGAGGACGGCCTTCAGGGCGTTCGGGAAGGAATGCGTGTCGGCGTGCAGCTCGCGCTGGTTCACGATGCAGCGTTTGTGCGTGTGGAGGAACTCGATCGGGTCCTCGATCGTCACGATGTGCTTGGGCTGCTCGCGGTTGATCTTGTCGAGCATGGTTGCGAGCGTCGTCGACTTGCCCGATCCGGTCGGCCCGGTGACGAGGACGAGACCCCGGGGCTTGTTGCACAGCCCCTCGACGACGTTCGGAACGCCCAGCTCGCGGAAGCCGAGAATCTCGTACGGGATCTGCCGGAAGACGGCCGACACGGCGCCGCGTTGCAGGAAGCAGTTGCCGCGGAAACGCGCGAGGCCCTTCACGCCGAAAGACAGGTCCAGCTCGAGCTGCTCCTCGAAGCTGTGCTTCTGGACGTCGGTCAGGATCGAGTAGGCGAGCTGCTTCGTCTCGGGAACCGTGAGGGGCGGATAATCCAGCGGGATGAGATCACCGTCCACCCGGATCATGGGCGGCGAATTCGTCGTGATGTGAAGGTCCGATCCCCCGCGCTCGACGAGCGTCTTGAGAAGCTGATGGAGAGTGACCCCCATTGCGCTGTCCCTCCCGAGTACGCACGAATCATACGCCGGGGTGGGGCGCCGGGCCACCCCTGCGGTCGGACGAGGACGAGAATAAACTGCATCACGGCAGGAACACGAGCCAAGG
>DASVJU010000383.1:0-10286 GCA_036385755.1 Thermoanaerobaculia bacterium
CGCGCTCGAGCACGCCGAGCACGTCATCGTCGCGCTCGCGCACACGATCGACGCCCGCGATCCTTACACGGCCCAGCACAGCGAGCGCGTCTCGGTCTACGCCGGGCGCCTCGGCGCGAAGATCGGACTCACGGGCTTCGAGCTCGAGGCCGTGAAACGCGGCGGCCTCTTCCACGACATCGGCAAGATCGCGATCCGCGACGCCGTGCTCCTCAAACCGTCCCGCCTCACTCCGGAAGAGATGGCCGAGGTTCGAAAGCATCCGGTCGTGGGACGCGAGCTTCTTTCGGGGATGAAGACGCTGTCTTTCGCGCTCGACGTCGTCTACGGACATCACGAGCGTCTCGACGGATCGGGCTACCCGGACGGGCTCTCGGGAGACTCCATCCCGCTCACGGCACGGGTCACGACGATCGCCGACATTTACGATGCCCTGACGACGGCGCGCGTCTACCGCGCCGCGCTCACCCGCATGGAGGCCCTCACCATCATGGCCGAGGAGGCGGGCCGCGGGTGGTGGGATCCGCGGCTCCTCGACACGTTCCGGAGCGTCCTCGAAGGACTGCCGGAGGACGTTTCGCGCGTGACGAACGTTCCGGCGACCCCACCCTAGGCGGCGGGCTTTCCCAGGATCGCGATCACCTTCCCGACGAGAGCCTTCAGGTCGAGGGGCTTCGAGAGGAACTCGACGGCCCCCGTCTGGCCTGCGAACAGCACGCGGTTCTTCTCCGGAAAGCCCGACATGAAGAAGACGGGAATCGAGGCCCGCTCGGGGTGCGACTTCAAGACCCGCACGGTGTCGAACCCGTCGAGGCCCGGCATCAACACGTCGATGACCACGAGATCGAACGAGCGCGTCTCGAACAGCGTCAGCGCGTCTTCTCCGGACGCCGCGGAGACGACCTCGAGTCCCGCACGTCGCAGCCACTCGCAGATGACACCCCGCACCTGCTCCTCGTCGTCCACGACGAGGACCGCGGGCGGGCGGCGCCTGGGCGCCGCGGCCCTCTTGGCCTCGTCGGGAGCCGTCAGGGCCGGGAGAATCGAGCTCCGCCGATGGACCGCCGTCTTGACACGGGCCTCACGCGGCGGAGACGTCGCGACCGCCGGCGCCCGCGGGGCCTGCAGGCTCTCGAGGGTCTCGAGAGATGCCGCGGCGGCCATCGCGGTCTGAAATCGTTCCTCCGGCCTCTTGGCAAGGCAACGGAGGATGACCGCCGCGAGCTCCCGCGAAACCCCTCTCTCTTCGAGCATCTCGCGGGATACCGGGGTCTCGAGGTGCTTTCGCGCGATCGAGAGAAATGTGCGGCCGGTGAAGAGCCGGCGGCCCGTCAGGAGCTCGAAAGCCATGACGCCGATCGCGTAGATATCGCTCCGTTCGTCCACGACCTTACCCCGGAGCTGCTCCGGCGACATGTACTGGGGTGTTCCGACCGTCGTCCCGGCTCCCGTGATCCGCGGGGTCACTCGATTCGAGTCCTGCGCGAGCCCGAAGTCCAGAATCGAGATGTCTCCGGACGGCCGGACCATCACGTTCGCCGGCTTCAGGTCGCGGTGCACGATGCCCGCGGCGTGCGCGGCGGCGACACCCTGCATCAGCTGCGTGAGAATCCGGAGCGCCCGGGCCACGGGAACCGTGCCCTCGACGTCGATCAGGGTTCCAAGGTGCCGCCCGTCGACGAACTCCATCGTCAGGTAGGGCAATTCGCCGGCGACACCGTAGTCATGGAGGCGGCAGACGTTCGGATGACTGATTCTCCGGTTCAGGGTGACCTCTCCCTTGAACCGGCTCAGGACCGCTTCGCGCTCGGTCGAGCTGGACGGGCGCAGCACCTTGATCGCGATGACCTCGGTCAGCTCGCGATCGAGCGCCTTGAACACGGCCCCCATGCCGCCACTGCCCAACGATCCCAGGTACTCGTAGCGCGGCAGCAACTCGAAAAAACTCGCGCGGAGAGCGTCGAGGGCCGAGGGAGGGCGCGCAGGCACCCGGCGATTATGGGCGCCTCAGCCGGCATCGACGGGCGGCGTGAGCGTGCCCTGGGGGGTCACGACGACGTCCTGCCCGAGCAGCTCGGCGCAGTAACGCGCCAGATCCTCGTTGCTCATATCGTCCCATCCGCCACAGGTCCCGTGCTCTTTCTGCTCGACGTCGCATGCGAGGGGAAGCCCGTTCACCGTCTGGCGCGCCAGCTCCCATTGGTTCCCGAGCGCCTCGAGCTGCCAGCGGTTCACTCCCGGCCGGCGCTTCACGAGGCCGGCAAAGTGCGCTTTCAGATCGGCGTCATTGAGCTTCCGGAACCCCTGGCAGAAGATGCCCCGATCGGTCGCGACCCGGCACATCGAGTGATCCTCGTCCGTGAGCGTCATGAGGAATTCCCGCAGAGACCGGATCGCCCAGGCCCGGGAGACGACGTGCGGCGAATGAGACTCGCTCATGACGGGAATTCTAGACCCTTTGACCGCAAGGCGGTTCGACCGTTTGGGGGCATCCCATCCGCCGCGTCACCGCGCGGGAAGGAGCCGGAAGTTCTGCTCGTCGAAGAGCGGTTCGTCCTGGCCGACCCGCACGAAGAGGAATTTCCGCGCCTTGCTCGCCGGATGCACTTCGAAGAACTGGATGCCGTCCGGAGCGGTTCCCCAGTCTCCGCAGGGCGGATCCCCGACTTCGTTCGGATCCGCACTCGCGTCCAGTTCCTTTTGGTAGGCGGGATCCGGTACGAACGTCAGGCGCCTCACGCCCGGGGGCGACTTCGTATCGCGCCACGCCCGCATGACGCAGCGGCCCGCGAGGCCTTTCTCCGTCCGGGCGGCGAACACGCGCTTCACGCCGTCCTCGGGCGTCTCGCCGGGGAGCAGATCGAACACGTCGACGAGCTTGTCGGGGGCGCCGCCGTCCGAGTAGCGGATGGCGAGGGAACGTCCCTCCACAAGAAAGTCGATCTTCCGGAAGCCGAAGTCGCAGCGCTGCACCCAGGCCTCGAGTCCGAGCTTCGCATCGGAAAACCTCTCCCAGGCGCAGCCCTTGACCGGTGCGCGCGACGGGCCTCCCTTCGGCGCCGCGACCGCAGACGTCCCACCCGCGAGGACGGCGATCAGCGCGAGAGAAACACGTCGACTCACCGGACCGGATTCTAGGCGCGGTTTCCTCCTTGCGGGAGCGGCCCGATCTTCCTATCGTCCCGTCCATGACACTCAGCATCCGACCGTTCCGTGAGGCCGCCCTCGCCCTCTCCGCCGTCCTCGTTCTCGTTCCCGCGTTCGCGTGCTCCCCGGCAGCGCCGAGCAAGGTGAGCGCCGCGTCGCAGGCGGCCGCCCCCTCCGGCCGGGCCGGCCTCGACCTGGCCGGGATCGATCGGTCCGTCTCGCCCGGAGACGACTTCTTCGGGTACGCGAACGGCGCCTGGATCAAGAGCACCGAGATTCCAGCCGACCGCAGCTCATGGGGCATCAGCGGCGTCGTGGAGGAGCTGACCTCCCGGCGCACGGCCGACCTCATCGCGGACGCGGCCGGGGCGCATACCTCCGCCGGCTCGGACGCCCGGAAGATCGGCGACTTTTACGCGAGCTTCATGGACGAGCCGGCGATCGAGGCAAAAGGGGTCGAACCCCTGCGGCCCTCTCTCGCCCGCATCGCGGCGATCGCGGACGCCGCGGGGCTCGCGCGGGAGCTCGGCGCCACGCTGCGCGCCGACGTCGACGTTCTCAACAACACGCAGCTCCACACCGCCAACCTGTTCGGCCTCTGGGTCGCGCAGGACCTGACGGACCCGAGCCGCTACTCCCCGTTTCTCCTGCAGGGCGGCCTCGGGATGCCCGACCGCGACTATTACGTCGACCCGTCCCCGCGGATGGCCGAGATCCGGGCGCGGTACCTCGCGCACATCGGCGCCGTGTTGAAACTCGGCGGCCTCGCCGGGGCCGACGCGGATGCCAGGGGCGCGCGGATCTTCGACCTCGAACGCCGGATCGCCGAGACACACGCGAGCCACGTCGACTCGGAGGACGTGCGGAAGGGCGACAATCACTGGTCGCGGCGGGACTTCGAAGGCCGCGCGCCCGGCCTCGACTGGACGGCGTTCTTCCTCGCCGCCGGCCTCGAGAAACAGGACGACTTCGTCGTCTGGCAGCCGGGCGCGGTGACGGGCACCTCGGCGCTCGCCGGGAACCAGCCGCTGGACGCCTGGAAGGACTATCTCGCGTTCCACGCCGTCGAGCGCGCGTCATCCGTCCTCCCCCGGGCGTTCGTCGACGAACAGTTCGCGTTCCACGGGAAGGTCTTGTCGGGCACGCCGAGGCTCCGCGACCGCTGGAAACGGGCCGTGAGCGCCACGGACGCCGCACTCGGCGAGGCGGTGGGCAGGCTGTATGTGGAGAAGTATTTCCCGCCGTCGGAAAAGGCGCGCGCCGAGGAGATGGTGCGCAACGAGCTGGCCGCTTTCGCCCTTCGGATCGACCGGCTCGAGTGGATGACCGCCGGGACAAAGACAAAGGCCAAAGCGAAGCTCAAGGCGCTGAGGGTGGGTGTCGGCTATCCGGACAAATGGCGCGACTACTCCGCGCTCGACGTCGTGCGGGGGGACGCGTTCGGCAATGCCGCGCGCGCGTCGCTGTTCGAATACCGGCGCAACCTGAGGAAACTCGGCCAGGCGGTGGACCGCGGCGAATGGGTCATGAACGCGCAGCTCGTCAACGCGGTCAACCTGCCGGCGATGAACGCGCTCAATTTCCCGGCGGCCATGCTGCAGCCTCCCTACTTCGACCCGTCCCGCCCGTCCGTCATGGACTATGGCGCGGCGGGCTCCGTGATCGGCCACGAGATCAGCCACAGCTTCGACGACCAGGGCGCGCTGTTCGACGCCGCGGGCCGGCTCGAGAACTGGTGGACGAAAGAGGACTTCGCCCACTTCGAGGCGTCCTCCGCCCAGCTCGTGCGCCAGTACGACCTCTATCGCCCGTTCCCCGACCTCGCGGTGAACGGCAGGCTGACGGTGAGCGAGAACATCGCGGACGTCGCGGGGCTCGCCGCGGCCTACGACGCGTACCGCCTCTCGCTCGGCGGCAAGGAAGCGCCGGCCTTCCAGGGCCTCTCGGGCGACCAGCAATTCTTCATCAGCTTCGCCCAGAGCTGGCGCGCGAAGTTCCGCGAGCCCGCGCTGCGCCAGCGCATCGTGACCGACGGCCACGCGCCCGCCGAGTACCGCGCCGACACCGTCCGCAACCTCGACGTCTGGTACGACGCGTTTTCCGTCCGGCCGGAACAGGCGCTCCATCTCGCGCCAAAGGATCGCGTGCGCGTGTGGTGAGGGCTTGAGAGCCACACTTTCGGCTTGAGCCTTTCCGTCCTCGTTTCTCGCGTTACGTTATCGAGGACGGGGTGTTGGCCGTCCCGGGGATCGGCGCGGAGGGCGACAGTGAGCGACCGTTTCGGTGATCAGGAGTGCGCGGCCCTCTATCTGGCCTGGCGGCTCGGGAGGACTCTCGACTGCCCGGAATGCCAGGCCTTCGTCACATCGGCGGACGCGGCGAAGCCCGGCTGGTCCCGAACGCGCCGCTTTACGTGCGAAGGTTGTGACCGGGCCGGCGTGCACCTCGTGCCCGACGAGGCGCCGAGAGCCCTCCGGGAAAAGCCGACCACTCCCCGGGAGAGATAGCCTCATTTAGACTCGCGCTCTGGGCGGACGCGCCCGCACCAGGAGCGCCATGAGCAGCTCGCATCCGAAATCCGCCCCCGGCTCACCTCCGGCGCCCGACCTCCGGCTCCGGTCGTGGCGCGATGGACGCGCCTTCACGCGTCTGCTGTTCGATCGCCTGCTTCCCGAGGATGCGTGGCTCGAGAGGCCCATCCCGGTTCGACATCCCTTCGCCTTCTACGAGGGTCATCTCGCGGCGTTCGGCGTGAACACGCTGGTGAAGCGGGCTCTCGGCCGCCCCGGAATAGACCCGCTTCTCGAACGGCTCTTCGAGCGCGGCATCGACCCGGAGAGCGCCCGGGGCGAGAGACAGTCTGTCTGGCCTTCGCGGGAGTGCGTGGATGCTTACGTGCGCGCCGCGGACGCGGCCTTCGAGTCGGCGCTCGCGGCTGTCGCCCGCGACGCGCCGGACAGCCCTCTCCTGGAACGCAGCGAGGCCGTCTTCACGGTCCTCGAGCACGAGCTCATGCACCAGGAGACGCTCCTCTACATGCTGCGCGAGCTGCCCGCGGCGCGGAAGCGCCGCCCGAGCGGTTTCGGACCGCCCGAGATCGGCGGGGTGGCTCCGCTTTCCCGCTCGGCCGTTATCCCCGCCGGGCGGGCGACCCTCGGAGCGGACCGCGAGGCGGCCGCATTCGGATGGGACAACGAATTCCCGCGGACGGAACGCGAAGTCCCCGGCTTTTCGATCGATGTCTTCCCCGTCACGAACGCGGATTTTCTGGAGTTCGTGAACGCGGGCGGCTATCAGGAGCCCTCGTTCTGGCGCGAGCCCGATTTCGCCTGGATTCGCGGCGAGGCGATCGCGCATCCGCACGCATGGACGCGCCGGGAGGGCCGCTGGTGGTGTCGCGCGCAATTCGAGGACGTTCCGCTGCCCCCGGCCTGGCCCGTCTGGGTCACGCAGGCGGAGGCTTCCGCGTATGCGCGTTACCGCGATCGAAGCCTTCCGACGGAAGCCGAATGGCACCGCGCCGCGTTCGGGCGGCCAGACGGGAGCGAGAACGAGCTGCCCTGGGGAGGCGGCATCGCCGACCCGCTGCGCGGAAACTTCGGGATCGCGCGCTTCGACCCGCTGCCCGTCGACTCCTTCCCGTCGGGCGCGAGCGCGTTTGGCGTGCAGGATCTCGTCGGAAACGGCTGGGAATGGACCGCGTCGGCGTTCGAGCCCTTCCCCGGGTTTCGCCCCATGGCGTCCTATCCTCTGTATTCGACGGACTTCTTCGACGGCGACCACGCCGTCCTGAAGGGAGCCTCTCCGGTCACGCCGATTCCGCTCGTGAGACGCAGCTTCCGCAACTGGTTCCGGACGCGATACCCCTACGTCTTCGCGAAGTTCCGCACGGTCGGCCGGTGAGCTTGGCTTCGACCTTCGCCTCCGACGTCCGCCGCGGTCTCGGCGAGAGGCCACGCCGGCTGCCTCCGCACTGGTTCTACGACGAATTGGGCTCGCGCCTCTTCGACGCGATCTGCCTGCTGCCGTGGTACCGCATCACGCGCGTGGAGCGGCGCCTCCTCGTTCGGGCCGCGCGCGCGATGTCGAAAGGCGCGGGCGGGCCCGCGCTCGTCGCGGAGCTGGGACCCGGAAACGGCGAGAAGCTCGCGCTCTTCCTCGCCGGCCTGGGGGGCTCCCGCCGCATCCTGCTCGCGGACATCTCGCCGGAAGCCCTCTCGGCAGCGACGGCGCGCCTCGCGAAGGCGGGCATCGCGGACGTCGCCACGATCCGGGGTTCCTACGAAAAGGGCCTCGCGCGGATCGCGCGCGCGCGGCCGAGGAGCGGCGCCGCTCTCGTCCTCTTCCTCGGGTCGAACGTGGGGAATTTCGAGCCGGCGCGCGCATCGCGTTTCCTGAGGGACGTGCGTTCCGCCCTGCGCCCGGGCGACGGTTTCCTCCTCGGGGCCGACCTCATGAAGCCCGAGAAGGACCTCCTCCTCGCGTACGACGACCCTCTCGGCGTGACGGCGGCGTTCAACCGCAACGTGCTCGCACGCATGAACCGCGAGCTGGGAGCGGACTTCGACCTCTCGTCTTTCGGCCATCGCGCCTTGTGGAACGCGCGGGAAGGGCGCGTCGAAATGCACCTCGTGAGCCGGCGTGCCCAGCGCGTGCACATCCCCGGGGCGCGCCTTCGCGTGCCCTTCCGAAAAGGGGAGTCGATCTTCACGGAGGCGTCCTACAAGTACGATTCGGGAGAGCTCCGCGCGCGCGTCGAGGCGGAGGGGTTCGCCGCCCGGCGCCGCTTCGAAGACGGGGCCGCCGGGTACGCGCTCACGCTCTACGAGGCCGTCGCACGCCGACGGCCCTGAGCGCCGGGCGAACCCTGAACGCTAAAGAGCCCTTCTGAGAGCCAGGAACGCGACGGCCGCGAGAGCGATTCCGAGAATCGCGAGCGCGGAGGGTGCAAGCGCGGGAACGGCACCGAGTGGCGCCACGGGCGGGGGCACGGGAGGGCCCGGCCCGCCGCTGCACGCCGTGACGTTGTTGCTGTCCAGCGTCACGGTCCCGTTTCGCGCGAGGACTCTTCCGTCCACGTTCGCGCCGGTATTCAGCGTGATGCTCGAGAGCGCGAGAACATTTCCCGCCAACGACGTCGTGGTCCCGATCGTCGCCGAGCTCGTGACCTGCCACCACACGCCGCAGGCCGAGGCTCCGTTCGTGAGCGTGACCGACGAGCCGCTGGCGGTCGTGAGCCCGCTCCCGACCTGGAAGATGTAGACCCCCGCGCCGTTCAATGTGAGGTTTCCCGTCAACTGCGCCGTGGAGGAAAAACAATAGACGCCGGGGCCGAGCGTCAGGACGGTGCCGCCGGAACCGAGCACCAGGCCCGTCAGGTTGTTCAGGGCGGGGCACGCCCGGCCTGCGGCGTCGTTGTACGCCGCGGTGAGATCGGTCTGGGCCTGTTGCGCGACCGAATCCCCGAAATGGAGGGTTCCATTCGCTCGTCCCGGGGGAAAACCCGTTATCGACGCCGCGGGCCAAACGCCGACATCGCCCGTGACGACGGTGGGTCCGGTATTCGTCACTTTCGGCGTCGCACCCAGGACCGCGAAGTTCGCGGCGGAACCGAGCGTGACGTTCTGAGCCACGAGTTCGGTGGGGCCGCAGAGGAACGCGACGAATCCTGCGCAGGCCAGAATCCCCGGTGCATTGATCTTCATTTGTTCAACTCCTGGTCCCGGGGCGACAGAAAGCGGGTACGCGCTCGTCCAAGGACCCTGCACCTGATTATTCGTCCTGAAGACTGAGGTTTGCAAATGCTCGTCCCGGTCGCGAGGAGCTTGAGGCCGCTGCATCATGTCCGGAGCCCCGTCGCCGGAATCTAATCGCCTGAATTGGAGGTCCAAAATGGACCCCGGAGTCGAGATGCGCGAGGACCGGCCCGCGTCCGCCGACGCCGCGCTCGTCGAGGCCGCCAGGGGCGCGCCTGCCGCGTTCTACCAGTTCCGGCTCTTCCCGAACGGCACCTATGCGATGCCGTTCGCCTCGCCGGAATTCGTCGCGCGCTACGAGTTCGAGCAGGGAGCTCCGGAGGAGATGGCCGTCCGTTTCTTCTCCCGAATCCATCCGGACGACCTGACGCGGGTCAACGACGCGATCGCGCGGTCCGCGCGCACCCTCGAGACGTTCGAGGGCGAGTTCCGTCTCCGCCTCCCATCGGGCGCCGAGGTCTGGGCCGAGGCCCGGTCGAATCCCGTGCGGGCCGCCGACGGCGGCGTCCTCTGGAACGGGATCGCGACAGACATCACGGCGCGCAAGAACGCCGAGGCGGCGCTCCGCGAGAGAGAGGAGCGGTTCCGCGCGATCTTCGAGGTCGCACCGGTGGGCGTCGCGCAGGCGGACCCCGCGACGGGGCGCTGGCTCGCCGTGAATCCGAGGATGTGCCTCATCACCGGCTACGCCGAAGACGAGCTTCTCGCCATGCGGGTTCCCGAGCTCACGCACGCGGAGGACCGGGCACGGGACTGGGATCTGTTCCAGAAGGTCGTGAAGGGGGAGGCTCCCGAGTACCGGATCGAGAAGCGTTACCTCCGCAAGGACGGATCGATCGCATGGGTGAACGTCAACATGGTCGTTCTCCGCGACGCGGAGGGACGGCCGACGCGGACTCTCGCGATGATCGAAGACATCACGGAACGCAAGAGGGCCCACGAAGCGCTTCGGGCCAGCGAGGAGCGCTTCCGCGCCATGTTCGAGCTTGCGCCCGTGGGCGTCGCGCAGGCCGAGCTCCCGGCCGGGAAGCTCGTGGCCGTGAACTCGATGATGTCTCTCATCACGGGCTATCCGGCCGACGAACTCCTGGCGATGCGCGTCGAGGAGATTACACATTCCGACGACCGGGAGCAGGACCGGAAACTGTTCCGGAGCCTCGTCCGGGGTGAGGCACGCGAGGCCAGGATCGAAAAGCGGTACGTCCGGAAGGACGGCACGATTGCCTGGGGAATCGCGCACGTCGTCGTCCTGCGCGACGCCGAGGGAAGGCCGACGCGGAGCCTCGCCACGATCGAGGACATCACGGACCGCAAGTCGAACGAGACGAAGCTCGCTCGACTCAACTCCGAGCTGGCGGAAGCGCTCGAATCGCAGCGGCAGAT
>DASVJU010000384.1:0-3334 GCA_036385755.1 Thermoanaerobaculia bacterium
TCCACGAGCTGATGCTCGAGCGTCACGTCGGGATGGTGCTTTCCGACTTCCGTGGTCACGGCGCGCCAGAGCTGCGACGTCTCGAGCACGTTGGACTTGTCGACCGACGTGACCTTCCGGCGCCGGCCCCGCGCGAGCCGGAACGCGACCTCGGCGATGCGCTCGACCTCGGGACGCGAATACGGCAGCGTGTTCACCGCGGTGCCGGCCGCGAGGTCGAGGGAGCGCGGCGTTCCGAAGTAGAGGCCTCCCGTCAGCTCGCGCACGACGATGAGGTCGAGGCCCCGAGCGATCTCGGGCTTCAGCGGCCCCGCGCCCTCGAGGCCCTTGTAGATCCGGGCCGGGCGGATGTTCGCGTAGGCGCCGAGGGCCTTCCGGAGAGCCAGGAGGCCCGCCTCCGGCCGCTTTTCGCGCGGCGCCGCGTCGAACGTGGGGTCGCCGACCGCGCCCAGCAGGATGGCGTCGGCGTCCTTGCAGGCGGCGAGAGTGTCCTCCGGGAGCGGGGCGCCTTTCGTACGCACGGCGATCGCGCCGATCGGCCACTCCGTCATGACGAAGTCGTGCCCGAACCGCGCGGCCACGGCCGAAAGCACCGCCACCGCCGCGGCCGTGACCTCGGGCCCGATGCCGTCGCCCGGGAGGACTGCAAGACGCGCGCGACGCCCCACGTCAGACCCCGTGCCCGTAGCCCGCTTCGTCGGCGGGATGCGCCTCGTCGCGGAACGCGAAGGGAGCGGGGGCCTTCGCGCGCGACGCGGCACGCTTCATCTGGCCCCAGAGCTCGAGGAGGTCGTGGTCTCGCACGATCTTTTTCCGGTCCGCGAGCGCGATCATGCGTTTGTAGAGCTCGTCGAGCTCGAGACGGGTGGGCTCGATCCGGATCGCCGAGCAGCGACTCATCAGCGCGTGGCGCCCCGAGTGCTTCCCGAGGACGAACGTCGTCTCCGGCACGCCCACGTCTTCCGGCCGCATAATCTCGTAGGTCCTTCGGTCCTTGAGGAGGCCGTCCTGGTGGATGCCGGCCTCGTGCGCGAACGCGTTCCGCCCGACGATGGCCTTGTTCGACTGCACGGCCTCGCCCGTGATCTGCCCGAGAAGCTGGCTCGACGAGAAGAGCTCGGTCGTGACGATTCCCGTCGTGAACGGGAGCTTGTCGGGCCGCACGCGCAGCGTCATGACGATCTCCTCGAGAGAGGCGTTACCCGCGCGCTCGCCGATGCCGTTCACCGTGCACTCGAGCTGGCGGCAGCCGCCCTCCAGCGCCGCGAGGCTGTTCGCGACGGCGAGGCCGAGGTCGTTGTGGCAGTGCGCCGAGAAGACGACGCGGTCCGATCCCCGGACGCGCGCGCGCACCGTCTGGAAGAAACGGACGATCTCGTCGGGCGTCGCGTATCCGACGGTGTCGGGAAGATTCACGGTCGTCGCGCCCGCCTCGATGACGGCCTCGACGACGGCCACGAGGAAATCCAGGTCGCTGCGCGTCGCGTCCTCGGCCGAGAACTCCACGTCGTTCACGTAGCGGCGCGCGCGCCGGACCGCACCGGCGGCCTGGTCGAGGCATTCGGCGCGCGACATCCGGAGCTTGTGCTCGAGATGGAGATCCGACGTCGCGATGAACGTGTGGATCCGCGGCCGGGCGGCGCCCTCGAGGGCCTGGGCCGCGCGGTCGATGTCCGCGTCCACGGAGCGGGCGAGCGCCGCGACGACGGGCCGGCGCACCTCGCGCGCGACGGCGCGCACGGAGTTGAAGTCGTCCTCCGAGGCGATCGGGAAGCCCGCTTCCATCACGTCCACGCCGAGGGAGTCGAGCTTCCGCGCGAGGCGCACCTTCTCGGCCTCGTGCATCGAGAAGCCGGGAGCCTGCTCGCCGTCGCGAAGCGTCGTGTCGAAAATCGTGATGCGTGCGGGGGCCGCGCGGCGAACGTCGTCCTCCATGTCAGGCCACCTTGTCGACGACGACCGGGTTCAGGAACGGCATCCTGGAGCGCAGCTCGGCGCCGACCTTTTCGATGAGCTGGTCCTTCTCTCTCTCGCGCGTCGCCTCGAACGTCGGGCGTCCGTTGCGGTTCTCGTCGATCCACTTCTCGGCGTAGGCGCCCTCCTGGATCTCCTGGAGGATCTTCTTCATCTCGGCGCGCGTCGCGTCGGTGACGATGCGGGGGCCGGCGGTGTAGTCGCCGTGCTCGGCCGTGTCGCTGATCGAATAGCGCATGTAGTTGAGGCCGCCGCGGTACATGAGGTCGACGATGAGCTTCAGCTCGTGCAGGCACTCGAAGTACGCGACCTCGGGCTGGTAGCCCGCGTCGACGAGCGTCTGGAAGCCCGCCTTCACGAGCGCGGACGTGCCGCCGCAGAGGACGGCCTGCTCGCCGAAGAGGTCCGTCTCCGTCTCCTCCGCGAACGTCGTCTCGAGCACTCCGGCGCGCGTCGAGCCGAGGGCGCGGGCATACGCGAGCGCGTCCTCGCGGGCGTGGCCGCTCGCGTTCTGCTCGATCGCGAGAAGCGCGGGCGTGCCTTCGCCGTCCTGGAAGAGCTCGCGCACGCGGTGGCCGGGAGCCTTCGGCGCGATCATCGACACGTCCACGTCGGAGGGCGGGACGATCTGCCCGAAGCGGATGTTGAAGCCGTGCGCGAACATGACGGTCTTGCCCGCCTTCATGTGCGGCGCGATCGACTCGTCCCAGAGCTTCTTCTGGCCCGTGTCGGGCGTCAGGATCATGACGATGTCGGCGCGCTTCGCGGCTTCGTCCACGCTCAGCACCGTCAGCCCGTCCGCCTTCGCCTTCGCGGCCGATTTCGACGTCGCGTGGAGTCCCACCACCACGGAAACGCCGCTGTCGCGCAGGTTCAGCGCGTGCGCGTGCCCCTGACTGCCGTAACCGATGATCGCGACCGTCCGCCCCTTGAGGCGGGAAATGTCGGCGTCCTTGTCGTACCAGATCGTGGCCATCTCAAACTCCCTTTGCGTATCGCCTGTCGTTTCCTGCTGCGTTCTCGCGAGCCGTCAGGCCCTTTTTTCTTCGAGGGTGAAGAGGGATTCGGCCGGAGCGAAGGCGCCGGCGGTGCCGTCCTCCGCGACGGCGCTGACATCCACGAGGCGAACCAATTGCTTTCTGAGAAGAATCGCGCCCTCACCCGTTGATTCAGCGACGATCGTGAGCTGAGCCTCGCGCCCTTTTCCCCCTTCGAAGAAAAAGCTGCGAATCGGCGCGCGCTGCCGCCGGAAGATCGACTCCACCCGCGCCAGCAGGCCGGGCACGTCGTTCACCGTGATGTCGAAGATCTGTTCCATTGCGGTCCCCTCTTCCTGATCTCTTTTCTCTTCTTCTTTCCT
>DASVJU010000385.1:0-11067 GCA_036385755.1 Thermoanaerobaculia bacterium
GCCGCAGGCGGCGCGGCCGCGGCGGAGCCCCGGGCAACGCGGCGAGCCAGCCGGGAGGATTCGCGGTCGGGAGCCGGACGCAGCAGCCCCTGCAGCCCCAGGCCGCGCTTGCGGCGGGTCCTGCGGCGGGGTCTCGCCCCCAGAATCCATCGCGCGCTGCTCAGCCCGCAGCCCCGCCTCCCGAGGGCGCGCGCGCCGAGGGTGGAGGCGGGCGGCGAAGGAGGCGCAGGGGCCGCGGCCGCGGCGGTTCCGGCGGCCCGGGTGGGCCGGGGCCGGGTGGTGCAGCGCCCTCCGCTCCCTCCGGCGGATCCAGCCAGGCTTAGCCGAAACAGCCGCGCTTCAGAGGACGTCGCCGCAGAGCGGGCAGAACACGAACCCTTCGGCGTTCTCGTGCGGGCATGAGACGTCCAGGGACTGCGGGAGCCCCGCGTTCGCGGCCTGCTCGACAGGGTGCAGCCGGACGCGCACGCCATGCGTGTCCGCGGCCAGGAGCTCGATGCAGCGCCACAGCGGGCCTTCCGGGCCGTTCGCCTCGATGATGAGGCCCCCGGCGCGTCGGCAGCAATCCTGGAACCACGCGGCGAGCGGAGCGAGAAAAGCGACCGAGAGCCGGCGGGTGATGGCCGGGTGATCGGCGTCGAACGTGCGGAGAAACGCGCCATGCGTGTTCATCCCGAGCTCGAATTCCGTCGCGCCGAAGCGCAGGGCCTCGGCGAGAAGCGCGCGGCCGAGGCGATCGATGGAATCGTCGGGAACCGTCCTGGGCAGAGCGGGGCCGCCCGCCGGAGCGCCCGGCACGGGCGAGGCGGAAGAGGCGCCGGGGGAGGAAGCCGCCGCCGGGCAGGTCGGCGCGGCTCCCGCCGTCCGGCCCTCGAAGCTTTCGATCAGGTCCTCGAGAACGGGGTCCGGCGTGACGTGGAGGTCTACCTCGAACCCCGTCGCGGCCGCGAGGTTCTTCAGCAGGACGAGATTGCGCGGATCGCACGTAGCGACCATGAGGCGCTTTCCCGAGAGGGCGAATGGGAACGCGCGAAAGCGCCGACGCTCCTTCGCGGGAAGGCAGTCGACGATGTCGGGGTCCGAGCTTGCGAGCGTCGCGCGCGAGACCCCGGGGAGGCCGTAGGCCTGCGAGAGCGCGGCCGTGAGGACCTCCTCGGTCACTGCGCCCGTCGAGAGGAGCGCCCGCTCGATCGTGCCGCCGTACGTCTTCTGCCAGGTCGAGGCGCGGCTGAGCCGGCGGACCGTGAGGTCGCCGGCTTCCGCCAGGACGTCTCCGACTCCGAGAGGAACACCCATCGTCTGCACCGAGGGTCTTGCATGAACCGGGCCGGGATGCCGGACCGCCAGGCGGCCGGAAAGCGACTTCCCGTGGCGGTTTCTGCGCGTCGAGGATGACGAAAACTGTCGGTCAGCGTCCCGGGAAGTACTCGTGCCACCGCCTGTCGACGAGCGCAACCGTCGAGGAGTCGGCCTCGACGACCTTCGGCATCCACGGCTTGGTCCGCGCGTCGATCACGACGGGGGACGTGAAGGCGACGTGATTTCGCACGACCTCCCGGCGGCCGTGCACGTCTGCGGCGGGCTCGAACCGCGTGAAGACGTGCCACAGGAACGACCGCTCGTCTTTCGCCGCCGCGGCCGCATTGTCCACGAGGACCACGAGGGGCCATTCCCGGACCGAGGGGTCGGAGGCGAGGCGCTCGGCGAAGGCGCGGTCGCCGGTGAAAGACGGGCCATCGACGGCGAGGGTGCCGGCGCAGAAGACCGCCGCCGCGCGCGCGCCCGCGGGGAGCGCGCCGTGGAATTCCCGCGGCAGATCGCGAATCGCGTGCCCGAGGCCGAGGAGAACACCCTTGCTGCCCTCGTTCACCTTCGGGCCCGTGTAGTCCAGCGTGTCCATCGCGAGGTTGCCGAAGAGGAAGAGGTCCGACTCGAACCGGCAGCGCGCGAGCACGTGCTCGAGAAGACCGCGGAAGTCGCGCAGGTCGCGGCGCGCGTCCGTCACGAGGAGAAACTTCGTGAGCGAGAGCTGGCCCTCGCCGAGGATCCGGAAGGCCGAGACCATCGCCTCGCGAGAGTAGCGGTCGCGGACGACGGCCGCCGCGAGCGAGTGGAACCCCGTGTCGCCATAGCTCCTCAGGTCGACGACCGAGGGCATCACGAGCGGGAAGAGCGGGGAGAGCAGCTCCTGCAGGTAATCGCCGATGAAGAAATCTTCCTGTCGGGGCTTGCCGACGACCGTGGCCGGGAAGATCGCGTCGCGTCGCCTGTAGATGCGCGCCACGTCGAAGACCGGATAGTCGTGTTTCAGCGAGTAGTAACCATAGTGGTCGCCGAAGGGGCCTTCCGGCATCCGGGCCCCGGGCGCCACGGAGCCGGTGAGGGCAAATTCCGCGTCTGCTACGAGCCGATGCGCGTGGTCGGGCACCCGCGTCATCGAGAGCTTCTTCCCGAGGAGAAGCGACGCGATGAGCAGCTCAGGCAGCCCTTCGGGCAGCGGCGCGATGGCCGCGAGGATCAGGGCCGGCGGACCTCCCAGGAAGATCGTGACGGGAAGCGCGACGCCGCGCGCCTCGGCCTCGTGATAGTGGAACCCGCCGCCCTTCCCGATCTGCCAGTGGATGCCCGTCGTTTTCGGGCCGTGGATCTGGATACGGTACATCCCGAGATTCGACTGCCTCTCGTGAGGACGGCCTGCCGGGCCCTCCGAAGGAAGTTCCGTGTAGACGAGAGGCAGAGTCAGGAAGGGGCCGGCGTCTTCCGGCCACTGCGTGAGCGCGGGAAGCCGCGTGAGGTCCGGCCTGTCCTCGACGACATCGGTCACGGGCGCGCGAGATGCGCTCGTCGTCCCGACGCGGAGGGCGCTTCCGAAGAACGAGCGGAACGCCCAGAGCTTCTCGGGAGTCGGCGGCAGCAGCTCCATGGCCGCGCGCGCCGCCGTCTCGACGAATTCCCTGGGCTTTCTCCCGAACGCGAGCTCGAGACGCTTCGACGTCCCGAAGAGGTTCGTCACGACGGGGAAGTCCGCGCCCTTCGGACGCCTGAAGAGGAGCGCGGGCCCGCCCTCCTCGATCACGCGGCGGTGGATCTCGGGGATCTCGAGGCGTGGGTCCGCCTCGGCCTCGACGACGGCGAGGTCGTTCTCCCTGCGGAGGACGTCGAGGAAGGCGCGCAGGTCTCTCAGGCGAACTTGTCCGTCGCCGCGACGAGGGCGCGGGTGTTCGGCGGCTCCCAGGCGCTGTGGCCCGCGTCGGGCGAGATCACGAAATCCGCCTCGGGCCACGCGCGGTGGAGGGCCCAGGCGCTGAAGATCGGGCAGACGACGTCGTACCGTCCTTGCACGATGACGCCCGGGATGTGCCGGATCTTCCCGGCGTCGTTGAGGAGCTGGCCGTCGATTTCGAGAAAGCCGCGGTTCGCGAAGTAGTGGGCCTCGATTCGCGCGAATGCGAGGGCGAACTCGTCCTCTTCGTAATGGCCCGTGAACGACGCGTCGGGCAGCAGCTTCGACGTCGCTCCCTCCCAGCCGCTCCAGATTTTTGCGGCCGCGAGCCTCACGGCGGGGTCGTCGCTCGTGAGGCGCCTGTGGTACGCGGCGACGAGGTCGCCGCGCTCGGCCTCGGGGATGTGGGCGAGGTACGGCTCCCAGGCGTCCGGGAAGAGGATCGACGCGCCCTCCTGATAGAACCAGTCGATCTCCCGCTTGCGCAGGAGGAAGATCCCGCGCAGGACGAGCTCCGTCACGCGGTCGGGGTGCGTCTGTGCGTACGCGAGCGCGAGCGTCGAGCCCCACGAGCCGCCGAAGACCTGCCAGCGGTCGATTCCGAGGTGCATGCGGAGCTTCTCGATGTCGGAGACGAGGTCCCACGTCGTGTTCGCCTCGAGGCTCGCGTACGGCGTGCTCTTCCCGCAGCCCCTCTGGTCGAACATCACGATGCGGTACTTGTCGGGGTGGAAGAAACGGCGCACCTTCGGGTCCGAGCCTCCCCCCGGGCCGCCGTGGAGGAAGACGGCAGGCTTGCCCTTCGCGTTCCCGCTCTCCTCGAAGTAGAGCTCGTGGACGTCCGAGACCTCGAGGCGCCCGGTGTTGTAGGGTTCGATCGGGGGGTAGAGCCAGCTGACGGGATCCTTGACCGGATGCGGCATGCGAACCTCCGCCCGCATCCTGCCAGAGTCATGGACCCTTCGCGCGTCAGGCCCGGGGCGCTGGCGCCCCGAGGTCGGAGAGCCGCGTGCGTCTCAGCCTTTCGAGGAATTCCTTCCGGGCGGGCTCGAGGAGCGGACCTGCCTGCCCTCCGACCGGAGGAAAGGCGCGTTCGAGGTCGTCGCGCCGGTCGAGGGCGAGGGCGATGTCCGCGAGCGTGATCTCCGAGGCCGGCCGGCCGAGGACGAATCCGCCTCGCCGCCCGCGCCGGCTCCTGAGGAGGCCGCGGTCCACGAGGAGCCCCAGCACCTTCGAGAGAAACGGTGCGGGGACGCCGGCTGCCTCGGCGATTTCCATGGCGCTGCGTCCGATCCCGGAGGTCCCCCTTGGGTCGAGAAGGGGAAGCGCCGCCAGCGCGATCTCCTGGGCGCGCGTGAAGAACACGGCGCGTCAGCCGCCGGTGAGGTACCCGTACTGTGCGTCGGTCAGCGGGACGACCGAAAGGCGCCCGATCTTCACGAGCGGCGAGCTCGAGAAGAGAGTCTCGGCCTTGATCGCGGCGAGCGTGACGGGCGAGGCCAGCGGCTTTCCCGCCGCGATGAGGACGATGGGGTCGGTCGGGCTCCTGGGGTCCGTGTCGGCGGACACGACCGTCGCGAGGCCGACCGCGGCTTTCACGTCACCCGTGTGGTAGATGACGAGCCGGTCGCCTTTCTTCGTCGACAGGAGATGGCGAATCGCGGTCAGATTCTTCACGCCCGACCACACCGTCTGTTTCTCTTTCACGAGGTCGTCGAAGGAGTAGTCGGTGGGCTCTGTCTTGAGGAGGAAGTTGGCCACGGCAGGGGATTGTACTGATCCCGTCCGTCAGCCGACCTGCCGGAGCGCGTTCGTGATCTTCGTGAAGGCTGCCCGGCCGGCGGGGAAGAGGCCGCCGAAGAAGCCCATCACGAGCGAGAAGGCGATCCCGGTCACGAGGAGCGCCGGCGTGAGCCGGAACGCGAACACGACCTCCGAGAACGTCGCGAAGTTCGTCGTGCCCGTGACGCCCGAGAGCGCGAGCTTCACGGCGAGCCATCCCAGCGCGCAGCCGAGGAGGCCGCCGAGCAATGCGAGACAGAGGGACTCGAAGACGAACGACAGCAGCACGGAGATGCGCGAGAAGCCGAGCGCGCGGAGAGTCGCGATCTCGCGTGTCCGCGCCGCGACGGCCGCGTACATCGTGTTCATCGCGCCGAAGCACGCGCCGATCGCCATGACGATGCCCACGAAGAACCCGAGGAACTTGATCGGCGCGGCGGTCGAGGTCTGGTCGTCGTAGTACTTGCGCTCGACCTTGCCCTCGAGCGCGAGGCGCGCGTCGCCCGCGAGGCCCGCCTGGAACTGGTCGCGCGCCGCGCGGCCCCCGGTCTTGGCGAGAACGGACGAATAGCCGCCTCGTTTGAAGTCCGTGATCATTCCCTCGACGTCCGTCCAGATCTCGCTGTCGGGGGCGGTGCCCCCCGCGTCGAAGAGGCCCACGACCGTCCAGCGGTACGCGCCGAATTTGATCGTCTGGCCCATCGTGCAGTCCTTGAAGCGGCTCGAGACGCTGCGCGAGACGACGACCTCGGACTTTCCGGGCGTGAACCAGCGGCCCTCGACGAGCGTGAGACCGGGCCGGAGCTTCATGCCCTTCTCGCCGATCCCGCGGATCGTCACGTTCGAGGACCCGCCTTCGCGCTTCTCGAGGTTGAGCACGATGACGAGCTCGGCCGACGCCAGCGGCTTGCCGTCCGCGTCGGGCGCGATGCCCGGGAGCGTGAGGATGAGCGGCACCTGGTCGCGCGAGACCCCGGACTGCAGCTCCGACTGCGAGTTCTGCCTGAGCACGAGGACGTTGTTCTCCGACCCTGACGCCGTGAAGACGCGCGTGAGGCCTTCGCCGAGCGCCATGACGCAGAGGAACACCGCGACGACGAGGCCGATGCCGAGCACGGTGAGGCTCGTCGTGACTTTCCTCACGAAGAGATTCCGGATGTTGTACTTCAGGGGGATTCCGAGCATCAGGGACCTCCCTAGGCGAGCTGTCTCAGGCCGTCGACGATCGGCCGCCGTGCCGAGCGCAGCGCCGGAACGAACCCGGCGAGCAGCCCGACGGCGAGCGTCGTGGCGAAGGCGGTGGCAAGGACGTCGGGGTATACGCGGAGGCCCGCCGCGAGGCCGGCGAGCGGCGAGTAGAGCACGAACGCGCGAAGCTTCGGAAAGAGCCCGAGATACAGGGCGAGCCCGGCCGTCGCTCCGAGAAAAGCGAGGATGCCGCTCTCGCCGAGGAGGAGCCCGAACAGGATGCGTCTCGGAAACCCGATCGCCCTGAGGACGGCGAGCTCGACGACCCTCTCGCGTGCGGCCATCGCCATCGTGTTCGCGGCGATGAGGAGGACGACGACCGCGATCACCGCGGCGAGGCCGCGAAAGAAGAGCTTTACGTTGCCGAGAAGGGCGACGTAGTTGTTCTGGAACTCCTTTTCGGTCTCCGCCCGTACCGGGGAGGATGAGTTCTCGAACAGCGCGTTGATGCGCGGGATGAGGTCGCGCGTCGCCGCGGCGTCCACGGCCTTCACCCAGATCATCGTGTAGCGGCCCGCCCGGGCGGGCAGGGCCTCGTCGATGACCTTCTGGTCGAAGAAGACGGCGGCCTCGTCGTTGCCCCGGTAGACGGCGCGGATCGTGAACGTGTAGACGCCCGGCCAGATGTCGCCCGTGAGCGTGATCTGCTGGCCGAGCCGCCAGCCGTACTTCGTCATGAGGAGCTGGCCCACGAGGAGGCCGCGCCGGTCGGCCTTCCACGCGTCGGCCGATCCCTCGACGACGCTCGACGCGTCAAAGACGCCGAAAAAGGCCGTGGGGTCCACGCCGAAGCGCTCGAAGACGTTGAACGCGGAGAAATCGACGTACCGTCCGCCGAACCAGTTGAAGGGCGTCACGGCCTTCACTCCGGGCAGATCGCGGATTCTTTCGAGGTGCGCTGCCGGGAGAAAGTTCGCGATCGACACGCGGTGCCTCACGGCGAGGCGATACATTCCGCGCCCCTGCGAGGGGTCCGCGTCGAGCATCGCGACGAACGTCCCGAGGAGGCAGATCACGAAGAACGGAAGCAGGATCGAGCCCACCGTCAGACCCGAGCGCGTCTTCCTGCGCAGGACGTTCTTCAGGACGAGGGGCAAAAAACGCATCAGCCGACCTGCCGGAGTCCGTCCGTGATCGAGCGCTGCGCCGAGCGGACCGCCGGAACGAGGCCCGCGAAGATCCCGACGAGGACGGAGATCCCGAACGCGAGAGCGACGATCTCGGGGAAGAGGCGCATTCCGGCCGCGAATCCCCCCATCGGCGAGTTGAGCAGACCGGCTCGGAACCCGGGGAAGAGGCCGACGAAGAGGAGCGCGCCGAGCGTCCCGCCGACGAGAGCGAGAAGGACACTCTCGCCGAGCATGAGCGCGAGGATCGTTCCCTTCGGGTAGCCGAGCGTCCTCAGAACGGCGATCTCCGTCACGCGCTCGCGGGCCGTCATCGCCATCGTGTTTCCCGCGATCAGGAGGATCACGAACACGATGACCGTCGAGATGCCGGTGACCATGAGCTTCACGTTCCCGAGCATCGAGACGAAGCCGTTCTGCATCTCCTTCTCCGTCTCTGTCCGTGTCGGGACGGAGCTGTTGTCGAACATCGAGTCGATCTCCCTCGGGAGGCGC
This sequence comes from Thermoanaerobaculia bacterium, assembly GCA_036385755.1. Taxonomy (GTDB): domain Bacteria; phylum Acidobacteriota; class Thermoanaerobaculia; order UBA5066; family UBA5066; genus Fen-183. The sequence continues at coordinate 7,876 of DASVJU010000385.1, forward strand.
TCGATGGCGGCGAGGGATCCGGCCTTGATCCAGAACCAGCCCACGAAGCCCTTCACGCGCGGAAGCGCCTCCTCGATGTACTCGTGGTGGAAGTAGACGGCCGTCTCGTCCGGTCCCTTGTACGAGGCGCGGACCGTGAGCTCGAGGTTCACGGGGTAGATGTCTCCCTTGAGCGTGATCTTCTGTCCGAGCTTCCAGCCGTACTTCTTCATGAGGAGCTCGCCCGCAAGGAGCCCCGCACGGTCGTCGATCCAGTCCTTCGCCGAGCCCTGGACGATCGCCGCCTCGTCGAAGACCTTGAGGAACGTCTGCGCGTCGGACGTCGAGAAGCGCGCGAACATGTTCTCGGGCTTCTGGTCGATGTACGCCCCGCCGAACCAGTTCATCCGCACGACGTCCGTCACTCCGGGCAGCTGCGCGATCTTCGGCATGTACGACTCGAGGACCCAGTTCGTGAGCGAGACCTTGTGTCTCACGATGAGCCGGAACATCCCCTTTCCGCCCGTCGGATCGCTCTCGAGCGTCCTGAGAAGCGTCCCCAGGATGCAGATCACGAGCAGGGGAAGGACGATCGACCCCACGGTGAGGAGCGAACGCGTCTTCTTCCGGAAGAGGTTCTTGAAGACGAACGGGAAGAACTTCATGTACCCGTGCTCCGGCGTTTCAGGTGGAGGAGGCCGAGACCGCCGCCGCCATGCCCACGGCCTTCCCGCGCTCGGCGTGGACGTCTTCTTTCAGGACGCCCTTGTCGAGGTGGACGAGACGGTGGGCGCGCGACGCGGCCTTCGGATCGTGCGTGACCATGACGATCGTCTTCTTGAACTCCGAGTTGAGTCGTTCCATGAGGACGAGGATCTCCTCGCCGTTCTTCGAGTCGAGGTCGCCCGTCGGCTCGTCGGCGACGAGGAGCTTCGGGTCGGTCGCGATCGCGCGCGCGATGGCAACGCGCTGCTCCTGCCCGCCCGAAAGCTGCCGCGGGTAGTGGTCCATGCGGTCCGTGAGGCCCACGACGGAGAGCGCGAGCTCGGCCTGTCTCCTCCGGCGCGCGCGGTTCAGCTTCGTGAGGAGGAGAGGGAGCTCCACGTTCTCGAAGGCCGTGAGCACGGGAACCAGGTTGTAGAGCTGGAAGATGAAGCCGATGTTCGTGCTGCGCCACTTCGCGAGCGCGGCCTCGCTCATCGAGGAGATCGGCTGGTCGCCGACGAGGATCGTGCCCGACGTCGGACGGTCGATGCCCGCGATGAGGTTGAGGAGCGTGGTCTTGCCGGAGCCCGAGGGCCCCATGAGCGCCACGAAATCGCCCTCGTCCACCGACAGCGACAATTTATCCAGGACCGTGAGGACTTGCGTGTCGCGCGTGTACTGCTTCACGAGCGAATCGATGCGGATGAGAGTCGTTCCAGGTGTTCCGGTTGCGCCAGACGAATCGGAGCTCATGATTCTCCTTCTCCCTCGGATCAGTCTTTCTTCGTGCGGATTTTCTGCTCGGAACGCCAGGGATGTCCGGCGGACGCGGCGTCCGCGACGATCTCCTCGCCGCCCGAAAGGCCGGACGTCACCTCCACCTGCGCGCCGGCGGCGGAACCGAGGGCGAGGGCCTTGAACGTGGCCCTCTCGTTCGCGACGAGGAGGACGCCCTTCTCCCCGCCGATCCCGACGACCGAGGCCGAGGGCACCATGACCTTCGCCTTCGCCGTCTCGTCGACCTTCGCCTCGGGATTCAGGAAGACGACGCGGCAGGACATCTCGGGAAGGACCTTCGCGTCCTTGTCGGGGATCTCGATCTTGACCTTGACCGAGCCCTTCTGGCGGTCGGCCGTCGGCACGATCTGGCGGAGACGTGCCTTGTAGGGCTTGTCCGGATAAGCGTCGAGAGCGACTTCGGCGGGTTGCCCGAGAACCAGCTTGCCCACGTTCTGCTCGTTGATGTCGGCCTCCATCTCCAGCGAGGAGAGGTCGACGATCACAGCGAACGTCGCGCCCGCAGATCCTGCTCCGCCGAAGCCCTGCGGCGCGACCGTCTCGCCCAGGAACGCCTTCTTGACGGTGACGACGCCGTCGATCGGCGCGTAGATCTCGGCGTTCTTGATCTGCTCGTCGAAGTACGCAGCCTGGGCCGCGTACGACTCGACCTGCGCCGCGAAAGACTTCACCTGGGCGTCCGCCGTGTCGAAGGCCTGCTGCGTGCCGACCTTTTCCTCGAACATCTGGCGCGCGCGCTTGAGGTCGAGGCGCGCGTTCTGAAGCTGGGCGAGCGTCTGGTCCCGCTGGGCGAGCGCGGAATTCTTCTGGGCGACGAGCTCCTGCGCCTCGAGGCGCGCGACGAGCTCGCCCTTCTTCACGCGCTGCCCTTCTTCGAGGTTGATCCACGCGATGCGTCCGACCGTCTTCGGGGAGATCTCGGCCTTCGAGCGCGCGACGATGTAGCCCGACGCGGTCAGGATCGTGGACGCCTGGGTCGGCGTCACGACGGACGCGCGGGTGGTCGTGACCTCCGGCGCGCGGAGCGCGACGCCGCCGCGCGATTTGACGACGAACGCGATGGCTACGAGCGCGACGCAGACGGTCGCGAGCGCGGGGTAGAGGAGACGCCGCCCCCCGGACCCGCTCTCATGGTCGATGCGCAGGCCAGACAGGTCCGCCGACTTGTTCAGGGGATCCATGAAGGCGTCACTTTACCGAATCTCTCTACGAAACGAATGAGATCAGGGTTTTCGGGGGGACTCGGCGGCCACGGCCTCCCGGAAGGTCTGGAGAAACGTCTGGAGGTGCCGGCGCTCCGTGCGGACGTTGCCGATGGCGACGCGGAGCGTATAGCGGCCGGAGACGAGCGCATGCGAGATGAAGGCGTGACCGTCCTCGTTGATCCGCGCGAGGATGCGGGCGTTCGCCGCATCGCACTCCCCGGGTGACATGTCCGGCGGCGTCCAGCGGAAGGCAACGACCGAGAACGGCGTCGGCGCGGCGATCGTGACGCCGGGCTCGCGTTCGAGCACTCCGCGGAGCGCGCGCGCGAGGACGAGGTGGGCGCGCAGCCGGGCCCGCACGCCGGAGGCGCCGAAGGCGCGGAGCGTCATCCACATCTTGAGGGCGCGGAACCGGCGGCCGAGCTGGACGCCGTAGTCCATGTACTCGCGCACGGCCTGTCCCTCGGGAGTCTCGAGATAGTTCGGCACGACGGAGAAGGCGCGC
>DASVJU010000386.1:0-18175 GCA_036385755.1 Thermoanaerobaculia bacterium
TCGCCGAGGTCGCACGGGTACTTGCCGAGCCGCATCGTGCCGCCGAGCGCATCGACCCCGATGAGATCGCGCAGCATGTAAATGACCTTGTGAGGCGCGTTCGGCTCGAACTCCGTGGAATTTGCACCGGCGATGCCGCACACGTTCCGCGCGTACTCGATGACCGCGCACTGCATGCCGAGGCAGATCCCGAAGAACGGGACTTTCGTCTCGCGCGCGAGACGGATCGCCTTCAGCTTCCCTTCGATGCCGCGCCGGCCGAAGCCCGGGCCGACGAGAATCGCGTCCGCGCGGGCGAGCGTCTCGGGGAAGCCCATGGATTCGAGCTCCTCCGAGTCGACGAACGAGATCTTCACCCTCACGTTGTTCGCGATGCCGCCGTGATGGAGCGCCTCGTTCAGCGACTTGTAACTGTCGCCGAGCTGGACGTACTTGCCGACGAAGGCGATCGTGACCTCTTCCTGCGGGTTCTTGACGCGGTTCACGATCGAGTCCCACTTCGCGAGATCGCGGTCGTAGTGGGGAAGCGAGAGCTGGTCGAGAAGGATCTCGTCGAGCCCCTCGCGCGCGAACGCGAGCGGCACTTCGTAGATCGTCGGAACGTCGCGCGCCGTGATGACGGCCCGCTCGTCGACGTTGCAGAAGAGGGCGATCTTCTTCTTCATCTCCTCGGGGATCGAGCGGTCCGCCCGGCAGAGGAGGATGTCCGGCTGGATCCCGATGGAGAGGAGCTCTTTGACGGAGTGCTGCGTGGGTTTCGTCTTCAGCTCGTCGGACGCCGCGATGTACGGCACGAGCGTGAGGTGTACGTTGATCGCGTTGCCGCGGCCCACGTCTTGCCGGAACTGGCGGATCGCCTCGAGGAACGGCAGCGACTCGATGTCGCCCACCGTGCCCCCGATCTCCACGAGGACGACGTCGTTGTCGCCCGCGACGCGGCGGATGGAGTCCTTGATCTCGTCCGTGATGTGGGGAATGACCTGGACCGTCTTGCCGAGGAAGTCGCCGCGCCGTTCCTTTTCGATGACGGTCTGGTAGATCTTTCCGGTCGTGACGCTGCTCGCCTTGCTCGTCACGGCGGACGTGAAGCGCTCGTAGTGGCCGAGGTCGAGATCGGTCTCGGCCCCGTCGTCGGTGACATAGACCTCGCCGTGCTGGAACGGCGACATCGTGCCGGGGTCCACATTGAGATAGGGATCGAATTTTTGCAGCGTCACCCGGAAGCCGCGCGCCTCGAGGAGCGCGCCCATCGAGGCCGCGGCGATGCCCTTGCCGAGGCCGGAAACCACACCACCCGTGATGAAAATATATTTGGTTCCCACGCTACACCTCCGTCGCGGCTGAAAGGCTTGTGGTTCGGCTCACGTCAGGCTGCTTTTCTTGGAAGGTGGAGAGAGCAGGGCGGCGGCGCTCTCTTCCTTTCTAAGCAAATCTTCTATTCTTTCGGCGTCCTCGATCGTATCCACGCCGATGGAGTCGCTCACGGCGTCCAGCACTGCCATGGCCATCCCCGCCGCGAGTGCCCGCAGCTGCTCGAGGCTCTCGGCGCGCTCGAGGGGATGCGGGGGGAGGGACGTCCACCTCGCGAGCGCTTCCTTGCGGTAACCGTAGAGGCCGAGGTGTTTGAGCGTCGCGAGGCCCGGCTCGGCACGCCGGCGGTAGGGGAGAGGCGACCTCGAGAAGTACAGGGCGCGCCCGTCGTCTCCGCGCACGACTTTCACGTTGTTCGGGTTCGCGATCTCGTTCGGGTCCCGAATGGGCAGCGCCACCGTGGCAAGGGGAAACTCCGGGTGGTCGAGGAGGAATCCCGCCACCCGGTCCATGTTTTCGGGGTCCATCATCGGCTCGTCGCCCTGAACGTTCAGGACGACGCTCACGTCGAGATCCTTCACGGCTGCGAAGACGCGGTCGGTTCCCGACGGCAAGGCGGGATCGGTCATCACGGCCTTCCCGCCCGCGGACTCGACGACCCGGGCGATCCGTTCGTCGTCCGTCGCGACGAGGACGAGCGAAATCCGCTTCGCCTTCTGCGCCCTCTCGAGGACCCTCACGACCATCGGAATTCCGGCGATCGGATGGAGGGGCTTTCCCGGAAAGCGCTCCGCTCCGTAGCGGGAGGGGATGACGGCGACCGAGGAAAGGGGGGAGTTGGTCGCCCGCCGGTGCACGTTCGATACTAACATCGGCGCCCCGGAGCGCGTCAACGATCGCCGGGCCGCGCCTCGAAACCCACGAAAAAGGTCGTCGTCACCGGCCCCCGTTGGCGGGTCGATGACGACTTGAAGCGGATGGAGAAGGGATTCGGGGGAGCGCCCTATCCGGCCACGATATGGGCCTGGCCGTTCGTGTCTTCGCTGGATTCCTCTTCGTCCACGATGTCATGGAGGGGAAGCGCGGACGTTTCGAGCGCGCCCTCCAGCTCGCGGATACCCTCGCGGGCCGCGACGGAATAGGAGTTCGACTCGTCGTACCCGGATGCGGCGACGACCTTCTCGTACGTGAGGAGGGCTTTCGTCGGTTCCTTGAGCGCGTAGTGGAACGTGTGGGCCACGGTCATGCGCGCCTGCAGGTCATAAGGGTTGAGGCGCAGGATCTTCGCCAGGAATACGAGCGCGTCGTTGTAGCGCTCCTCTTCGAGCGCGACGTCCGCGCGGTGGCGATAGAGCGCGACCTCTTCCTCGAGAGTGAAGTCCTCGCGCGACGTGGCGCTGAAGGGCGACCGGAAGGACCGGAACAGCTTTTCGATCATTCGCTCTCCTGACCATTCCCGGAAAGTTGTGGGGGCCGATCTGTAACCCACGATATCTTGTGGAGAGATTAGAACCGCCACGTGCTGAAATCAAGACATAAGCCAGAAAAAAGAAGGGGATTCTTAGAAGGTGCCTTACTTATTTCGGCTACGACGTGCACATAGCGTGATTGCATGACTCTCGTTAGGCAGACTTCGCATCTGCCCTATTATCATTCAAATAACATTAAATCTTTTATTATTAGTTACTTACGACGATTCGCCGCGTATTCGGCAGCCAGGAGGAAGCCTTCCCGGGACGCCGTCTCCGGGAAGAGCGCGGCGATCTCCCGAGCTCTCTCCGCGTACGTCTCGACCATCTCGTGGCCGCGTTCGAGCGTTCCGAGGCGATGGACGATCTCGAGGATCTGCTCGGGCCTCACGGAGTCGAATCCCTGTTCGGCGACGACCGCCTCGACGAGCTTGCGCTCGGCGCGGGTGGCGTGAGGCAGGCAGAGGATGAGAGGCAGCGTGAGCTTGCCCTCCTTGAGGTCGGAGAGGACCGGCTTGCCGAGGTCGACTTCCTTCGCCGTGTAGTCGAGGAGGTCGTCCTGGAGCTGGAAGGCGATCCCGAGGGACATTCCATATTCCCAGAGCCGCTCGCCCCAGGCCTCACGCGACTCGCCGAAGGCCTCCGTCACCAGGAACGACGGGATCTTGCACGCGCCCGCGAACAGCAAGGCCGTCTTGCGGCGCACGATGTCGAGATAGCCCTCGAGCGTGAGGTCGAGCAGTCCGCGCCGCTCCGCGCCGATGATCTCGCCTTCCGTCATCCGCAGCGTCACGTCAGACAGGAGGCGCAGGACGCGCAAATCGCCCTCTTCCAGGGCGATCTCCATGGACTTCATGTAGAGGAAATCGCCGAAGAGGACGGTCAGCTCGTTTCCCCAGCGGCGATTCACGCTCGGCCGGCCGCGGCGCAGCTCGGCGTCGTCGATGATGTCGTCGTGGACGAGCGTTGCCGTGTGCATGAACTCGATCATGGCGGCGTAGCTCACGTCGCGCTCGCCCTCGTAGCCGAGGAGCTGCGATCCGAGGAGGAGGAGCGCGGGCCGGATTCTCTTGCCGCCGCCTTCGACGAGATAGTCGCCGATGAGCCTGATGGTCGGAATTCCCGAGCGGGTGCGCTCCTGGAGGAGCGCCTCGACGAGCTGCAGCTTGCCCTCGATCGGCGCGAGAGCCGAGAGGAGACGCCGCCCGTTTTCCCGTTCTTCGGCGGGCAGGGTGGCGACGAGCAGGCGGTCTTTCAGTGAGGTCTGGCTCATTTCGGCGGGGTGCATCTTAGCGCCTCAGCCGCGGAAATTAGTGAACTGGAGGGGGATGCCGAAGTCGGCGCCCCGAAGAAGGGCGATGACGGCCTGCAGATCGTCCCTCTTCTTTCCCGAGACGCGCAGCTGCTCGCCCTGGATCGCGACCTGCACTTTCAGCTTGCTGTCCTTGATCGCCTTGACGATCTCCTTTGCCTTCTCGGACGCGATGCCCTGGCGGATCGTGACCACCTGGCGCACCGTGCCCTTCGTCGCGGGCTCGATCGTGCCGTAGTCGAGGGACTTCAGGGACACGCCGCGCTTCACGAGCTTGGTCTGGAGGATGTCCGTCACGGCCTTCAGGCCGAACTCGTCGTTCGCCGTGAGCGTGAGCTCCTTGTCCTTCTGCTCGATTCCGGCGGCGCTGCCCTTCAGGTCGTAGCGCTGTGCCGTTTCCTTCTGGGCCTGCGCGACCGCGTTCCCGACCTCGGGGAGGTTGACTTCGGAGACGACGTCGAATGTGGAGTCTGCCATGGCTTCACTCCGAGAGGATCTTCGTGCCCGCGGGGGTCGCGAGCGCGAAGTCCGAGTCCGGGCGTTTCTGCCCGGAAGTCTTCTGCGTGAACGTGAACGCCGTGCGATTGCCCGCGGCGTCCACGAGGATGAGCCTCTTCACGTCGCCCGTCGCCGCGGCGAGGAGCGTGAGCGACTTCGGGTCGGCGCCGGCGCGCGGCGTGAGCGTGAGCTCGACGAGACCGGTGTCCGTCGGGGCGGCGCGCGCCGTGTAGCGCGCGAGGAGCGCCTCGGGCGACTCGAAAAACACGAGCGGGAGACGCTCCCGCTCCTGGGGTTTCAGCGTCCTCACGACGAGCTGACTGTCGGCGGCCACGTACTGGCGGGCGGCCTTCCCGTCGAACGCGAAGACTTTTCCCTCCGGCCCGTCGTAGTCGAACCGGACACGGTCGGGCGCCCGCAGGATGAGCCGTCCGGTCTCCGGAGCGGTCTCGGCGAACCCCGCGGGCGCGTACGTCTGGACGAACGTGCAGCTAACTGAAGGGGAAGATGAATAGGCTTTTCGGATGCTCGCGAGAACGGCGCGCGCGTCGAGCGATGCCGCAGCGGAGGGAGTCGGGGTTGCGGCCGGCTGCGCCGGCCGTGCTTCGAAGGAAAGAAGGCAGGCGAGAACGGCAACGCCGAACACTTTGCGTCGCGAGGTCAGGATGCTCAGGCGTGCATTCACTTTCTAAGAAAATCCTCTTCTTCTTCTCTCAATGTCTGAAGTGCCTCTTCCCCGTGAAGACCATCGCGATCCCCGCCGCGTCCGCCGCCGCGATGACGTCGCCGTCTTTGACGGAGCCTCCGGGCTGGACGACGGCCCTGACACCTGCACCGGCTAGGACCTCGAGACCGTCCGGGAACGGGAAGAAAGCGTCCGAAGCCGCGACGGCCCCTTTCGCGCGCTCCCCGGCCTTGCCGACGGCGTCGCGGCACGCATCCACCCGGCTCGTCCGCCCGCCTCCGATGCCGTAGGTGGCGGTCTCGCCCGCGACGACGATTCCGTTCGAAACGACGCCGCGGAGGACGAGATTCGCGAAGCGCAGCGCGCGCATCTCGACGTCCGTAGGCGTCCGCTTCGTGACGACCTTCCACTCCGACGCCTCGTCCGGAGCGAGATCGCCTTGCTGCACGAGGAGGCCCCCGTCGATGCCGCGCGCCTCGAGGCGCGGGCGCGGCGCCGTGTCGCGCTCCACGGTCAGGACGCGGAGGTTCGGTTTCTTCGCGAGGACCGTCTTCGCGTCGTGGGTGACGCCATGGACGACGATCACTTCGAGGAAGCGCGACGTGAGAGCGCCGGCGGCCGCGGCGTCGAGCGTTCCGGTGTAGGCGACGACGCCGCCGAATCCCGCGACGGGGTCGGAGGCCCACGCGGCCTCGAAGGCGTCCGCCATCGCGGGCGCCGTCGCGGCCCCCGCGGGGATACGGTGCTTCACGATCGTGAGGGCGTTTGCTCCGACGTTGCGCGACGTGCAGAGGGCGGCGTCGGCGTCGAGGAAGTTGTTGTACGAGAGTTCCTTCCCCTGGACGAACCGGTAGCGCGAAAGGGCAGGCGCCGCCGCGGCGGCATCGACGTAAAGCGCCGCCTTCTGGTGCGGATTCTCGCCGTAGCGGAGCGAAGCTGCGCGCGCGAAGGAGAGCGACAGCCGCTCGGGGAACGTCTCTTTCGTCTCGGCCGAAAACCAGCGGGCGATCGCGGCGTCGTACGCCGCGGTGCGCCGGAAAACCTTCGCGGCAAGGCGCCGCCTCGTCTCGTCGCCGAGGATGCCTTCGTTCGCAGTCAGCTCGGCCGTCACGGCCGCGTAGTCGGCGGGGTCGCAGAGGACGCCGACGTGCGCGTGGTTCTTCGCGGCCGCGCGCAGCAGGGACGGCCCGCCGACGTCGATCTTCTCGATGGCTTCTGCGAACGTCGTCTCCGCCTTCGACACGGCATCCTCGAAGGGATAGAGATTCACGACGACGAGGTCGATGGGCGAGACGCCGTGCGCGGAAGCTTGCTGCACGTCCGTTTCCAAAGCGCGATCGAACAGGATGCCGCCGAAGAGCTTCGGATGCAGCGTCTTCACGCGGCCGCCGAAGACCTCCGGAAAACCCGTGACGTCGGAGGCGCTCGTCACGGAGAGACCGGCGGCCGCGAGGTGCGCGGCCGTCCCGCCCGTCGAGAGGAGGCCGAAGCCGAGCCCGGTGAGGGCGCGCGCGAAATCGACGAGGCCGGTGCGATCGGAGACGGAGAGGAGAGCGAGACGCGTGTTACTCAAGGCTGTTGCTCACGGACGGCGTACGGTCCTTTCGAGGCGGGGTATTGCGTCACGGAAGCGGCATCGCCTCCGGCGGTCTTCCAGATCCAGGCGAAGAGGCGGGCCGAGAGCGTGACGGCCGCGTCGTAGCGCTCGCGCGCGGTGTTCGCGGGCAGGGGCGCGGCGGCCAGCGTTTCAGGCGCCGCGAACGGTTCCGAAGGATAGCCGAGGAAGCGGGCGGTTTTCGAGACCTCCGGGGCCGCGCCGCCTTGCGGCGGCAACGCGAGGGCGAACTCGTGGACGATGCCGCCCATCTGATAGACGACGTCGTCGAAGGCCGTGTGCCTGCGGATGGCCTCGGCGAGAGAGCGCGCGCCTCGGGCCGCGGCCGCGCGGTGGGCCGACGCGTCGCGCGCGCCGGTTTCGGCGGCCGACGCGTCGCTCACGCCCTGCATGAGCCGCCGGCTATGCCTCGCGAGCTGTCTCTTGAGGTCCGGCGGCGCGAACGAGGCCGCGTCGGCGGCCATGCGAGCCTCGTCCCCGACGCTCCAGCGCACAGGCTCGGCGGCGGCAGGCGCGGCGAGCGCGGTCCCGAGAACGACGGCGAGGGCTGACGACGTGAGGGCGGTGTTCACTGCGTGATCCTGCGCTAGAAGATCTTGAGGAACGTGAGGCTCACGACGCCGCCGGTCTGTCCCCGGGCGCGGCCGGCGACGGGCACGCCGAAGTCGAGCCGCACGAGGGTGGACCAGGGGCCCGGCAGCTCGCCCGAGAGGCCGGCGCCCCCGAAGTAGGCCCAGTCGAGCCCGGCGGAATGGTCCTTGACGCGCGCGTCCTCGTACACGGCCTCGAGGCGGAAGGCGTCGCCGAAGACGTATCCGTAGGCGAACTTGGACGCGATCGCTTCGTCCGCGCGGAGCGCGCCGGAACGGAAGCCGCGCAGCGACGTCCCGCCGAAGAACCCGAAGCTGTACTTCGAGAAGCGGTCCGCGTTGTTCGATCCGAGATAGGCGATCGACGTCCGGATGCGCTGAAACCGCGGGAGGTGGAAGTCCTTCGCGAGCTGGAGAGAATACGTCCGGAACTCGTCCTTGCCCGCGTCGTAGTCGGGGTTCGCCGGCAGTCCCCACGGGTCCCACTGCGAGCGCTTGTTCCACGCATAGTCACCCGAGAGCGCCCACCCCTTCCAGTCCCACACGACATGGCCCTCGAGGCGGGTGATCCAGTGGTTCGACGGAATCGCGAACGCCGATGAGGTTTCGGTGTCGGCTGCGAAGTCGCGATGTGTTTCGCCGAACGTCCCCGAGATCTTCACGTGGCGTCCCAGCGGAATGCCCGCCTTGAAGGCGGCCGCGAACGAGCGCGACTTCACGCGCTGCGTCTTGTCCTCGGTCCCGTCCACGAAGAGCGCGTCCGATCCGCGGATCGCGATCCCGAAGACGTCGATGCCGGCGTCGATCGCGGTGCCGAAAAGCCGGGGCTGGTCGTAGGACGCGGCGAGCAGCACGCCGCCGAAGAACACCTGCACCTGCTCCTTCTTCTTCCGGAAGTCGAGGTCGACGTAGTAGATCCCGAGAAGGGGAAGCGGATAGTCGAAAGAGCTGTCGTAAAAGACGCCCCCGATCCCGAAAAGGCGGCTCCGCTTCGAGTCCTCGGTGACGACGCGGCCGCCGTCCGGGGTCTTCTCGAGGTAACGCACGCCCTTCTCGGTATCGCGGACCATGACGTCCCCCGACGCGAAGGCCGCCTGACGTTCGGCGACGAACCCCGGCGGGTCCAGCCGCACGTCCGACAGCGTGCTTTCGCGCTCGATGACCGTCGTCCGCGAGAACGTCTTGAGGATCCACTGTCCGGTCACGTGCGTCGGGAGGCGCAGGGGCGGCCCGCCGTCGGATGCCGGCACCTCGCCGAAGTCCGAGATCTCGTCCACGGCCTGGAGCTCGGCCGTGAGGTTGAGCTGCCGCGTGCGGGTCCGGATCGCCGCATAGTCCGATTTCGCGACCCACACGGTGCCCGCATAGAGCGGTTTGTCGGCCGCTGCGACGCGCGGCGTGAAGTCGAGAGCCCAGCACGGGATCCCCTGCACGACGTCCTCGCCCGCGAGGGTGTAGCGATACGCGTCGTCGAAGGTGAGGGCCAGCGGCATTTCCGAGACCTTCTCGGGCTGGAGGAGCGGCAGCTCGGGGATCTTCTTTCCCTTCCACCGTACGCCGTTGAAGTACGCCTCGCTCCACGCCCAGTCGTAGCTGCCACCCTTCTCGTAGAAGAACGGGCCTGCGAGGGCGAGATCGATCGTGTTTCCGAGATCGGCGAAACGGAAGCGCATCGACATCGTGTTTCGCGCGACGAGGGACTTCCAGCGCGCGTCGCGCGCCGCGCGCCACGCCTGGTGCTTCGCGAGGATCTCCTCGGCCGTCAGGCCGCGCGCCGCCACGACGCCGGTGGCGGCCTTCGCGACTTCGGACGGCAGCTTCTGCCGTGCGACGAGCCGCACGCCGATCGGCCCGCCCGCGAGCGCGAGGGACAGGCGCGCGGGGACCACGCCGGCGGGGATATCGAATTTCCTCGAGGAGCCGGTCCCGAGCTCGAACACTTCGGCCGACTCGTATTCCGTCTCGTCGAGCGTGAGCGTGAACCCCTGGGCGGAGATTCCTCCTGCGGCCGTCGTTCCGGGAACGAGGACGATCCCGCCGAGATCCGTTCCCGCCACGAACCGGAACGCGTCGAGGGCTCCGCCGCTCGCGGCCGATGCCGCCACGGCGCGGGAATCCCGGCCGAAGTCTCCGTCGAGGAGGCGTGCGACGCCCTCCAGGGCGGCATCCCCGGACGGGCCCCAGACCGGACGCGCGAGGATGAAGGGCACGTTCTCGGCAGCGAGGCGGGCTCCGGCCGAAAGGAGCGCGCCCGGGCTCGCGTTCGACCCGCCGAAGTCGACGAGCGCGGGCTTGCCGAACGCCAGGTCGTCGATCGCGCGGCGGATCTCGCCCGGAGCCGGCCGGACCGAAGGGGTCATGCCGACGAAATCGAAATAGGCGGCATTTTCTTCGGAAAAGAGCTCTTTGACTTCTCGCGGCGCGAGCGCTCCGTGCGCGACGGGGCCGGCCGCGAACGTGATCCAGGCGTGCGGCGCCGCCGCGCGCACTCCCGAGGAGCCCTTTCTGAGCAAGTACGATCTCGCCTTCTCATCGAATCGGTCTCGTGCTTCGAAGCCGATCGTCACGAGATCCGCATCGCGCGCGTCCTTGAGAATCTCTCCGAGTCCGGGCCAGAGCTCGTCCACGGTCGCGCCTTCGGCGGCGCGGGGATCGGAAGGGATGACGACGTCAGGCAGCGTCAGCGCGAGACCCCAGCGCCATCCGGCGCGATGAGCGCCTTCCGCGAGCGCACGGATCGCGTCCCGCGTGGAGGCCGTCCCGGCCGCTCCGCCTCCGGCCTCGACCGTCAGGAGCAGACCCGGCGCATTCCGCGAGAGAGGAGCTGAGAGAGGAGGTGAGAGAGGAGGCGAGAGCGAAGGCGGCGGTCCCGAGGCCAGCCGCGCGATCCGGGCGTCCGCCGGGTCGACCGTCAGCCAGACGGAAAGCGCCGGAACGTGAGACGGCCCATGGGCAGGGCCCGCCGCCCCCGCGGTCGAGGCGAAGGGCAGGAGCCACAGGAGGAGTGAGAGAGTCCCAGAGGGCCGCATCGTCGTCGATTCTACGGGCGTCGCGCGCCGGGGGCTTTGCGGGTTCAGGGAATAGGGAGCGGGGCGTCCTCGGACGGCGTGCAGAGGATGACGCCGAGGATCCAGGCGGCGAAGAGGCACGCGGCCGCCCCGAGCAGGATTTCGCCCGCGGTGAGGAGCGGCGTCGCCGGATCTAGATTCGCCTGACGCCGGAGGAACCCCGCGCTGACGAGCGCGGTGCCGGACAGATAGAAGCTGAATTGCCAGACCTGAAACGCCTTCGAGGGGCGCCGCTGGTACTTGATCTCGGCGACGCGGCCGAACACGAGGAACGAGATCGGCAGCGCCGAGGCGATCGCCAGGATCCGGAGGGTCGAGCGGCCCCCTTCCCCGTGGGCCGCCGCGGACGGAAAGGCGGCCCCGAGCGCAACGAGGGCCGTCTCGACGAAAGCGGTGGTCGCGATCGCGAGCATCCAGAAGTGAAAGGCCTCGGACCGCGTGCGCGGAAGGCGCGTCTCTTTGCTCGCCCGGGGACGAGGCGATCCGGAAGACGCTGCCCGACCAAGCCTCGTGGCCATACGCTGCTTCTGAGACGATGGCGGGGGCCCGAGGTTTACACCGCGGACCCCCGGATTCACTTTTTCTTCTCGGGACCGGCGCCCTTTGAAGCGGCCTTGGGCTCGGGGGCCCTGGGTTCCGCTTTCGGCTCGGGGGGCACGGCCCCGGGAGCGGCGGCCGGGGCGCCGAGCACGTCGCCCGTCGGAAGACCCAGGTTCGCCCGGATCTTCTTTTCGATCTCGGCGGCGATGTCGGGGTTGTCGCGGAAGAACTGCTTGGAATTCTCGCGACCCTGCCCGATGCGGAGATCGCCGTAGCTGAACCACGCGCCGGACTTCTCGACGATCTTCATCTCGATGCCGATGTCGATGAGCTCGCCCGTCTTCGAGATGCCTTCGCCGTACGCGATGTCGAACTCGGCGAACCGGAAGGGGGGAGCGACCTTGTTCTTGACGATCTTGACCTTCGTGCGGCTTCCGACGACGACCTCGCCATCCTTGATGGCGTTGATGCGCCGGATGTCGATGCGGACGGACGAATAGAACTTCAGGGCGCGGCCGCCCGTCGTCGTCTCGGGGTTCCCGAACATGACGCCGATTTTCTCGCGGATCTGGTTGATGAAGATGAGCGTCGTGTTGGATTTCGAGACGACTGCCGTGAGCTTGCGCATCGCCTGCGACATGAGGCGCGCCTGCAGGCCGACGACGGCGTCGCCCATCTCGCCCTCGAGCTCGGCCTTCGGAACGAGCGCGGCGACGGAGTCGATCACGACGACGTCGATTGCGGCCGACCTCACGAGCGCCTCGGCAATCTCGAGCGCCTGTTCGCCGGAGTCGGGCTGGGAGACCATGAGGTTGTCCACGTCGACGCCGAGCTTCCGGGCGTAGTCGGGGTCCATCGCGTGCTCGGCGTCGATGAAAGCCGCGAGCCCGCCGCGCTTCTGCGCCTCGGCGATGATGTGAAGGGTCAGGGTCGTCTTGCCCGAGGACTCCGGCCCGAAGACCTCCGTGACGCGGCCGCGGGGGATGCCGCCGATTCCCAGGGCGGCGTCGACGCCGATGGAGCCCGTCGAGATGCACTGGATGACCGCGTGCGGCTTGTCGCCGAGGCGGACGAGGGCGCCCTTGCCGAACTGCCGTTCGATCTGCTGGAGCGCCTGCTCGAGTGCTTTCTGCTTTTCCTTGTTCACGTCGACCATTTCGTCTCCTTAGAGATTGAGAGAGTGCGGATTATAGGGACGCAGCGCCAGGGGAGCGCCGCGGTGGACACACGCCGCACCGGCGCCACTCACCCTTCTAAGAAAAAACCTGGAAACGGCCTACGATCAGCCGGCCGAGCGGAAGGAACGAGTGAAAAGTAGGCCCGATATTTCCGAAACGCAAGGGGTTCTTCGCCCCTGGCCCGAGGTTTTCGCGGCCTCGCGCGCGACCACCCTCGTCGCGACCTGGTTCGGAGCCGGGCTCCTTCCGGTCGCTCCCGGCACCTGGGGCAGCCTCGCCGCGATCCCCTTCGCGCACGCCATTGTGTCGATCTGCGGGGTCCCGGGTCTCGTGGGCTTCGCGCTCGCGGTCACGCTCGTCGGCGTGCACGCGGCGGGCGAGACGGCGCGCCTCCGCGGCATCGGCGATCCGCCGGAAGTGGTCGTGGACGAGGTGGCGGGGCAGTCCATCGCGCTCCTGCCCGTCTACGCGCTCGTGCCGCCCGAGGCCACGCTCTTCCGGATCGGCGCCGTGCTCCTGGCGTTCGCTCTCTTTCGTGTTCTCGACGTCGTCAAGCCGGGCCCGATCGGCGCTCTCGAGCGGCTGCCGGGGGGATGGGGCGTGATGATGGACGACGTCCTCGGCGGCGCCGTCGCGGGAACGCTCGTCGGTGCCGCGCTCCTGCTGGTGCGATGATCGAGAACGCTCTTTCCGGCCTGCGTGCGGTCGTGCGCGAGAACGTGCCCCTCTCCGGCCGGACCACGCTCCGGATCGGCGGAGCGGCCCGGTATTTCGTTGAAGCTCACGACGCGGACGCGCTCGCGGCGCTCCTGCAGGCGGGCCGCGCCGCGGGTCTGCCCGTTCTCGCGCTCGGCAAGGGGTCGAACCTCCTCGTTCCCGACGCGGGGTTTCCCGGGATCGTGTTCACTCTCGCAGGCGACTTCCTCGCGACGCGGTTCGAGCCGCCGGAAGTCGTGGCGGGTGGCGGGGTCTCCCTGATGGCGCTCGCCGCCAGAACGCAGCAGGCGGGCCTTTCCGGCCTCGAGAACCTCTCCGGCATTCCGTCTTCCCTCGGCGGGGCCGTGCGCATCAACGCCGGGTCCTACGGCTCGGAGCTGTTCGACCTCCTCGTGGCGGTCGATCTCGTCGCGGGTGACGGAGAGAGACGCACGGATCCTGCGTCGGCGATCGCACACGGCTACCGGTGGACGGCGCTGTGCGACACCGACGACATCGTGACCGGGGCGCGCCTCCGCCTCTCGCCGAAACCACCCGCCGAGATCGCGTCGCGGATGGCGGAAGTGACCGCGAGGAGAAAGAACGCCCTGCCGAAGCAGCCGAATGCCGGTTCGATTTTCAAGAACCCGCCGGGCCTCTTCGCGGGAAAGCTGCTCGAGGAATGCGGGTTGAAGGGCCGCCGCATCGGAGGTGCCGAGATCTCGCCCGTCCACGCGAACGTCATCGTCAACGTCGGCGGAGCGACGGCCGCGGACGTCACCGCGCTGATGGAAGAGATGAAGAAGGCCGTGAAAGACAGGTTCGGCATCGAACTGGCAGCCGAGATCCGACTTCTCGGATAACGTATCGCCCGTGACTCTGGAGGACTGACCGATGAGAAGACGTTCCGCTTCCCTTTTTCTTCTGCTCACGGGCGCGGCGCTCGTCTGGGCCTGCGGAAAGAGTGAGCTTCCCGACCTCGCGATCGGAGTGATCGCCGAGCTCAGCGGCGACATTCCCGCCGTCGGCGCTTCGTGCAAGAACGCGGCCGAGATGGCCGTCGCCGAGATCAACGACGCCGGCGGCGTGAAGGTCGCCGGGACGTCCTATCGCCTGAGGCTCGTCCTGGAAGACAGCAAGGGCGAGGCCGCCGAGGCCGGCGACGACCTGAAGCGACTGGCCTCGGAAGACAAGGTGCTCGCGATCGTGGGCCCGAACGCGAGCGTGGGCGCGATCCCCGCCGCGCAAGCGGCGGAGGACGGGAAGATCCCCATGATCACGCCCTGGTCCACGAACCCGCTGACGACGGCGGGAAAGAAATGGGTCTTTCGCACGTGCTTCACGGATGCCTTCGAGGGGCACGTCCTCGCGCGGTTCGCGACGGGATACCTTCACGCGGCGAAGGCGGCCGTTCTGTACGACCCTGACTCTCAGGCGCCGAAGAGCCAGGCCGAGCTCTTCCGGAAGGACTTCGAGGAGGCGGGAGGCAAGGTCGTCGCCTTCGAGACGTACAAGACCGGCGACAAGGATTTCGCAGCCCCGTTCGGCCGGATCGCGGCCGCCGCTCCCGACCTCATTTTCCTTCCGAGCTACTACAACGAGGTCCCTCTGCAGCTCAAACAGGCGCACAAGCTCGGAATCAAGGTGCCCTTCCTCGGCAGCGACAACTGGAGCAGCCCGGAGCTCGTCAAGTTGGCGGGCGCGGATGCCGAGGGGGCGGCGTTCTGCAATCACTATGCGCCGGAAGTGCGGGTGGACGCGGTCGCGCGGTTCGTCACGCCTTACAAGAACAAGTACGGACAGACACCCGACGACGTTGCCGCCCTGACGTACGATTCCTTCAAGCTCCTCGCGAAGGCCCTCGCGGGCGCCTCGCGGCTGGATCGCGACGCGATCCGCGAGGCTCTGTCGAAGATCCGCGAGTTCGAAGGCGTGACCGGCAAGATGACGTTCAAGGAAGGTTCGGGCGACCCGGTGAAGAGCGCCGTGATGATGCGGGTCGAAGACGGCAAACCGGTTTTCCTGACGACCGTCGATCCCTGACGGCTGATCGCCCGGGGCTCGGCGCCCGTACAATCTCGGGAATGTCGAGCAGCGGCGGAGTCCACGCGCTCATCCTCGCCGGCGGGAGCGGCACGCGGCTGTGGCCGCGCTCGACCGACGGCAGGCCGAAGCCCTTTCTCGCGCTGACGGGCGGAGAGTCGCTCATCCGGGAGGCCTGGCGGCGCGCCGCCGACCTCGCCGGGAAAGGCAACGTCTTCGTCTCGGGCCGCGCGTCGCATGAGGCGCTCCTTCTCTCCGAGCTCCCGGAGATCCCACGCGCGCGCCTCGTTCTCGAGCCCGTGCGTCGCAACACCGCGCCCGCGATCGCCCTCTCCGCGCTCGCGGTCTCGGAGGAAGCGCCCGACGCCGTTCTCGCCGTCCTTCCATCCGACCAGGCGGTACGCGACGAGCCGGCGTTCCTCGCCGCGCTTCGCGCGGCGGCCGCGGCAGCGCGAACGCACGATGCGTTCGTCACGCTCGCCATTCCTCCGACGCGGCCCGAGACCGGGTTCGGATACATGGAGGTCGAAGAAGAAATCTCTGCTGAAGAGAAGAAAGAAAAGAAAGAGAAGACTTCTTCGAATGGGAAGAGGGGGGAGGCGGCTGCTTGCCGGCGGGTCGTCCGGTTCGTGGAGAAGCCGACGCTCGCTCGCGCCGAGGAATTCCTCGCTTCCGGCTCCGGCCGCTTTTTCTGGAACGCCGGCATCTTCGTGTTCCGGATCTCCACCCTTTTCGAAGAACTCTCTAGGACCTCCCCCGAAATCCTCGACGTCGCTCGCCGCGCGCATGCGGCCCGAAAGGCAGGCGATTCTTCTTCCTTCAAAGAAATCTTCTCTTCCTCTCCCTCCGTGTCCCTCGACGTCGCCGTGATGGAGAAAGCGAAGAGTGTCCTGGCCGTGCCCTGCGCCTGCGGCTGGAGCGACCTGGGTTCGTGGGAGGCCGTCTTCGAGTTCCGGGGCGGAACCTCCACGCGGAACATCCTCGAAGGCCCGGCCGAAACGGTGGACGGCTCCGGCAACCTCGTGCTTGCGGCGTCACGGCCGGTGCGCGTCGTCGGCCTCTCGGGCATCGTGGTGGTGGAATCGCCCGACGGCCTCCTCGTCATGCGCCAGGGCGCGTCGGACGCCCTCCGGCGGAGCGTCGAAGAGGGGCTGAAGGGATGAGCGCGACCGTCCCCGTTCTCGCGTCTCTCTCACGGCTCGTGGCGACCGTGCGGACCGCGTACCGCGGGCCGGCGGCCGCCGTCGAGGACGCGGTCGTGTGCCTTCTGGCGCGCGGGCACCTCCTCATCGAGGACGTGCCGGGCGTGGGCAAGACGACGCTCGCCTCCGCGCTCGGGAAGGCAATCGGCGTCGGCATGCATCGCATCCAGTTCACGCCGGACACGCTTCCGTCCGACATCCTCGGCCTCACGGTCTTCAACGTGCGGACGCAGGAGTTCGAGTTCCACCCGGGCCCCGTGTTCACGCCCGTGCTCCTCGCCGACGAGATCAACCGGGCGACTCCGAAAACCCAGGCGGCGCTCCTGCAGGCGATGAACGAGCGCGCCGTTTCCTCCGACGGCGTCACCCGGCCGCTGCCCGAGCCGTTCCTCGTCCTCGCGACGCAGAACCCGGTGGAGTACCTCGGCACCTACCCGCTCCCCGAATCGCAGCTCGACCGCTTCCTCATGCGCATCTCCCTGGGCTATCCCTCGGTGGAGGAGGAGCGGCGGCTTCTCGTGTCGGGCGGTGCCGACCGCATCCTCGCGACGCTCGCGCCCGCGCTCTCTCTCGAGGAGCTGGGGGCGGCCCAGGCCGCCACCGAGCGCGTCACCGTGGCCGACAAGCTCATGGACTACGTGCTCGCGATCGTGGGTCGCACGCGGAGCGGCAAGGACCTCCTCCTCGGCGTTTCGCCACGGGGCGCGCAGGGGTTTTTCCGCGCGGTGCAGGCGCGCGCTCTCGTCTCGGGCCGGCCCTATGCGACCCCCGACGACGTCAAGCGTGTCGCCGTCGCGACGCTCGCCCACCGCGTCCTCGCCTCGCAGCCGGGCGCGTGGGACGGCGCGGGAAGCGGCCGGCGCGAGCGCGACGCGGTCCAGCGCATCCTCGACGAGACGCCCGTCCCCCTCTGAACGCGTGGCAATCGGCGCGCGCCTCCAGAAGCTCCTGCATCCCGGAATTCTGGTCCGGGTCACGAACGTCGGGCTCGGCTTCATCCTGATGACGCTCGTCGTCGCCGTCGCCGCGACGAACACGGGAAACAACGGCCTCTACGTCCTCGTGTCGCTCTTCCTCGGCGCGCTCGTCGTCTCGGGAATCGTCTCGCGTCGGAACGTGGAGAACATCGCGGTCGAGCTGGACGGCCCCGCGGAGATCTTCGCCGGCGTGCCGGTGCGGTTCACGCTCCGGCTGACGAATCGGGGCCGGCTGCCGCGCCGCGCCCTTCTCGTGAAGATTTCGAGCGCAGCCGCCCCGATCCTCTTCGGCCGGCTCGATCCGGGACGGCCCTCCGAACGCGGAGTCGACCTCGTCTTCCCGAGACGCGGCCTGAGGTCCATCGAGTCGCTCCTTCTCTACAGCGGCTATCCGATCGGTCTTTTCCGAAAAGGACGGGTGCATCCGCTCGAGGACGAGCGCCTCGTGTACCCGGCCCCGGCGAACGTGCCCTACGTCCCTCCCGACCCCCGGGAAGCCGAGGGCGGCGACCCGCGCGACCGTCGCCGCGGGCGCGGCGCCGAGATCCGCAATCTGCGCGAGGCGGGTTTCGGCGACGACCCGCGCGACGTCCACTGGCCCCAGACCGCGCGCCAGGGCAAGTTCATCGTGAAGGAGCGCGCGTCCGAGGAGGGCCGCGACGCGCTCGTGGCGCTCGACACGCATCGCCCGGCGGGCGCCGGCACGGCCTGGGACGACACCTTCGAGAAGTCGGTGTCCGAGGCGGCGGGTCTCGCCCTGCGGCTCCTCGCCCGTGGGAGCCGGGTCGGGCTGTTGCTCGGAGGCTCCCTCGTGCCGCCGGGCTCGGGCCCCGCCCATCGCCGCGGCCTTCTGCGCGCGCTCGCGCTCGTCGAGCCGGCGCGGGGGCCGGGGCATGCGCCCGCCATCGTCCCGGGTTCGGTCGCCGTTTACCGGGCGGGCCAGGGGCCCGAGCGCGCCGCATGAGCGCACGCGCCGAGGCCGCCGCCGAAA
>DASVJU010000387.1:0-1861 GCA_036385755.1 Thermoanaerobaculia bacterium
GCTCGGCCGGCACGAGGCGTATATCGGAGTCATGCTCGACGATCTCGTGACCCTCGGCCTCGACGAGCCCTACCGCCTCCTCACGTCCCGCGCCGAACATCGCCTTCTCCTCGGGGCCGACGCCGCTTACGCGCGGCTCACACCGATCGCCCTCGCTTTCGGCCTCGTGAGCGAGAGCGAGGCCGCGCCGGTGCTCGAGGCAGAGGCGCGGGTGGCACGCGTGAGAGGAGGCCTGAGCGCCACGCGCGTGCGGCCGGACCGCGCCACGAAGGAGCGGTTCGCCGCGAGTGGGGTGAGCCTCGTGGAAGAGACGACGCTCGGCGGCCTCCTGCGCCGGCCGGGGACCGACCTCGACGCGCTCGAGGAGCTCTGCCTGGACACAGACATGCTCGATTCCGGCACGGCTGCGGACCTCCGCGCGCTCCGGCAGGAGGAGCGGGACCGGCTCGTCGCGGACTTCCGCTACGAGGGCTTCATCGCGCGCGAGCGCGACGCCGTGGCCCGCGTTGCTCTTTCGCTCGGACGTGTCTTTCCGGACGGTTTCGTTTTTGCAGGACTTCCCGGCCTGTCGCGGGAGGCGGTAGAGAGGCTCGAACGGCATCGCCCACGCACGCTCGGACAGGCATCGCGCCTTCCGGGCGTGACGCCCGCCGCCGTGACGCTTCTGCTCGCGAGGCTCCTCTCCGCGAGGCGTGAGGCGGCTTGATCGAAAGCGGCGTCACGAGCGGCGGCAGGCTCGACGACCTGGTCCGCGCCCTCGCCGGGAGAGTCCCCGCGGAGGAGCGCGCCGGCGTGGAGGCGGCCACGGACCGCCTCTCGGCGTTCCTTTCGATCCTGCTCGAGAAGAACGAGGCGATGAACCTCGTTTCGGCGCGTTCCGCGGACCCGGAAGTCCTCGTGGAGACCCATCTCTTCGATGCCCTGCTCGGCCTTGCGCTGCTGCCGAGGCCGCAGAGCGGCGCCGTTCGTCTTCTCGACCTGGGCTCCGGCGGAGGTTTTCCCGCGATTCCGCTTCTCATCGTCAGGCCCGATCTCGCAGGAACGCTCGTCGAATCGTCCCGCAAGAAGGCGGCGTATCTCGACGAGGCGCTCGGCCGGCTCGCGTTGACCTCCCGGGCCGTGAACGCTAGATTCCCGGATTCGTTTCCTGTGGACGGAGCCTCGCGGTACGACGTGCTGACGACCCGCGCCGTGGGCTCGGCGGGGAAGCTCGTGCGCTCCGCCCGGCCCTTCCTCGCTCCCGGCGCGCGGGCCCTTCTCTGGACCACGCGGCCCCTCGCGGACGAGGCGGCCCAGGCCAGCCGGGCGAAGAATCACGCATTCCACCCCGCGCCCGGGGCCGGCCTCCGCGGCATTCTCTCGCTCGAGTGTTTCACGTGAAACATTCCCGCGGGAGAGCCCGCGTTCTCGCCGTCGCGAACCAGAAGGGCGGGGTCGGCAAGACGACGACGGCAATCAGTCTTGCGGCGGCGCTCGCGGTCCTCGAGCGTCCGGTTCTGCTGGTGGATTTCGACCCGCAGGGGAACGCCACGTCCGGGCTTGGAGTGGACAAGACCACGCTCGCCCGCACCGCGTACGACTGGATCGGCGGGCAAGCGGCGTTTGACGAAGTCGCCCACGGCACCGACCTGCCGCACCTGACGCTCGTGCCGTCGAACCGTGAGCTCGTCGGCGCCGAGGTGGAACTCGTGAACCAGGAGAGGCGGGAGCACCGGCTGGCCGAAAAGATCGAACCGCTGCGCGACCGGTTCGAATACATCCTCATCGACTGCCCGCCCTCGCTCTCGCTCCTCACGGTCAACGCGCTCGTCGCGGCGGACGGGGTCCTCGTGCCGATTCAGTGCGAGTACTTCGCGCTCGA
>DASVJU010000388.1:0-2191 GCA_036385755.1 Thermoanaerobaculia bacterium
TCGCGCTGGCGGCCATAGTCGATGCCGCCGAACACGGTCACGATGCGGGGCTTGAGGAAATGTCCGAGCGCCCTGGCGTCCTCCTGGATCTGCACGGCCAGCTCGCGCGTCGGTGCCACGATGAGGGCGCGCGGATTCGGCGATGCCTTGTGACGCTTCGTCCGCACGAAGCGCGTGAAGATCGCAACGAGGTAGGCAGCCGTCTTGCCCGTGCCTGTTTGCGCCTGCGCGGCGACGTCCTGTCCGGCGAGGAGGATGGGAAGCGTGGCGGCCTGGATCGGCGTGGCCCGGACGAATCCGCAGCCCGCGATGCCCGCGCTCACGGCGTGCGGGAGCTTCAGGTCGGAGAAGTAAACGTCGGACAGGTGGTCGGAGAATTTCCCCGCGGGGACGGTCATCCGGCCTGATTGTAGCGTCCGAATGGCTTTCCGGCGGGTTCGATATACTCGTTCGAGTCGTGCCTTTCCGGGAACTCACAAAGAGGTTTTTTCTCGGCAAGAGCCGCGACCCTCTCGACCCCCACGTTTTTCACCAGCTTTCGTTGGCCGCGTTTCTCGCGTGGGTGGGGCTCGGAGCCGACGGGCTCTCCTCGTCGTGCTACGGCCCGGAAGAGGCCTTTCGTGCGCTCGGGACGCATACCCACCTGGCGGTCTTTCTCGCCGCGGCGACGGCCGTGACGATCATCGTCATCTCGGCTTCCTATTCACAGATCATCGAGTTCTTCCCGACCGGCGGCGGCGGCTACCTCGTCGCGACGCGCCTTCTCGGAGAGGGCGCCGGCCTCGTCTCGGGCGCGGCCCTCGTCGTGGACTACTCGCTGACGATCGCGATGTCCGTGGCGGCGGGCGTGGCGGCGCTCTCCTCCGAGCCCATCGCACGCGGTGTGCCCGCTCCAACGCGGCTCCTTTTCTCGGTTCTCATCGTCGTCGCTCTCATCGTCCTCAACCTGAGGGGGATGAAGGAGTCGGTTCAGGTCCTCGTTCCGATCTTTCTCGTCTTCCTCGCGACCCACGCCGCGCTGATCGCCTTCGGAATCGGAAGGCACACGGCGGAAATTCCGCGTCTCGCCGTCGACACACTCCGCGATACCCACGACACATGGGCGAGCCTCGGCGGCTTCGCCTTCATCGCGCTCCTCCTCAAGGCGTTCTCGATGGGCGGTGGCACGTATACCGGGATCGAGGCGGTGTCGAACGGACTCCAGATCCTGCGCGAGCCGCGGGTGAGGACGGGCAAGAGGACGATGCTCTACATGGCCATCTCGCTCTCGGTGACCGCGGGCGGCCTGCTCCTGGCGTATCTCCTCGCGGACGTTCATCGCGTGGAAGGGCAGACCTTGAACGCGGTCCTCGCGAACAAGCTCGGCCGGGAGGCTCTCGGGCCGGGAGCGAGTTCCGCGGCCTTTGCCCTCGTCACGCTCATCTCCGAGGGCGCGCTCCTCTTCGTCGCCGCGCAGGCCGGCTTCCTCGACGGCCCTCGCGTCCTCGCGAACATGGCGATCGACTCGTGGGTCCCGCACCGCTTCAGCCTCCTCTCCGAGCGCCTCGTGACGCAGAACGGCGTCCTCGTCATGGGCCTTTCGGCGATCGGAATGCTCCTCTTCACGGGCGGCGCCGTGAGCGTGATCGTCGTCATGTACTCGATCAACGTCTTCCTGACGTTCAGCCTGTCGCAGCTCGGGATGTGCGTGCACTGGTGGCAGGAGCGTCATCGGGAGCCCTCGTGGGGGCGGCGCTTCGCGATCAACGGGTTCGGCCTGCTCCTCACGTCGTCGATCCTGCTCGTCACGGTCACGATGAAGTTCCGCGAGGGCGGCTGGGTCACGGTCCTCATCACCGGTTCGTTCATCGCCCTCTGCGTGGCGTGCCGCCGGCACTACAACTCGGTCCGTCTCCTCATGAAGCGCGCGGACGACGTCCTGACGACGCTGCCCAAGGCGAAGCCGGGCGATTCGGGCGTCGCCAGGACGCCGGGCGCGCCCCTCCCGCGCAATACGCCGACGGCGGTCTTCCTCGTGTCGGGCTTCAACGGGCTCGGGATCCACTCGCTCCTCCAGGTCCAGAAGTACTTCCCGCGCTACTTCACGAACGCGATTTTCCTTTCGGTGGGCGTCATCGATTCGGCGAAGTTCAAAGGCTCGAGCGAGGTCGAGAACCTCCAGGTGGAGACGGAGCAGGATCTCAACCGGTAC
>DASVJU010000389.1:0-12957 GCA_036385755.1 Thermoanaerobaculia bacterium
CCTCGAGGGCAAGGAGGAGAGGCTTGCCGCCTGCGATCCGCGTGAGCGTGCGGGCGATGAGCTCGAAGATGGCGATCTTGTCCTCGGCCTTCCGTTCGCCCGCCTTGACGGCTCCCGAGTCGCTGCTCGCCGCGGCGCGCAGCTCGCCGATCTCGGAGAGGACGGGGAAGAGCGCGAGGAGGTCGCCCGCTAGGTCGGTGAGGTCCGGGCGGGAGGTTTCCGAAAGACCCGTGTCCTTCGACCGGAAATAGTCCTGGATGAGCTCGCAGAAGCCCTGGTGCGCGAAGGCGCGGTCGTGCTCGACGAACCGTCCTGAGAGGACCCGGATCCTCCGTGCGCGCGCGAGATTCTTGAGCTCCTCGACGAGACGGCTCTTGCCGATGCCGGGCTCGCCCGCGAGGACCACGAACTCGCACTCGCCCGCGACGGCGGCGTGGAGGCGGCGCTGCAGCTCGGCCATCTCCTTCTCGCGCCCGATGAACGGCGCCGCCGCCGCCGGGCGCGGCAGCATCCGGCTGGCCGTGAAGACGACGGACCGACCGAAGTCCTCGTCCCGGAGCTTGCTCCGGTACCGCCGGAGCGCTTCGGCGAGGTGCCCGGCGCGCTTCGGCCGCTTCTCGGGATCCTTCGCAAGGCACTGGAGAACGGCGGCCTCCAGCTCCTCGCTCACGTCGGCGCCGAGCGTCCGCATCGATTGCGGCAGCTCGTGGACGATGCGGTAAAGGACGGACTGCACCTCGCCCGCGAAGGGCGGCTCGCCCGTGAGGCACTCGTAGAGCACCGTTCCGAGCGCGTAGACGTCCGACCGCCCGTCGAACGACCGCGACGTGACCTGCTCGGGGCTGAAGTAGGCGACGGTTCCGACGAGGGTCCCGGTCTTCGTGAGGCGGTCCTCGGTCGTCGCGAGCGCGAGGCCGAAGTCCATCACGCGGGCCCGGATGTGGCCCGTGTCGTCGCGCGACGTCATGATGTTCTCGGGCTTGATGTCGCGGTGGACGATGCCGCGGGCGTGGCTGTAGTCGAGCGCGTCGGCGACCTGCGTCCCGACGTCGAGGACGTCTCCGAGGCGGAGCGAGCCCTCGCGGAGCAGCTGCCTCAGGTTCGTGTTCGCGAGCACCGGCATGACGAAGAAGAGCGACCCCTCGTGGCGCCCGAGGTCGTAGATCGGCACGATAGACGCGTGGTCCATCTGCGCGACGATCTGGGCCTCGCGCTGGAAGCGCTCCTCGGCGTCCTTCGTGAGATTCCCGGGTGGAATGAGCTTGACCGCGACCTCCCGGTTGAGCACGGGGTCCTTCGCGCGGTACACGACACCCATTCCGCCGCGCCCCAGCTCGGACAGGATCTCGTAGCGGTCGGCGAGCTTCGTCCCGATCATGAAATGAGTATTCGGCCTTTCCGGATGAACGATGCGATTGAGTCCGGATAGTAACCGAGGCCGGCAGCGGCCCGCATTACACGCCGTTCAATGTGCGCTCCGCGCGGTTACTCGTACCGGAGCGCCTCGATCGGGTCGAGGCGGCTGGCCTTGAGGGCGGGATAGAAGCCGAACGTGACCCCGATGAGCGCGGAGAAGAGGAACGCGAGTGTGATGGCGCTGGGCTGGACGGCCACGGGCCAGCCGGCGAAGCGCGCGACGGTGCGCTCGATGCCGAGTCCGACCGCGATGCCCGCCGCGCCGCCCGTCAGGGAGAGCGCGAGCGCCTCCACCAGAAACTGGGCCTGGATGTCCCGCCCCTTCGCTCCGATCGCCATGCGGACGCCGATCTCGCGCGTCCGTTCCGTGACCGAGACGAGCATGATGTTCATGATCCCGATGCCGCCCACGAGCAGCGAGACGCCCGCGATCGACCACAGGAGCGCGCTCATCGTCTGGCTCTGCGCCTCGGCCTGCTGAATCATCTCCGTCTGCGACCGGATGATGAAGTCATCGTCGCTGGGCTTCGCGATGCGGTGCCGCTGCCGGAGCAACGCGGAGAGCTCGTCCTGCGCGCGCGTCACGAGCTCGTCGGACGCGGCCGAGACGAGGATCTGGCCGACCGCGGTCGTGCCCATGATCTTCTTGCGCACGGTCTCGTACGGGGCGACGACGAGATCGTCCTGGTCCGCGCCCTGCGTGGAGCCACCCTTGGATTCGAGGACTCCCGTGACCCTGAAGGGAATGTTCTTGATGCGAATCACCTTGCCGACCGGGTCCTCGTCGCCGAAAAGGTTCGTCACGACGGTCTGGCCGAGGACGCAGACCTTCGCGGCGCCGTGGTCGTCCTGATCCGTGAAGAACTGCCCCGTCGCGACGTTCCACGACCTCACGAGCGGCCAGTCCACCTGGGCGCCCTGAATCGACGTGGACCAGTTCTGGTTGCCGTAGATGACCTGCCCGACGGTCCGGATGGACGCCGAGATGTACGAGATGCTCGGGATCTCTCTCCGGATCGCGTCGACGTCGTCCTCGGAGAGCTTCGAGCTCGAGCCGAACCCGGCACGGGCGCCCGAGGAGGTGACGCTCCCGGGGAGGACCATGAGGAAGTTCGTCCCGAGGGACTTGAGCTGGTTCTCGGCCTGCAGCCTGGCTCCCTCGCCGATCCCGACGACGGCGACGACGCAGGCGACCCCGATGATGATTCCGAGGGCCGTGAGAAGCGACCGCAGCTTGTTGCGCGCGAGCGCGCGGAAGGCGACTCGGAGAGTGTTCCCGGTTTTCGTCACGGCAAACCTCCGCCGGCGTAAGAGGTCGAGACTCTCAGGCCCAGCCCGCGAGCGATTCGTCGAGGATCCTGAGCGCGTCGTCCACTTCGCCGGCGCTCACGATGAGCGGGGGCGAGATGCGGATGACGTTGCCGTAAAGGCCGCCCTTGCCGATCAGGAGGCCGCGCTTCTTCGTCTCCTCGAAGAGCCGGACGGCCTTCTCGGGTGCGGGCGTGCGGTCCTGAACGGTCTCGTCGGCCACGAGCTCGAGGCCCTGCATCAAACCCATGCCCCGGACGTCGCCAATCGTCCGGGCGTACTTCCTCTTGAGGTTGTCGAGGCCGGCCCTGAGGCGCGCCCCCATCTCGGCGGCGCGCTTCGGGGCGTCGATCTCCTCCATGACCGCAATCGTCGCGTTCGCGGCCGCAGAGGAGATCGGGTTCCCGCCGAACGTCGAGATCGTGAGGGATTTGAAAGAGTCCGCAATTTCCGGCGTCGCGATCGTGACGCCGAGCGGCATCCCGTTCGCGACGCCCTTGGCCATCGTCATGATCTCGGGTTCGACGTTCCAGTGGGAGATCCCGAACCACGAGCCGCCCGTGCGCCCGAATCCCGTCTGCACCTCGTCGCAGATGAAGATGCCGCCGTACTTCCGGACGATTCCCACCGCGATCTCGAAGTACTCCTTCGGCGGCGTGATGAAGCCGCCGACGCCCTGGATCGGCTCGGCGATGAAGCCTGCGATCTGGCCTGTCGTCGTCGTCTTGATCAGCTCCTCGAGATCCTTCGCGCAGGCGACGCCGCACGACGGGTACGTGAGCTTGAGGGGGCAGCGATAGCAGTAGGGCGACGGCGCGTGCTTGATCGCGGCGATCTGGGTTGGCACCGCGCGCCACGTGGAATGCGCCGTGAGGGACTGCGCGAGCATCGAGCGCCCCGAATAACCGTGCCGGAGCGCGATGATCTCGAGCCGCCCCGTGTAGACCTGGGCCATCATGACGCCCGTCTCGTCGGCCTCCGTGCCCGAGCACGTGAAGTACGACTTCTGGAGACGGCCCGGTGCGATCCGCGCAAGAGTCTCGGCGAGCTCCACGATCGGAAGCGTCGGGTAGAGAGTCGAAACGTGGCCGAGCCGGTCCACCTGCGCCTTGACGGCCGCGTTCACCTTGTCGTTCGCGTGCCCGACGGAGACCGTCAGGATGCCGCCGAAGAAGTCGAGATACGTCTTCCCGTCCGCGTCCTTGAGGGTCATCCCCTTGCCCGACTCGAGGACGACCGACTCCTTGTAGTAGTTCGTGACGGAGGGGAAAAGGAACTCCTTGTGCTTCGCGCGGACGGAGGACGAGGAGACCGGGGATTTCTTTGCTTCGGAAATCGTGCTCATGTGGAGTCTTCCTTCCGCCTGCTGGCTCAGGAGAGTGCCGAAAGGGCGCTTTTCTGAGAAGGGTAATTATGCTCCGTGCGATCGAGTGGCGCCGAGGCGTCTGGGCGCATGGCGGCCTCTTTCACCCGTCTAAGAGATTTTGCAGACCGCCACCCGCCGCGCGAACGCCTGCATCTACGTGCGGGTCTTTCTTCGCAAGAAATTCCCTCTTCCCGCTTTACCCAGAAACGTGCCGTCCTTCACGATGATCTCGCCCCGTGAGAGGACGACGTCCGCCGCGCCCTGGACGACGCGGCCTTCATAGGGCGTGTAGTCCACGCGCTGGTGCAGCGTCTTCGCGGAGAGCGTGATCTTCCGGTTCGGGTCGAAGACGACGAGGTCCGCGTCGGATCCCGGCGCGACCGTGCCTTTCTTCGGGAAGAGCCCGAAGATCTTCGCGGGCGACGTCGACGTCAGCTCGACGAACCGGTTCGGGGAGATGCGGCCTTTCACGACGCCGCCGTCCCAGAGAAGCGACATCCGGGTCTCGATGCCGGGGGCTCCGTTCGGGATCTTCGAGAAATCGCCCTTGCCGAGCTCCTTCTGCTCTTTCATGCAGAAAGGGCAGTGGTCGGTCGACACGGCCTGCAGGTCGTTCATCCTGAGTCCGCGCCAGAGCGCCTCCTCGTTGCCCTTCGCGCGGAGCGGCGGCGACATGACGTATTTCGCGCCCTCGAACCCGGGCTCTTCGTAGCTGTCGTACGAGAGAAAGAGATACTGCGGGCACGTCTCTGCGTGCATGGGCAAGCCGCGGTCGCGCGCCTCGGCGATCTTCTCGAGCGCCTCGGCGGCCGAGAGGTGGACGACGTAGAGCGGCACGTTCGCCATCTCCGCGAGGCAGATCGCGCGGTACGTCGCCTCGGCCTCGGCGCGGGGCGGACGAGTGAGCGCATGCCATCTCGGCTCGGTATGGCCTTCCGCGAGCGCGCGCCTCACGAGGACGTCGATCACGTCGCCGTTCTCAGCATGCATGCAAATCGTTCCACCGTTCTCTCCGGTCCTGAGAAGCGCGCGGAAGATGGACCCGTCGTCCAGCATGAGGACGCCGCGGTAGGCCATGAAGAGCTTGAACGACGTCACGCCCTCCTTCACGAGGACGTCCATCTCCTTCTCGACCGCGTCGGGAAGGTCCGTGATGATCATGTGGAAGCCGTAGTCGATCGCGGCCTTCCCCTCGGCCTTCTTCATCCAGGCGTCCCGCGCTTCGCGCAGCGCCTGCCCCTTGTACTGGATCGCGAAGTCCACGACGGACGTCGTCCCGCCGTGCGCGGCCGCGATCGTGCCGGACTCAAAGTCGTCGGCCGACGTCGTGCCTCCGAACGGCATGTCGAGATGCGTGTGCGCGTCGATGCCGCCGGGGATCACGAGCTTGCCGGTGGCGTCGAGGACGGGCGCGTCGATCGCCGGCGCCTGGCCGTGCGCGAAGATCGCGGCGATCGTCGAGTCCTCGACGAGGACGTCGCCGAGGTAGTCGTCGACGGCCGTGACGATGCGCCCTCCACGAATGAGGAGCCGGCTCACGGCGCCACCAGCGGCCCGTACGTTTCCGGCCGCCGATCCCTGAAGAACTGCCAGGTGCGGCGGACTTCCTCGATCATGTCGAGATCGCACGTCGCGACGACGAGCTCGTCCTTGTCCTCGCTCGCGGTCGCGAGGAAATTTCCGCGCGGATCGACGACGTACGACGTGCCGTAGAAGCGTCCGATGTTCCAGGGAGCTTCCGTCCCGACGCGATTCGACGCCGCCACGAAGTACCCGTTCGCAACCGCGTGCGCGGGCTGCTCGAGCTTCCAGAGGTATTGCGAGAGTCCGGCGACCGTGGCCGAGGGGTTGAAGACGATCTCGGCGCCGTTCAGGCCCAGCGCCCGCGCGCCCTCGGGAAAGTGGCGGTCGTAACAGATGTAGACGCCGACCTTCGCATGGCGCGTCTCGAAGACGGGGTAGCCGAGGTTTCCCGGCTTGAAGAAGTACTTCTCCCAGAAACCCGACGTGTGCGGGATGTGGTTCTTCCGGTACTTGCCGAGGTACGTGCCGTCGGAGTCGTAGACGGCCGCGGTGTTGTAGTAGACGCCCGCGTCCTCGCGCTCGTAAACGGGGACGACGACCGCCATCCGGTACTTCTTCGCGACCTTCGCGATCGCTTCGGTCGTCGGACCCGGCACGCTCTCGGCGGCGTCGTACCACTTCGGGTCCTGCGAAGGGCAGAAGTACGGCCCGTTGAAGATCTCCTGCAGCCCGAGGATCTGGACGCCCTTCTTCCCGGCTTCGTGAACGAAGGGAAGCGTCGCCGCGAGCGCGGCCTTCTGGACTCTCGAGACGGATGCCTTGGGATCGGAAACGGGATTGTGCGTCTGGACCAGCCCGACCGTGACCTTCCGAGGCATCAGAACCACCTCTCGATGACGACCTTCTGCTCCGTGTAGAAGATGACCCCGTCCCGCCCGTGCGCCTTAACGTCGCCGAAGAAGCTCTCCTTCGAGCCTCCGAACGGGAAAAACGACATCGGCGCGGCGACGCCGATGTTGACGCCGACCATCGCGGGAGGCGCCTGCATGGCGAACTCGCGCGCGGACTTGCCGCTCGACGTGAAGATGGACGTGGCGTTGGCCTGCGGGTGCGCGTGGAGCAGCTCGAGCGCGGCCGGGAGATCCGGCACGTTCATGATCGAGAGCACCGGCCCGAAGATCTCCTCGCGGCCGATCGACGATTTCGGACCCACTTTGTCGAACACCGTGGGCCCGAGGAAGAAGCCCTTCTCGCGGCCTTTCACGGTGTGGCCGCGTCCGTCGAGGAGGAGATCCGCGCCCTCGGCGAGCCCCTTCTCGATGTACGAAAGAACGCGCTGCCGGGCGCTCTCGCGGATGACGGGGCCCATCGAGACGCCGGCGTCCGCGCCGTCGCCCACCTTGATGGACTTCGCCGCCGCGACGAGGCGCTCTTTCACGTCGCCGTGCGACTTTCCGACCGTCACGACGATCGAGCCCGCGAGACAGCGCTCGCCCGCGCAGCCGTAGCACGACTCCGACACGATGCCGATCGACTTGTCCATGTTCGCGTCCGGCATCACGACGATGAAGTTCTTCGCGCCGCCGAGCGCCTGGACGCGCTTGCCCGCGTTCGTCCCCGTGCGGTAGACGTGTTTCGCGACGGGCGTCGAGCCCACGAACGACACCCCGCGGACGTCGGGATGCTCGCAGAACCCGTTGACGACCTCCGCGCCGCCGTTCACGACGTTCACGACGCCGGGAGGCACGCAGGTCTCGAGGAGCTCGAAGATGCGCTTCTGGGAGAGCGGCACGAGCTCGGACGGCTTGAGGACGAAGGTGTTCCCCGACGCC
The DNA here is from genome assembly GCA_036385755.1 of Thermoanaerobaculia bacterium. Lineage (GTDB taxonomy): Bacteria > Acidobacteriota > Thermoanaerobaculia > UBA5066 > UBA5066 > Fen-183. Next base: position 7,447 of record DASVJU010000389.1, read on the forward strand.
ACGGCGAACGGCAGGAACCAGAGCGGCACCATGGCGGGGAAGTTGAACGGCGCGATCGCGGCGAAGACCCCGAGCGGCTGGCGGTGGACGTCGCAGTCGATGCCGCGCGCGATGTCCTCGAGGCCCGAGCCCATCATTAGGGACGGCATGCCGCAGGCGACCTCGACGCATTCGATGCCGCGCCGCACGGAACCGCGCGATTCGTCGAGCGTCTTGCCGTGCTCGGTCGTGACGATCCGGACCAGCTCCTCGAAGTGCTCCTCGAGGCGGTTCTTGAAGGCGAACATCGTGCGCGCCCGCTCGGTCACCGGGGTCGCGCGCCACGCGGGGAACGCGGCCTTCGCGGCGGCGACGGCGGCGTCCACGTCGCCCCGGGTCGAGAGCGGCGTCTTCGCGATCACCTTGCCGGTGGCGGGGTTGAAGACGTCGACCGTGCCGGACGCGCGGGCGTCGACCCACATGCCTCCGATGAAGTTCGAGAGAACGGGGACGTAGGCGGGGTGGGACGCGGACGACGCGCCTCGAGCCGGGCCGGATGCGGCTGCAGTGGGGGCCGAAGGAGCCATGCGTCACCTCCAGGAGGGAGCGCGATTCTAAGCCCGGTCCGCGCGAAGACCGCCGCCGTCGTCAGCGCGCGATCGAGACCCCGGCGGTCGCCTTCGGCGAGACGGAGATCGCCTGAGGAAGGTGGGCGCCCTCGACCCAGACGATCCGCTGCTCGTCGAGCGCGGCCTCCAGCGACTTCACGGCAGCCCGGAGTGCCGCGCGCGTGTGCACGTCTTCGCCCCCTCCCCAAACGAGAGCGGCGGCGGGCGCGGCTGGCCCGGCGAGCCACACGACGAGCGGCACGCCCAAGTCCGAAAGGTAGGCGCGAGCAGCGAGCGCGGACCGGAAGCTCGCGTCCGGGTTCCCGGTCAGGACGAGGACGACGACGCGGGGATGGCTGTCCTCCGCGGCGGTGAGCGCGGCCGCAACCACGGCGTCCGCGAGTCGCGGGCACGCCCGTCCGTCCCACGGCGACGCCACGAACCTGTCCGCGAAAACCGACTGGAGCCCCCGCCCGGTGGGGGCGGGATACGAGTGCGGAAACACCTCATGAGAGGTTTGTACCCCCTCGGTGAAGTTGGGGTAGGCGAGCAGCGTCCGCACGGAAGCTCTGCCTCGTAATTTGCCCGTGGCGTCGAACAACACCCGCGTGCCCCCCATGCGCCGGAACGCGGACTGCCCGTCGCCGTCGAGGACAAAGACGATCGAGGGATCGTCCTCCTCCGTCGCGACGACGCGAAGCGGGTCGCCGTTCGCGAGGAACCATCCTTCCATCGCCTCGGGAGCCGGCAGCCTGCCGTCCGGGGCTCGCACCGGGAACGCCGTGAGCTCCTTTTCCGTCTCATCGCGGGCGGGGCCGCCGAACGAAATCTCGGCCGTCGCGGAGACTCGCATCCGGAAGTCCGCGACCGCCCGCAGGAAGTGCAGCCGCTCCGGGACGAAGGGCGGGAGCTTGATCCGCGTCGGGTCCGGCGCCGCGAGGGGGTCGCCGTCGAAGGTGACGGTCACCTTTTCGGGCCGCGCGCCGACGGTGCTCTCCCACGCGAGCCGAGCGATCCGTCCGGTGCCGCCTTTGCCCGGTAGCAGCGCGAGCGCCGCCTCGGCCGCGGGCCGCGGGAAGTTGACACGCTGGCGCGCGCGGGCGATCTGGGTTCCGCAGGCGTCCCGCGCGATCGCGTCGAGATGGTGGGGGGCGGGAGCGGAGCCGAAATCAACGCGGAATTCCCACGGCGGCGCGTTGCGGTACTCGACCGGCTCGCCGTCGAGGAGGAGCTCGATCGATGCGGTATCGTGCGGCGCGTTCAGCGCGATCGCGTGCGGGCCGCTGACGATGCCGAGGAGCAGTGTCAGGAACGTCAGCACGGCGGTGTTTCGCTCAAGCTTGCGGAAGAAGCGCCTGAACGCGATCGAGGATTCTGCCCGCGACCTCGGCCTTGGAGAGAAGGGGGAGCTCCTCGGCTCCCGCGGCGTCGATCAGCGTGACGCGGTTCGTGTCGGCGCCGAATCCCCCTCCCGGCTGCGTCACGTCGTTCGCGACGATGAGCGAGAGGCGTTTTTCCTTCAGCTTCTTCCTCGCGTTCGCGAGGAGGTCGCCCGTCTCGGCCGCGAACCCGACGACGCACGCGGGGCGCGCGCGCGCCGCGGTGACGACGCCGAGGATGTCGGTCGTGCGCTCGAGCTCGACGGAAGGGGGGCCTGCGTCCTTCTTCAGCTTCCGGGCGGCCGGACGGGCCGGCCTGAAGTCGGCGACGGCTGCCGCCATGACGAGCGCGTCCGCGCCGGCGCACGACTCGAGAACGGCGTCGGCCATCTCCTGCGCGGTCGCGACGTCGACGCGCGACGCCCCCACGGGCGTCGTGAGGGAACAGGGAGCGGCCACGAGCGTGACCGCCGCACCGCGATCCAGCGCGGTCTGCGCGACGGCGAAGCCCTGCTTGCCGGAGGACCGGTTCGCCACGACGCGCACGGGGTCGATCGGCTCCTGGGTTCCGCCCGCCGTGACGACGATTCGCCGCCCGGCGAGCGGTCCGTTCCGGCCGGCCGCGAGCCTCACGTGCCCGAGGATCTCCTCCGGCTCGAGCATGCGTCCGCGTCCTTCGAGGCCTGACGCCATCCGGCCGTCCGCCGGCCCGACCACGGTGGCGCCGCGCGAGAGGAGCGTCGCGAGGTTCGCCTGGACCGCGGCGTGCTCGAACATGCCGGCGTCCATTGCGGGAGCGACGAGGAGGGGGCATCGCGCGGCCAGCGCCGTCACCGTGAGAAGGTCGTCGGCGAGCCCGTGCGCGAGCTTCGCGAGGACGTCCGCCGTCGCGGGCGCGACGACGAGAAGGTCCGCTCCCTCCGCGAGGCCGACGTGCAGGACGTGAGCCTCCTCGCTCCAGAGGTCGTCGAGAGCGGGGCGGCCCGTGAGGGACTGAAACGTGAGCGGCGTGACGAAGCGCGACGCGGCGGCCGTGAGGATCGCGTCCACACGGGCGCCCGCTTTCGTCAGCCGGCTCGCGAGATCGGCGGCCTTGTACGCGGCGATCGAGCCGCTGACGCCGAGAAGGATCCGCTTTCCGCTGAGGACGGGAATGGCGCTCACTCAGTCCCCGGCGTTCATTTCGTGGATGATGCGCAGGCCGTCGAGCGTCAGCCATGGAGCGACGACGTCGATGCACGTCGTCTCTTTCGCGACGGTCTCGGCCAGTCCGCCGGTCGCGATCGTCTTCATCGAGGGTCCGAGCTCCCTCTTGAACCGCTCGACCATCCCTTCGACGAGGCTCACGTAGCCGAAGAGCAGGCCGGACTGGAGGGAATGCACGGTGGTCTTCCCGATGAGCGCGGGCGGGCGCACGAGATCCACGCGCGGGAGCTTTGCCGCGCGCTGAAAGAGCGCGTCGGCCGCGATGCCGATGCCGGGCGCGATCGCGCCTCCCAGGTAGTCCCCCTCGACGCTGATCGCGTCGAACGTCGTCGCGGTGCCGAAGTCCACGCAGCATGCCGGGCCCCCGTAAAGGTGCCGGATCGCAACGGCGTCCACGACGCGGTCCGCGCCCACCTGCTTCGGCTCGTCGTAGCGGATGCGCACGCCCGTCTTCACGCCGGCGTCCACGACGAGAGGTGCGCGCCCGAGGTAGCGCGTTGCGGCCTCTTCGAGAACGCTCGTCAGCGGCGGCACGACGGAAGCCATGACGACCGCGTCGACCGCGTCCGTGTCGAGTCCCGCGTGGTCGAGGAGGTCGTCGAGCAGGAGCCCGTACTCGTCCGCCGTGCGGTTCTGGACCGTCGCGAGGCGCCAGCGCGGGCCGGGCGTCTCCCCGTCATAGAGGCCGAGCGTGATGTTGCTGTTCCCGACGTCGATGGCGAGGAGCATCAGGTGCCTCCGAGGACGACGTTGTCGATGAGGCGCGTGCCGCCGAAACGGACCGCGAGAGAGACGAGGGCGGGCCCCGCGACCCGCTCGAGCTCCTGGAGCGTCACGGCGTCGGCGACCGAGACGTAGTCCGGGCGCGCGAGCGGTTCCGCGGCAAGCGTTCCGGAGACGACGGCGCGCAACCGGTCGGCGTTGCGCTCGCCGGACGCGAAGGCGGCGCGCGCGGCGAGGAGCGCGCGGTGGAGAACCGGGGCCGCGCGGCGCTCGTCGGGCGAGAGGGAGACGTTGCGGCTGCTCAGGGCGAGGCCGTCCGGCTCCCGGACGGTCGGACACACGACGACGCCGACGGGAAACGCGAGGTCAGAGACCATCCGCTGGATCACGGCGACCTGCTGCGCGTCCTTCTGGCCGAAGTAGGCGCGGTCCGGTTCGAACACGTTGAAGAGCTTCGCGACCACCGTTGCGACGCCGCGGAAATGGCCGGGGCGGCGCTCGCCCTCGAGCGGAGCGCTCACGTTCCCCACCGTGACGAAGGTCTGGAATCCGGGCGGGTAGACGTCGCCCGGCGACGGGGTCCAGACGGCGTCCACGCCGAGCGACTCGAGGAGGCGGAAGTCGTTCTCCGGCGTTCGCGGGTAGGCCGCGAGGTCCTCGTTCGGTCCGAACTGGGCGGGATTCACGAAGATGCTCACGAGGATGCGGTCGTTCTCGCCCCGCGCGCGGGCCACGAGCGACAGATGACCCGCGTGGAGGGCGCCCATCGTGGGCACGAGGCCCAGCGTGCCGCCGTCGCCGGCGCGGAAGGCGCGCGCCTCGGAAACCGTCCGGAGGACGTTCATCGGAGGGTCCGGTCAGCGGACAAGCCGCGCCTCCGATTCGCGCGTGAGCGCCCGGAAGACGTCCTCGTCCAGCGGCTGCGCGTGGGCGGCCTCCGGGAAGCGTCCGGCCGAGACGTCGTCGATGTAGGCGCCGACGGCGCGCGTCACTTCCTCGCCGAGGTTCGCATAGCGCTTGACGAACTTCGGCGTGAACCCGTCCGTCATGCCGAGGAGGTCCTGCGTCACGAGCACTTGGCCGCCGCACGCGGCGCCCGCGCCGATTCCGATCGTGGGGATCGAGAGGCGCTGCGTGATCAGGGCGGCGAGCCGGTCGGGGATCGCCTCGAGGACGAGCAGGTGGCACCCCGCGTCCTCGAGGGCGTGCGCGTCCTCGATCAGCGCGCGCGCCGCCGCGGCCGACTTGCCCTGCGTGCGGAAGCCGCCGAACTGGTTCACCTTCTGCGGCGTCAGGCCGATGTGGCCCACGACCGGGATTCCGGCCGCGACGATGGCGCGGACCGCGGGTATGATTTCGCGCCCGCCCTCGAGCTTGACGGCATTCATGCCGCCTTCTTTCAGGAACCGGCCCGCGTTGGAGAGAGCGTCCTCGACCGACGTCTGGTATGACATGAACGGCATGTCGCCGACGAGGTGAGCGATCCGCGCGCCGCGGGACACGGCGCGGGCGTGGTGGAGCATGTCCTCCATCGTCACGGGGAGGGTCGTGTCGTACCCGAGCACGACCATGCCGAGCGAGTCCCCGACGAGAATGGAGTCCACTCCCGCGCGGTC
>DASVJU010000390.1:0-3213 GCA_036385755.1 Thermoanaerobaculia bacterium
ACTGACTGGTATTACCAGCCCTGTGCGACGTGTGTCTGCGCGGGCTTAGAGCGTGCCTTGTCCACTTTTCGGCACGTGGTCGCTCCGAATTGGTACATTCAAAAAATCTTTTGGGTAAGGGGGTCAAAGGGGCGCCGCCGCCTGTCCTTACTAATAGCCCACGAACAGGTGAACTTGGCTCTCGACCAGCTCCTCGCCGCTCGTTCAAGCAAACAACCTAAAACTCACGCAGGAGTGCCGCTAAACGCCGGGAATTGACCCCCCGGGACGCGAAGAATTTTGTGAATGTTCGAGGCCCTTGATATGGCGCGCGGTCGAGACCTAGAGTTCTCTCGTGCCTCAAGCCATCGGCCGTCCAAGCTCGGGATTCGAAGTCGCTGAGTTCCTCATCCTCGACCGGAAGCTCGTGCGCAAGCTCGTGTGTCTCGCGCGTTCGCGGTTCGGGATCGACGACGTCGACGCCGAGGATCTCGTGCAGGAGACCGCGCTCGAAATCGCGCGGAGTCCCGCTCTCATCGCCTCACCCGAGGGGTACGCGTTCCAGGTGTTTCACAACCGGTGCGCCCGGTTCCTCGAAAAGCGCACGAGAACGCGTGCTGTCCTGGCGGCCGCCGGGGATGGGGAGGGCGTGCTGGTTCGGGAAGAGAATCTGGACGAGAGGGCCATGGTTCGGGCGGGCTTCGCGCGCATCTCCCCGACGTGCCGGAAGCTCCTCACGAGCTACTACGTCGAGGGCGCGAGCCTGAAGGAGACGGCCGCGCGAACAGGGCACTCGTCGAAGCAGGTCTGGAAGCGCCTGAGCGCCTGCCTCGAGAGGCTCAAGGAGTTCATCGGGGCATGAGCGCGACACATCCCGACGAAGCCACGCTCCTGCGGTTCGTCATCGGTGAGCTGCCGGAGCGGCGGCAGGCCAACATCAGACGGCACGTTTTGCGCTGTCATGGGTGCCGCGAGGCACGCGAGGCGACGCGGCTCCTTCACCAGCGGCTCTCTCACGCGGGTGAGTCGCTGGCCTTCCCGTCAGGCGACCCGTTTCTCGCGCGCGGCAGGCGGGACGTACCGCTGCCGCACAAGCCGGCGCCCAAGGCGATGGTGGAAGCGCTCGCGAAGCTCGGAAGCGAAAAGGAGCAGACCCGTGCGAGGATCGAGGCGGACGCGGCCGGCACCGCACGTTCGCTCGATCTCAGGGCTGCGACCGTTCGGCTCGCCGCAGCGCACATTCTCGAGGAGGCCGTTTCGGGCGACCCATCCGAGGCGATGGCGGCGTTTGCGGAGGAGCTCGCCGAACGCTCCATCGAGGGCGGCGGAGACGCCGATGCGGTCGTTCCCGAAGCGCAGCTCCAGGCGCTCGCGCGGCTCGTTCTCGGGAACTGGCGACTCTTCTCGGGCCAGCAGATGGAAGCGGCGCCCGAGCTCGCGGCTGCCTGGTTGGCGCTGGGCTCTTTCGACTCGCCCGAACACCTCGCCGCCTGGGCCGAGGCCGGCGAGTCGCTGAGGCGCTCGTACGCGGGCCGCCCCGTGGAGGGGCGCGTCCTCGCCGAACGGGCGCTCGACACCTTCGAGCGCTACGGGCTTGGCCGCGGGATCGTGCGGTCGCGCCATGCGCGCGCTGTCGCGCTCTACACGGCGAGTGAGTTCCGCGAGGCGCACCGCGAGTTCCGGGCCGTGATTGCGTCGAAGGACGCCACGAACCTCGACCGTGCGCGGGCCGTGTCCGGTGCTGCGTTCTGCCTCGCGGCGCGCGGGCGGTTCCACGAGGCGGCGAAGGAGTATTCGCCCGTTCGCAGGAAGTTGCGAGGCGAAGGCGCGATGGTCCAGCAATACCTGCTGCAGGGCGAGATGAAAGCCGCACTCGGGACGGCAGGCCGCTGGCATCCGCGGCGGGACGGCCTGGCCGCGTTCGCGCTACCGGAGGCTAGTGGCGCGTTCTACGCGCGGGCCACTGGAGCCAAGATCGTCAAGGCACTCTCGGAGGACGGACTCGAAAGGGCGCAAGAGCTGCTCGCGAAGATCGAATCCGACCCGAGCCGCGACGACGCCTACCTGTACGCCTGCCAGCTCGCGATGCCGAAGGTGTCCAGCGACCCGGCGATGTATATCAGATTCGCGAATGCAATCGCCGACGCCACGCGGAGCCTCCGGTACCTGAAGGACAAAGGCCCCGCGCAGCCCGCGTGTCGCGAGCAGGTGCTGGGGGAGGCTGCGCTCCTCGAGTCGAATGCCCTGAACTTCCTCGGAAACCCGGTCGAAGCGCGGTCGGCAGCGAAGAACGCGCGCCTTCACTTCGGCGAAGCCTGCGAGGATTCCTTCGCTCTGGCGCTCGTCGATTTCTTCGAAGGGTCTGCGGCGAGTTTTGCTTGCGATTACTCAGGAGCATGGAAGCTCCTTCGGGCCGCCCATGATGAGTTTCGCAACTACGGACAGGAAAACTGGCAGGGACGGGCTGAAGCGGCGCTCGGAACCGTGCTCATGAATCGCGGCAGCACAAAGTCGGCACTCGCCTTCATCGACGGTGCCCTGCGAAGTCTTCATCCGGAGCGCGACGAGGCTGCGTACGCGTCAACGCTCATCAATCGTGGCTATACGCTCGTTCGCCTGTCCCGGTTCGACGCGGGCAAAGCGACGTACGCCAAGGCTCTGTCGATGGCGAGACGTCTCAACATGACGGTGAGCATCCTCATGATCCGGACGGGCCTGGCGTTGATCGACTTGGCGTGCGGGAAGCTGGCACGCGCGCTCATGCTCTTCGAGAGAATTGGCCAGGAAGCTCGGTCGCTCGATCTTCCCGTCGATGTTCTTTGTGCCGAACTGCGAGTCGCGGAGTGCCTAGGCCGGATGGGACGCGAACAGGAGATGCTCGATCGCGTCAGGCAGTTGAGCGAGTCGCCTGACGTCGCGTCCCTGCGCCACGATCAGGCGCTCCGGGAACTCTTCGAATCCGTCGAAGACCGGACCGTCAACCACGAGTTTCTCGCCCACGTCGCCCGGCTCGTCGAGGGCCGCGACCGCGGTGCGCGAGCCGCCTACAAACCGTTCCGTCTCGTGGCGAACAGCCACTGAACAGTCTGGCAAACGTCGATCGAGCCTCAGTCTTCGACGAGCGTGTGACCCGACTGCGTCAGCGCGACGACGGCGCGAGCCGCCTGAGCGCGCTTCACGAGCAGGTAGTCCGTGTCGAACGTCGCGATCGCGAGGAGGCTGATGCCGGCGTCC
>DASVJU010000391.1:0-3913 GCA_036385755.1 Thermoanaerobaculia bacterium
CGCGGCAGTCGTGGTCGAAGGCGATCGGATCTTCGCCCTTCAGGATGAGGCGCTCGTTGACGACGTCGAGCATCTCGAGGAAGGACATGTCGGGACTGATGTCGGGAGCGTCGTAGGTGACGAACGCCCCTCCGGACTGCGCGTTTTTCTGGCGCCAGACGTGCAGCGTCAGTCTCACTTGTAGCTCCTCTGGGCGAGATGAACGTTCTGGAACTCGAGCTCCTCGACGTGGCGCACCGGCGTCCTGCCTTCGCCCGCGTACTCCCAGGCCGCGACGTGACAGAACTTCTCGTCGTTGCGGAGGGCCTCTCCGTCGGGCGTCTGGTACTCCTCGCGGAAGTGGCCGCCGCAGGACTCTTCGCGATGGAGCGCGTCGAGGCACATGAGCTCGCCGAGCTCGAAGAAGTCGGCGACGCGGCCCGCCCTTTCGAGCGACTGATTCAGCTCCTCGGGGTGGCCGGCGACCGTGACGTTCTTCCAGAACTCCTCGCGCAGGGCGGGGATCTTCTTCAGCGCGGTCTCGAGGCCGGCCTTGTTGCGGGCCATGCCGCAGTACTCCCACATGATCTTGCCGAGCTCCTTGGAGAAGGAGTCCACCGTCCGGTGGCCCTTCACGGCCAGGAGCCTCTTGACGCGGGTCCCGACGGCATCCTCGGCGTCCTTGAAGGCCGCGTGTTTCGTGTCGACCGTGTCCCTCTTCGAGGAAGCGAGGTAGTTGCCGATCGTGTACGGCAGGACGAAATAGCCGTCCGCGAGACCCTGCATGAGAGCGCTCGCGCCGAGGCGGTTCGCGCCGTGGTCCGAGAAGTTCGCCTCGCCCGCGACGTGGAGGCCCGGAATCGTGGACATGAGGTTGTAGTCCACCCAGAGTCCGCCCATCACGTAGTGCGAGGCCGGGTAGATGCGCATCGGGACCTTGTAGGGGTTTTCGTTCGTGATGCGCTCGTACATGTCGAAAAGGTTGCCGTAGCGGTCGCGGATGACGTCTTCGCCGAGGCGCTCGATCGCATCCGCGAAGTCGAGGTAGACGCCGTAGCGGGTCTCGCCGATGCCGCGGCCCTCGTCGCAGACCTGCTTGGCGGCGCGCGACGCGATGTCGCGGGGCGCGAGATTGCCGTAGCTGGGGTACTTCCTCTCGAGGTAGTAGTCGCGCTCGGCCTCGGGGATCTGATCGGGAGACCGCAGCTCGCCCTTCTTGAGCGGGACCCAGATGCGCCCGTCGTTGCGGAGCGACTCGGACATGAGCGTCAGCTTGGACTGGTGGTCGCCCGTGACGGGAATGCACGTCGGGTGGATCTGCGTGTAGCAGGGATTGCCGAACGCGGCGCCCTTCTTGTACGCGCGCCAGATCGCGCTCGTGTTGCACCCGCTCGCGTTCGTCGAGAGATGGAAGACGTTGGCATAGCCGCCAGTCGCGAGGATGACCGCGTCCGCGACGTGCGACTCGATCGCGCCCGTGATCATGTCGCGCGTCACGATGCCGCGGGCGCGCCCGTCGATCACGACGACCTCGAGCATCTCGTGACGCGGGTACATTCTCACCTTGCCGAGGCCGATCTGCCGCTCAAGGGCCTGGTAGGCGCCGAGGAGGAGCTGCTGCCCCGTCTGACCCCGCGCGTAGAACGTGCGCGAGACCTGCGCGCCGCCGAAGGAGCGGTTCCCCAGAAGGCCGCCGTACTCGCGTCCGAAGGGCACGCCCTGCGCGACGCACTGGTCGATGATGTTCGCGGAGACCTGCGCGAGCCTGTAGACGTTCGCTTCCCGGGCGCGGAAGTCACCGCCCTTGATCGTGTCGTAGAAGAGGCGCTGGATGCTGTCGCCGTCGTTCTGGTAGTTCTTCGAAGCATTGATGCCGCCCTGCGCCGCGATCGAGTGCGCGCGCCGCGGGCTGTCCTGATAGCAGAAGCACGAGACGTTGTAGCCCAGCTCCGCGAGGGACGCGGCACCCGCGCCGCCCGCGAGGCCGGATCCGACGACGATGACGGAGTACTTCCGCTTGTTCGCCGGGTTGACCAGCTTCATTTCGAAGCGGTGCTTGTCCCACTTCTTCTCGAGGGGGCCGTCGGGGATGTTCGATTTCAGTTCCATGTCGGTCCCTACTTCAGGATGCCCGCGAGGACCGCGAGCGGCACGAGGACGAAGCCGCCCGTGACGAGGACGGTGAAGACGATCGCGAAGGCCTTCCGCACCCCGAGGTACTTCGGGTGCGAGAGGCCGAGCGTCTGGAGCATGGACCACGCCCCGTGCCACAGGTGGAACGCGAGGCAGCCCATCGCGAGGATGTAGAAAAGCGCGACGGGCACGGGCGCGAGGCCCGTGACGAGGTTCTGGTAGACCCTCCCCTCGACGAAGTGCGGGTGCACGTTGCCGATCGTCAGGTGCATGAGGTGGAACACGATGAAGGCCGCGAGGATGGGCCCCGTCCAGCGCATGGAGCGCGAGGCGAAGGTGGCGTCTTCGTAATCGGTCACGGCGTAGCCGTTCGGGCGGGCGGCCCAGCTCTTCTGCGTGAGCGTCAGGTACGCCCACGCGTGCAGGCCCACCGCGAGGAGGAGCGCGCCCCTCACGAACCAGATGCCCGTCCCGTGCAGAAGCTCCCTGAGGAATGCACCGTAGTGATCCAATGCCTGGGCGCCGTTCGGGAGAAAAGCCTGGAGGTTGCCGGCCATGTGGCCGAGGACGAAGAGCGACAGGACGATCCCGGTGATCGCCATGACGATCTTCTTGCCGACCGAGGAATTCAGGAAGATTGCGGGCGCGGCCATTCGAGCGGTTCTCCTCCCCTTCGGATCGAAGGCGGAATCAGACCTTCAACAATCCGACGAGCTCCTGGACGGAGCCGGCGGACTTCTTGAGAGCGGCGGACTCCTCCGGGGTGAGCTTGAGCTCGATGATCCTCTCGATGCCCTTCGCGCCGAGGACGACCGGCACACCCACGAAGACGCCGCTGATCCCGTACTCGCCTTCGAGGTACGCGGCGCACGGCAGGATCTTCTTCCGGTCGTTGAAAATCGCCTCGGCCATCTCGACGGCGGCCGCAGACGGGGCGTAGTAGGCGGAGCCCGTCTTCAGGAAGTTCACGATCTCGGCGCCGCCGCCCGCGGTGCGCTTGACGATCGCGGCGACGCGTTCCGGGGACATCAGCTCGGTGATCGGCACGCCGGCCACCGTGGAGTAACGCGGCAGGGGAACCATCGTGTCGCCATGTCCGCCCAGAACGGTTGCATGGATGTTCGTCATCGAGACCCCGAGCTCCATCGCGATGAACGCGCGCATGCGCGCGCTGTCGAGGATGCCCGCCATTCCGATGATGTTCTGTTTCGGGAGCTTCGTGATGCGGCGGACGACCTCGCACATCGCGTCGAGCGGGTTCGTGACGACGATGACCTTGAGGTCGCGCGAGCCGCGCGCCGTCTTGCCGATGCACTCCGCGACGATCTCCTCGTTCTTCCTCAGGAGGTCGTCCCGCGACATTCCCGGTTTGCGGGCCAGACCGGCGGTCATGATCACGAGGTCGGATCCTTCGGTCTCGTCGTAGCCGTTCGAGCCGACGATCCGCATGTCGAAGCCCTCGACGGCGCCCGACTGGATCATGTCCAGGCCCTTGCCTTGCGGGACCCCTTCGATCACGTCCACGAGAACCACGTCTCCGAGCTCTTTTTCGACGATTCTCTGGGCGACGGTGGCGCCCACGTTGCCGGCCCCGATCACGGTGATTTTGCGTCGCATGGCTTCGTTCCTTCCTGGTTTTGAAGTCGAAGAGTTGTGTCCGACGAGGGAGCCTAGCACCTGGATTGCGACGCCGACGACCATGCAAACGTACTAGGATGGCGGGCGTGAGCGACTACAAGAATCTTCCGACATGGAAGCGTGGAATGAGCTTTGCTCACACGGTGTACGCCGCCGTCGAGGC
>DASVJU010000392.1:0-9081 GCA_036385755.1 Thermoanaerobaculia bacterium
GGGTCGCTTTATCGAGCGCTTCCCTTCGCCTGAAGACGGCGGGGCCAGCTAACAACTCGTTGCAGCGGACTCGGCGTCAGTCGCTGCGCTCCTTCCTTCTCGCCGCTGAACTCGATATCGTTAGGTTCACGAGTGCATAGCCATGGCTGATGACACGGTGTTTCGTAGGGAGGCCGTGGCTCACATCGGCGCCGGGTGCCTAGTTGTCACCGCGATTGCAGGTCTCCTCGCGGCGTTTCTCTCGCCTGTCGTCTTGGGCGCACTCTCTCGCGGCAATCGCGAAGCGGCGCTCAGCGCGGGCGGCGTGCTGGCATTCAGCCTGGCGTTCGCCCTAGCGATCTGGCTCCTCTTCTATCTTCCGTCTTCGCTCGCCGCCGGAGTGGTCACGAAGAACCCGTCAGCTCGGTTGTGGCTGTCCGTTCTCATTTGCATGATCGGAGTAGGCACAGCTTCGCTGTTCGTGCTCCAGCCGGCCCATGCCCCTCTCAGGATTGTCGCTGCCCTCCAGTACTCCATCATCCTTGGTCTGGGGTGCGCGCTCTATTCGTTTCTCAGGAGGAGCTTCTCGCGGGGTCACTAGCTGGCATAACACGCGAGGCCGTACCGCGTGAACCTAACCCCTCGTTGCAGCGGACTCATCGTCAGTCGCTCGCGCTCCTTCCTCTTCGCCGCTGAACTCGATATCGTTAGGCGCACTGAGCGCCGGGCTACTGCTTGTCGTAGACGAGCACCGCGCTGCTCGGCTCGCCCTTCCCGTTCGTCTTGAAAGTATTCGTGTAGCTCTTGCCATCGGCCGCAACAGCGATCGTCCCGGTAAACGATGTCTTGCCGTCCGCAAGCATGGAGTACGCAAATGCGCGGTCGTCCACTCGCGTTAGCGATATCGTGGAGGCACTCGGCGCGCCGCGGACGACGTAGGGGTACGCCTTCCCGTCGAAGCGCGCGACGAACTCCCCGAGCCTGGGGTTGCCCTGCGAGTCCGTACCCTCGTAGCGCATGTGGAGGAGTCCACCCCCCCAATCCTCGTACAGACGCGTCTCGCTCTTCGCCGTCCACGCCTCGGTCTTGGACTTCGCGACGTTCAGCTTCCACGTCCCGTGGAACTTGAGTTCCTCCGCGCTCGCGGTGGATGCGAAGGCGAGGAGGGCGACGACAATGGCAAGGCTCGAGAAGCGACGCATGAATCCTCCTTAATTGGGGCGAACTTGACGGAGAGCCTATGTCATGCACAGCCGCTCGGCAACTCCCACTGCCTTTCTCGCGTGCACCCTCGATCCCCGCGAGTACGTCGAGTGGCGCGCCTAACAACGCGCTGCAGCGGACTCGCTGCGCTCGCCGCTGAGCTTGATATCGTTAGGCCGCCGAAACGCACGGCGTCACAACAGTGAAACAACTTCCACCGTCTGTCGCGGATTTCCTCGCGGGCAAGCGAATCGTCGTCGCGGGTGTGTCGCGCACTGGTAACGCGCCCGCCAACGCCATCTTTCGTCGTCTCCTGCAGAGCGGGCATGAGGCCATTCCTGTCAATCCCAACGCGTCGGAGCTAGAGGGCGCGCGCTCGTACCCCAGTCTTTCAGCCGTCCCGGGTGAGGTGCACGGCGTCCTCATCGCCACACATCCGTCTGTAGGGGCGGCCATCGTGCGCGAGGCGGCTGCCCGGGGCATTCGCCGCGTCTGGTTTCACAGGTCGTTCGGGGCTGGCAGCGTGTCGTCCGAGGCGCTCGAAGCGTGTCGGGAGCACGGTATCGAGCCCATCGTGGGCGGCTGCCCGCTCATGTACTGCCAGCCCGTCGACCCGGGTCACCGGTTCTTCCGCTGGTGGCTTCACCTGCGGCGGCGCATCCCCGGCTAGCCAGGCGTCGGCCTAACCCCTCGTTGCAGCGGACTCGCTTGCGCTCGCCGCTGAGCTTGATATCGTTAGACGACCGCCTGAAGAACGGCGAAATACCGATCCCTCGCCGTGTGATCCGCTCTCCCGAAAGAGGCCGAAACCGCGCCGCCGAGTCAAGCCACGGGCAAGCCGCTCCACCTCGGAGATTCGCCCCAGAGGCTAAGTGGTACCGGAGGCGGGACTTGAACCCGCACGGCCCTTTCGGGGCCAGGGGATTTTAAGTCCCCTGCGTCTGCCATTTCGCCACTCCGGCATCGCGAAGCTTACGCCGGAGGGCGGACCTCGGTGGGGGCACGGGAATGGAGGCGACGGTCGGAGTCGAACCGACGAATGAGGCTTTTGCAGAGCCTTCCCTTAACCACTTGGGTACGTCGCCGTCCCGTTCGGAGGCGGGATGTTAGCAGGCCCGGCGTCAGCTCGACATCGTACGTGCAAGGGCGAAGAGGGCGGGATCGAGAGGCTTCGCCCCCGAGACGACTTCGTCGAAGGGCGTCGACGAAACGGCCCCCTTGAGCTGGCCGACGAGGACCCCGGCCTCTCCCGCCACGAGCCGCGCGACAGCCTCCGCGCCGAGCCGTGTCGCGAGAAGCCGGTCGAATGCTCCGGGCGACCCCCCCCGCTGCACGTGCCCGAGCTGCGTGACGCGGAGGTCGAAGCCCAGCCGCTTCTCGTTCTCCCGGAAGTACTGCGCGAGCGCCCGCGCGTTGTGGCGCGCGCCCTCGGCCACCACCACGATCGCGTGCTTCTTGCCCCGTTCGCGCGAGACGTAAAGCTCCTGTGCGAGCGCCTCGGGGCTCGTCTCCATCTCGGGGATCACGATCGCCTCCGCTCCACCGGCGATGCCCGCCATGAGCGCGAGGTAACCGCAATCGCGCCCCATCACCTCGACGAGAAACGCGCGCTCGTGCGACGAGGCCGTCACCTTCAGGCGGTCGATGGCTTCGAGCGCGATGTTGAGGGCCGTGTCGACGCCGATCGTGATGTCCGAGCCCGGCAGGTCGTTGTCGATCGTCGAGGCGACACCGACGACGGGAAACCCCGCCTTCGCGAGCATATTCGCGCCCATCTGCGAGCCGTTTCCGCCGATCACGACCAGCCCTGTGACGCCGCGCGCCCTGAGCACGCCGAGCGCCTGCTCGCGCCCCACGGGCGTCTTGAACGCCTCGCAGCGGGCGCTGCCGAGAATCGTGCCGCCTTGCTGGATGATTCCCCCGACGTCGCGCGGGCCGAGCGGGACCAGCTCGCCGCCGAGGAGGCCCGCGAAGCCGTGGCGCACTCCGGAAACGGTCCACCCCTGCGCGAACCCGGCGCGGACGACGGCGCGGATCGCCGCGTTCATTCCAGGCGCGTCTCCTCCGCTCGTGAGAACGGCAAGGTGGCTCATGAGGTCTCCTTTCGACCCCGGCTCATGCCGGGACGGTGAACGGCCACTCGGACTTTCGCCGGGCCGTGACGAGGTACGCGACGATGCCGGCGCCGAGAACGGCGAGCCCGGCGGCCTTGAACCCCTTCTCTGGCGAGAACAGGACGAAGCCCCAGAGAAGGAGCGCGACGAATGCCGGTAACGGGTAGAGCCACATGCGAAACGGCCGCGCGAGATCCGGGCGCGTCTTGCGGAGGACGAGCGCGGCCGCGATCTGCGCGATGAACGGGATGATCGCGCGGATCGACACGATGGCCGAGACGACGACCTTGAGGTTCAGAAACGAGAATACGGAGGCCGCGCCGCCGAGCGCGAGGAGCGCGACGACGGGATAGCCCTCCGTCGGGTGCAGCCTCGCGAACACCGGGAAGAAGTTCCCGTCCCGCGCGGCGGCGAAGAGGATGCGCGAATAGCCGAGCGTCAATGAAAAAACGGACGCGAACGCGGTCCACAGGATGAGGCCGGTGACGAGCCGAGCGACGGGCCGCCCCGCGAGCACCGCGACGAAATCCGCGACCGTGGACTTCGAGCTCATGGCCTGCTGCATCGGGAGCACCGAGACGATGCAGGCGTTCAAGAGGATGTAGAGCACCGCCACCGAGAGGATCGACACGACGATGACACGCGGGATCGTCTTTGTCGGCTCCTTGATCTCCTCGGCGAGATAACAGACGTTGTAGTAGCCGAGGTAGTCGTACACGGCAAGGATCAGCGCGAGGCCGAGCCCGCCGAAGATGCCCACGGGCGGGGGAATCCCCGGAGCGGTTACGACGGGCGCCTCCCAGAACCGGAACGCCTCGAGCTTCAGGTGCGGGAGGCCGAGGCCGATCACGATCCCGAGCGTCGCGAGCACCCCGATCCAGAGGACGATCGAGAATTTCCCGATCGCACCGATTCGGCGCATCAGGAGCAGGGTCACGGCGACGCAGAGGAGTGACGCGACGGGGGCCTCCCAGCGGTCCGGGATCTGCGGGAAGACGAAGTGGAGGTAGCGCGAAAAGCCGATCGCGCCGGAGGCCATCGAGAGGGGCGCGGAGAAGATGATCTGAAAGAGAAAAAGGAAGGAGATGAGCCGGCCCCAGCGGGCGGGACCGTATGCTTCCCTCAGAAAAGCGTAGGAGCCGCCCGCGCGCGGCAGCTCGGCCGAGAGCTCGGCCGTCACGAGGCCGTCCGCGATGGCAAGGACGGCGCCGAGGATCCACGCGCCGAGCGCGCGCCCGCCGCCCATCGCGGCGAGAATGAGAGGAAGAGTCACGAACGGCCCGATCCCCACCATGTCGATGATGTTCAGGGCGGTTCCCTGCCAGAGGCCTATGTCCCGGCGCAGCCCTCCCCCGTTCGCTCCCGGTCCGGCCATTTGCCGCACCTTACCTGATACACCCGCCGGCTCACAGGAGTTACGCTCTCGCTTCGAATGAGGCCTTTCCTGCCTCTCGCGGGGGCCTTCCTCGCGGGAGTGCTCTCCGAGCCGTCAGGCGCGCAGCAAAGTCCTGCGGCGCCGCCTTCAGTGGCGGCGGCCGATGCCGCGGTGCCCGAGCGCGACTGGTCGCTTCATGGCCAGCTCACCTGGCAGCTGCAGGGTCACGGCTCGTTCGACTCGCCCTACGAGGGACCGAACAGCTTTCAGAACCGCAAGGAGACCAGGGGCTCGTTCACGTCGACACTGTTTCTCGGAAGACGTCTCTGGACGGGGGGCGAAGCGTATGTGAACGCCGAGCTGATTGCGGGTCAGGGATTGAGCCGCGTTCTCGGACTCGCGGCCCCGCCCAACGGCGAAACGTACCGGGTCGACAGCGTTCAACTGAAACCGAATCTCGCGCGTCTCTTCCTGCGCCAGACGATCGCGCTGGGCGGCGACGAAGAACCTCAGGACGACGAGGAGAACCAGATTCAGGGTCGCCGCGCGGCCCGGCGGATCGTCGTGACCGCCGGAAAGTTCTCCGGCACGGACGTCTTCGACGCCAATTCGTACTCACACGACCCCCGCACGCAGTTCAACAACTGGTCCCTCTGGGCAAATGCCGCCTGGGACTATCCGGCGGACACCCGCGGATACACGTGGGGCGTCGCTCTCGAGCTTTACCGGGACGCCTGGGCAGTACGACTCGGCTCGTTCATGGAGCCCCGGGAAGCGAACGGCCTGGAATTCGACCACGACGTGTCGCGGGCCCACGGCGACGTCCTCGAAATCGAGCACCGCCATGCGCTCTCCGGGAGGCCTGGAGCCGTCCGTGTCCTCGCCTACTGGAATCACGCGAGCATGGGGGTCTACCGGCAGGCGTTGAATCTCGCGCCCGGGGCGCCCGACATCACCGCGACGCGCACTCCCGGGCGCTCGAAATACGGCTTGGGCCTCAATCTGGAACAGGAGATCGCCTCGGGGATCGGAGCCTTCCTCCGTGCCGGCTGGAACGATGGGAAGACGGAATCGTGGGCCTTCACGGAGATCGAGCGGACTCTCGCGCTCGGAGCGACCGTGCGCGGAGATCCGTGGAAGCGTCCACGAGACCTCTTCGGCGTCGCCGTCGCGCTGAACGGAATCAATGGCGACCACCGCGATTATCTCGCGGCAGGCGGGCTCGGATTCATGCTCGGAGACGGCTCGCTTCACGCGTCCACGGAAGAGGTTCTCGACGCCTTCTACCGCGTCTCCCTCGCTTCGTACGCTGCCGTCACACTCGAGTTCGAGCACTACACGAACCCGGCTTTCAATCAGGACCGGGGGCCGCTCACGGTTTACGGTCTGCGCGTGCACGCGAATTTCTGAGACCTCGGCGTCAGAACTTGAGACCAATGCCAAGACGCACCATGTCGTCGGCCGTGAAGCTGACCCAGGGGTCGTAGGCCGCCTTCAGGAACCACGCGGGTCGGTCGAAATAGACTCCGATTCCGACGCCACGCACGTACACACCGTCGTCGCGATGGCCGCTCTTGTAAAGGAAATCCACCGTGATCCCGCTCGTCGGGCCGAGCCGTCTTCGGTAGAGGAGATGCGTGTCCTGCTGGCCCGTGCCGAGTCGAACGTCGACGACCGAAAAGGCGTAGAGCTTGTCGTAGTTCGAGAAATGCACGCCCCCACCGAGGACGACAGCGTCGTTCGGGTCGAACGTGAGGTTGGAAAGCGGCTTCAGGTTCGTGAGCGTCAATCCCATGATTCCGTAGATCGCGCGCCCCACTTCCGCGTAGAAAGAGCCATTCACGAACCCGTTCGTTCCGATCTGGAAGGCCGGCACGGCGAGAAGTCCGCCGGTCTGGAAGTCATACTCGGCTCCGACACGGCCCACCGACTCCCCCTTCGGATCGACGAAGGCGCCAATCCAGCCCGTGACCTCGCCGAGCCGCTTTCGGAGGTTTACGTCGAACTGGATCTGATGAGGGAGCGCGTACACGCTCGCGGACGCCTTGCCCGTCAGGTCGTCGGACTTTTCGACGGGCGTCGACGGCGCTTCCGCTCGCGTGTCGTCGGGCGCCGCGGCGGCCCGGCCCGCCAGCCATGCGGTGAGGATCAACACCATGGCGCCCGCATCCCCGTTCAACCCAAGGGCTCTCACTGGCGCGATTCTCGCGTAGAATCCGCCGCCTGACTCGTATGCGCCGATTCGCCGCCCGCACCGCCGCCGCGTTCCTCACCGCGGCCCTCCTCGCCCCGGTCCTCGGGGCCGGTGCCGTTCTGGCCGACGACCTGCGCGACATGGCTGCGGGCAACACCGGACTCGCGGACGATCCCGAGACGCCCGGACCCGACCTCTACGCGCCGCGCGTCTGGGGTACGGATATCCCGGACATGCCGTCGCTCGTCGTGCTCGACGCGCCCGCGACGGAAACGCTCTCCGAGACCCCACAGGCTGCCGGCACCCTCTCCACCGCCACGCGAGATCTCGCGCCCCAGGCACCGCGTTCGCGCGACATCTCCGCCCGGGGCCCTCCCTCCCGCTCCTGACGCCCCTTCACACTCCCGTTCGGATCTGAAGGTCGCCGGCGCACGCGCGCCGCCCAAAGGAGCATTCCGTGAAGAAGCCCATCGGCTTGGCCGTCGCCGCGCTCTGCGTGTTCGCGGCCACGCCTGCCCCGGGCGAGGACGCCGCCGCGCCGCGCGTCACGCTCGCCGAAGCCTTGCGCCTCGCGCGCGCGCAAAACCCCGACCTCCTGGCCGCGCGCGCGGACCTGGAGTCCGCGCGCGCCCAGCGGGCAACCGCCGTCGCGCTCCCGAACCCGGCTCTGGCTTACGCGACGAGCAAGATTGCGACCGACGGCTCGCCTGCGAACACGACCTACGGCAACGCGTTCTACAACCGGTCCTACGACACCGTCGTTTCCGCCTCACAGCTCGTGGAGATCGGCGGAAAGCGCAAAGACCGGCGGGTTTCTGCGGACGAGGGAATCGCCGGCGCCACGGCCCGCCTCGCCGATACCGCGCGACTGCTCGAGGCAGCCGTGGTGCGGGCGTACACGGCCGCCCTCGTGGCGCGCGCGAGCGCGGCCATCGCACGCGAGACGGCTGCCTCGTTCGGAAAGACCGCGGGACTCGCGACAGAGCGCGAGGCCGCGGGAGAGATCTCCACCTCGGAGAAGACGCAGATCGAAATTGCCGCCGGCCGCTTCCTCGCTGACGCGGCGCAAGCCGACCTCGCGTATGCCAACGCGGCCCGTGCTCTGGCGGCTCTCCTGAACCTGCCTTCCGCCGCGCCGGCCGAGGACCTCGACGCGCCCGGCGAAATCACGCAACCCGACTCCCCGGCGACGCCGAACGACGACGCTTTTCTCGCGCGCCGCCCGGACCTCGCGTCGCTCGAGGCGGCGGTCCGGAAGGCGGAAGCGGAACTCGCGCTCCAGAAGGCCTTTCGCACACCCGATCCCACGCTCCTCGCGCAGTATGAGAGGCAGCCACCCGACCAACGGAACACAGTGGGATTCGGCGTCTCGTTCCCGCTGCCTGTCTTCAACCTCAATGGCGGCGGAATCCACGCGTCTCGGGTCGCCGTCGAGTCCGCGAGGCGCGACCTCGCCCGCGGCCGCGTGCGCGTCCGGCAGGATCTCGCCGCCACGCGCGACGCCTTCGAGACGGCTCAACTGCGGGCCCTCCGGCTCGTGAACGATCTCCTCCCGAAGGCTCAGACGGTTCGCGACACTGTACGCTTCGCGTACGAGCAGGGTGCCGCCTCGCTTCTCGAGCTCCTCGAAGCCGAACGTAACGCCAACGACATCCGCCTCGCCGCGATCTCCGCGCGGGGCGACCTCGCCGCCGCGCGCGCCGACTTTCGCGCCGCGCGCCCCGGCACCGACACCGACACCGGCAGGAAATAGCCATGACGACACGCTTCCTCGCGGGCTTCCTGGCCGCCATCCTCCTCGCCTCCTGCGGCAAGGGCCAGCCCGGCACCGTAGAAATCCCGCCTCCCGTCCGCGCCGGCGACACGCTCACGTTCGCGGCAGGGTCCCCGCAGCTCGCGGCATTCAAAGTCGAGCCCGCGACCGGGCAGAGACCCGCCCCGCTCGCCGTCACCGGCCGGCTCGCCTGGGACGAGGACGCGACGGTGCGCGTTCTCCCGCCCCTCGCGGGACGCATCGTCGCGCTCAAGGCGCCCGTCGGCGCGCGCGTGTCCGCCGGCGCGCTCCTCGCGGAGATCTCCTCGCCGGACTTCGGTCAGGCCCAGTCCGATGCGGCGCGGGCCGCCACGGATCTCGCGAGCGCCGAGCGCACCCGGGAGCGCGTGGCCCGGCTCGTCGAACGCGGCGCAGCACCCCGGAAGGACCTCGACACGGCGGA
>DASVJU010000393.1:0-3569 GCA_036385755.1 Thermoanaerobaculia bacterium
CGGATGTCGAACGCCGGCAGCTTGAACCCGTGGACGCGATCCTCGGAGATGAGCTCGAGGACGACCGGCTCGCCCTTCTTCAAGCGCACCTCGGAGGGCGTGTAGGAGAACTTCTTCGCGGAGATCCGCACGGCGCGGGGCGCCGCCGGGACGATGGCCTTTTGCTCGAGCGTGAAGGTTCCGGCGCCCGGAGCGGCCTCCACGTCCCGCCAGCCGAGACCGCGATACGGCTGCGTCTCGTCCCATGGAACGGGGGCGCGCTTCGGGACCGAGCCCGGCGCCGGCAGCGGGAAGATGAGCGATGTGGCCGCGTGGTGCTCGATGTGGCCCGTCTTGAAGTGGTGCTCCTGATGGATGTGGCCGTAGAAGACCGTCACGTGCTTGAAGGGTTGGAGGATCTCGAGCGCCGCGGCTCCGTCCTTCGTGGCCCAGTCCCACTCCGGGTAGAGGTCGAAAAGCGGCCGGTGCGTGAGCACGGCGATCGGCGCATCCGGCTTGAGCTTCGCGACGTCGCTCTTGAGCCACGCGAGTTGCGCCTCACCCATGGCGGCGCCGGGGTCCGACACGTTGTCGAGGACGACGAAGTGGACGCCCTTGTGGTCGAACGCTCCGTGCGTCGCGCCGAAATTCTCCTGATAGGCCTCGCCGCGGTCCAGCGAGGCGTCGTGCTCGCCGGGCAGGAATCGGACCGTTTTCGCCCGGAGCTTCCCGGCGATGTCGCGGAACTGCTTCATGCGATCCCGGCGTTTCACGCCGTCGTCGGTCGTGTGCGTGAGGTCCCCCGTGAAGACGACGAAGTCGGGTTGCCGGGGGAGCGCGTTCACGGCTTCGATGGCCTTCGGGAGAGTGCCCTTCGCGTCCGGGTTCGGCGGGCCCTCGAAGCCCCAGTGCGTATCGGAGAGCTGGACGAAGTGGAAGTCCTCCGAGGATCCCGCCAGCGCGCCGCCCCAGAGACTCGACGCGAACACCACGCCTCCTCCGAGGCCCGCAAGCTTCAGGAATTCACGGCGATCGGTTTCGAGCTTCATGTCGCCTCCGCTTGTCGAGGAGACTCGCGGAAGGGTGTTTCCATTCCCGGACCCCCGCGGGAATAAGATCGTGGCCCCCGCGGTCTCAACCAAGAGGAGGCCCCGACTGCGCGAACCGGGCCGGGAAGCGGAGTTCGAGAGATTGGTACTGCCTCTCCTACCGTCCGCCTACAACCTCGCGCGCTGGCTGACGCGCAACGATCACGACGCAGACGACGTCGTCCAGGAGGCCTTTTTGCGGGCGTACCGGTTCTTCCCTTCGTTCCGCGGCACGGACGCAAGGGCCTGGGTCCTGACGATCGTCCGCAACGCCTGCTGGACCTTTTTGCGCGCGAGTCGCGCGCGGGAGGTCGTGGCGGGGTTCGACGAGACGGACGAGCCCGCTGATGCGGCGGCCTCCGCCGAGGAGGACCTCGTTCGACGCGCGGACGGCGCGCGCCTCGCCCGGGCGCTCGACGAGCTGCCGGCGGAGTTCCGCGAGGTCGTCGTCCTCCGGGAACTTGAGGAGCTGTCCTATCGGGAAATTGCCGAAGTGGCGGGCATTCCGGTCGGAACCGTCATGTCGCGGCTCGCGCGCGGCCGTCGGAGGCTGCAGGCCGCGCTCGCGAGGCCCGCGGCGGCCGGGGTGCGGCCGTGACCTGCGCCGTCCCGCGCGAGCGGGTCCACGCGTGGGTGGACGGGGAGCTGTCCGTCGAGGCGGCGCTCGAAGCGGAGAGTCACGCGCGCGATTGCGCCGAGTGCGCGGCCGCGTATCGGAGCGCGGTCGCGCTGCGAGAAGCGCTTCGCGGGGCCGGCCTCGTTGCCGCGCCGCCCGAATCTCTCGAGGCGCGCCTTCGCGCAAGGCTCGGGCGCGAGGATGTCCCGGCGCGCCGGGGCATTCCGGCATGGGCCGCGGTCGCGGCGGCGCTCGTCCTCGGCGCTGCGCTCGGGGCGCTCGTGGCCCCGCTTCGCGAGACGATCCGCTCGAGGAGCCTCGACGAGACGCTCGTCGAGGCCCACGCGCGGGCTCTCTCCACGGGACCGCTCACCGAGGTCGCGTCGTCCGACCAGCACACGGTCAAGCCGTGGTTCGCGGGAAAGCTCGACTTTTCGCCGAAGGTGAAGGACCTCGCCGCAGAGGGCTTCCCGCTCACGGGCGGGCGCGTGGACCGTCTCGGGGGCCGCCCGGCGGCGGCTCTCGCATACCGGCGGTCAAAGCACGTGATCGACCTCTTCGTGTGGGTCGCGCCGTCGCCGTCCCGTGCGGTCCTGACGTCCCGGGTGCGCGGTCTCGACGTCGTGCGCTGGACGGAGGACGACCTCGCCTACGCGGCCGTCTCCGATCTCAACGAGTCCGAGCTGCTCGCATTCGCGGACCTCGTCCGGCGCTGAAGGGCTCTCCGCGGCCCGGCCGCGCCCGTGCCCGAGACGATTCGCACGATTCTCATCGGCCTATCATGGACCGATGCCCTGCCGCGCAAGAACGGTTCCTGTGATGGCCGCCTTCGCGCTCCTCGCGGCTGCGTCCGCGGCCGCGCAGCAGGCGCGCGTCGAGGAGCGCTTCTCGGAGCGTGCGAGCTCGAGCATCCTCCTCGTCTACGACGGGCAGCGCGTCGAGGCGGGCCTCGAGCGCATCCTGCTCTCGGCGCTCGAACGGGCGTACGCCGATCTCGTCCGGGACTTCGGTTCCGGACCGGTCGACAAGGTCGTCGTCATCGTGTATGCGGAGCGCGACTTTCTGGCCGCGACGGATGCGCCGGCCTGGGCGAACGGCCTCTTCGACGGAAAGGTGCGCGTGCCGGCGCGGGGCATCACGGGAGTCACGCCGGAGCTCCTCTCCGTCCTCCGGCACGAGATGACGCACAGCTTCGTGCATTTCCGGGCGAGAGGGCGCGCTCCGACGTGGCTCCAGGAGGGGCTCGCCCAGCTCGAGGAGGGAAAGACCGCGGCGCCTTTCGCGTCCGCGCTCACCCGCGCCTACGCCGCGCGCGGCACGTTTTCGCTGTCCGCCCTCGAGGGCGGATTCGCGGGATTCTCCGCGTCGCAGGCCCGGAGCGGTTATGCGGCCTCGCTCGCGGCGGCCGAAATGCTCCGGGACACCCGGGGCTTCGGCGCTCTCGCGCACTTTCTCGACCGGCTCGGGGAAGGCGAGAGCGTCGAAGAGGCCATGCGCGAGGAACTCCGCGCCGGGTATCCGCGTCTCGAGTCAGACCTCGCCGACTGGTTGAAGCGCCGCGCGCGCTGAGCGTCAGGCGGGCGCGGCCGGGGCCTGCGGCTTGCGGCGGCGGCCTCCGCGCCGGCGTTTCCGGACCGGGGCCCGGCCGTCCGGAGCGGACGGGAACGCCTCGGGCGGGGGGACGAGCGCATCGGAGAACGGCGCGCCTGTCCCGTGCGCGCCGAAGCCGCGCTCGACGGCGTCGTCCCAGGCCGCGGCGGCTTCGCGGTAGCGGCCCGAAGCGCGCGCGTACAGCGACAGCAGCGCGACCGAGGCCTTCAGGGTGGGCCTGCCGGCGAGGCGGCGCACTCCGGGATCCGCCGGACGCGTGTTCGTGAGCCGCCCGA
>DASVJU010000394.1:0-7086 GCA_036385755.1 Thermoanaerobaculia bacterium
ACCCCGCCTGCGCCTCGTCGATCGCGTTGTCGACGAGCTCCGTGACCATGTGATGAAGCCCCGTGATGTCGTCGGTGTTCCCGATGTACATCCCCGGTCGCTTGCGTACGGCCTCGAGCCCCTTCAGGAGCTTGATCGAGCTCGTGCCGTAATCTTCCGCGCCGGCATGCGTCCGCCCCGGTGGCGGCAGCGTCTCCGCGGCAATCGGAGAGCCCGGTGTGTCGCGGTGTTCACTCATTCAGGCCCTGCTCCGGCGGCGGCGACCCGGCGCTCCCCGCTTCGGCCCGCGCCTAGGATTCCCTCGCGAGAGAGCCGTCCCGCGGACATGCGGAAAAGGGCGCCCGCCGGGAGGGGAAGCCCCCGGACCGCCTCGGGCCGCGCGGAGGTCAGGAAGACCTGTCCGTCCTCGGGAAGCGCCTCGGCGAACGCGCCGAGAACGCGCGGGTCCCATTCGGAATCGAAGTCATCGAACCCGAGAACCGGGGCCCGACCGCCGCCCGCCATGAGGGACATCTCGGCGAGAGTCCATGCGAGGAGGATCGTCCGCGTCTCGCCCGAGGAGGCCCGGCTCGCGAGCGGGACGCCCTCGGCCCCGAGGACGACGTCGTCCCGCTGGGGTCCGACGAGACACCGCTGCGCGCGCCGCTCGTCGTTCTTTCGCGCGCGGAGGAGGGCGGAGAGGGCCGCGCCCATCTCGCGCGCGTCGCCGTTCGCCGGCAGATCGCTCACGAGCGTGAGGGAGAGGTTGCGAAACGGCGCGCCGAGTTCTTCCGCGTGGCGGGCGATCTCTTGTTCGAGGCGGGCCCGCGCCTCGCGCCGGACGGTCGCCACGAGCCCGCCCGCCTCGGCGAGCGTGGTCTCGTAGACGGCGAGCTCGTCCGCGTCGAACCGCGCGCCGAGGGCGAGGAGGCGCGTCTTCGCCGCTCGCGCCCGCTCATAAGCGAGGAGGGCGCGCGCGTGCTCGGGCCGGAGCGCGAGCGCCGCGCGGTCGAGCGCCCGGCGCCGCTCCGCGGGAGGACCGGAAAGCCGCGAAAGGTCCCGCGCCGTGAGGAAGACGGCCGGGAGGCTGCGCGCCGCGGACAGGCGGGTCACGCGCTTGCCGTCCCGATACTGCTCGCGCGTGCCGCCCGCGTAAACGAACCCGAGCGTCACGTCGTCCCGGGGATCTCCCGCGTCGTCTCGCAGCCGCGCCGAGACGACCGCGCGGGCCGCGAGGTGCTGCCGCGCCTCGAGAAGCTCGCGCGTGCGGAACGACGCCCGGCCCGAAACGAGGGCAAGCGCCTCGAGCACGTTCGTCTTCCCTTGCCCGTTGTCGCCGACGATGAGGTTCAGGCGCGGGTGCAACTCCACCTTGCCGTTCAGGAGGTTGCGGAAGCCCTCGGTAGAAAGAGAAAGAATCTCCACGCGGCCGACTACATCCTCATCGGCATCACGACGTAGAGGTAGCTGCGGATTCCCCCCAGCGGCTCGGCCGGGCGACCCTGACACTGCGCTTGTTCGTCCTTCACGAAGAGGTGGACGTCCTTCGTCTCGGCCACTTCGAGAAACTGCTCGAGGTAGCGCGCGTTGAGGCGCAACGTCACGGCGGCGCTGTCGTATGCGATGGCAATTTCCTGCGAGCCGTCGCCGACCTCCTGGCTCTCGGAAGAAACGACGAGGGCGTCCTTCTGGAAGGCGAGGCTCACGGCCTTCATCCGGTCGCCGGAGAGCAACGCGATCCTCCTGACGGCTCCGAGAAGCTCTTCGCGGGGAACGACCGCTTTCTTGTCGTTCTCCTTGCTGATGACCTTTTCGTAGTCCGGAAAACGGCGTTCGTCGAGTTTCGAGAAAAGCCGTCGGCTTCCGACCGAGAAGCCGATGTGGTTCGTCCCGCGCATGATCGTAACGGGCGCGTCTTCGGCCGCATCCAGTTTGCCGAGTTCGTCGAGAATCTTCTTGGAAACGAGAACAGGTTCGAAGCCGGCTTCTGCCTTCGCCCCTTCCACCTCGACGAGCGCCAGCCGGTGCCCGTCTGTTGCAACCATCTCGACAGTGCCGCCTTTCGTCTTGAGGAGCGCCCCCTGAAGCTGCAGCCGCATTTCCTCCGTCGAAACGGCAAACCGCACCTTGTCGACCATCCGGCGCAGGGCGCCGAACGACAGGGTCAACGTGGGTCCGCCGGCCGGCTCGGGTCGGGTCGGATAGTCCCCCGCGGGCAGCCCGTTCAACCGGATCCTGAGTTTCGGTTCCTTGCATTCCAAGGAGACGTGGTTGTTCTCGAGCACCTTGAGCCTGATCTCCGCGTTCGGCGGCAGCTCGCGCACGACGTCATAGAGCCGCCGGGCGGGGGCCGTGACCGATCCCGCGCTTTTCAGTGTGACCGGGGCTATTTCGGACACGAGCGTCGTGTCGAGATCCGTGGCGGTGAGCGTGAGCGCCCCACCCTTGGCCTCGAGCAGGACATTCGTAAGGATCTGATGCGTCGTCCTCTTCTCGACGACGCCCTGAATCAGGCTCAGTTCACGAGCCAAGATCGAGGCCGAAAGTGTCAGCTCCACGACTTCTCCTTACATCTTGAATCTTATCATTTACAGGTAGTCGAAAGAAGTAGAAGTAGTAGGAGGGCCCAAAAAGTGCAATGCCGGATAAACAGCTCAAATGTCGATATTTAGCGGCCGTGCCAGGCTGTGGATCTCTGGCCGGCGCTCTGTGAAAAGGGAACCCGTTCGCGACGTCGCTGGGGACTTTTCCAACGCGAGGAGCAGGGGTTGTTCGGGGAGGGCGGAAAAGAGGTGGAAAGGTCAGCGAAACTGGGCCAGAAAGCCCGCCAGAAGCCGGTCGAGCACCGGGTCCTCTTCCCGCAAGGCCGCTATTTTCCGGATGGCATGAAGGGCCGTCGTGTGGTGTTTGTCGGAGAACAACCGACCAATCTCGGGAAGCGACAGCCCCGTCGCCTCCTTGAGGACGTACATCGTGACCTGGCGCGCGAAGACGATGGGGCCTCTCTTCGTCCGCGCCCGAAGCTCGGCGGGTTTGAGGCCATAGTGCGCGCCCACGAGCTTCAGGATCTCGGCGGGCGTCGTGGCGTGCTCCTCGGCGCGAAAGACGTCCTTGAGAGCCTCCCGCCCGAGGTCGAGGGAGATCGCCTCGCCCTTGAGGGAGGCGAACGCGACGACGCGGTTGAAATACCCCTCGAGCTCGCGAATCGACGACTTGATTTTTCCAGCCAGGAAGAACGCAACGTCGTCTTCCAGCACGACCTGGCTGGCCTCGGCCTTCTGCCGGAGGATCGCGACCTTCGTCTCGAAGTCGGGGAGCTGGATGTCCACGATGAGGCCGCCCTCGAAACGGCTCTTGAGGCGATCCGTGAGCCCCGGAATCTCTCGGGGCGGCACGTCGGAGGAGAAGACGATCTGGTTTCCCTCGTCATACAGCGCGTTGAACGTGTGGAAGAGTTCGTTCTCCGAGGCCTCCTTCCCGACGACGAACTGCACGTCGTCGAGGAGCAGGATGTCGGCGGCCCGGAAGCGCTGCCGGAGGCTTTCCATCTTGTTGAACCGCACCCCGAGGACGACCTCGTTCACGAAGTTCTCCGAGGTCAGGTAGACGACCTTTTCGCCCGGCCGGCGCGAGAGACGGCGGTGACCGATGGCCTGCATGAGGTGCGTCTTGCCGAGTCCGGTCCCTCCGCAGACGAAGAGCGGGTTGTATTGCCGCGACGTCTGGTCCGCGACGCGGAGCGCCGCCGCGTGCGCGAGGCGGTTGGACTCGCCGGTCACGAAGTGCTCGAACGTGTACGCGGCGTTCAGGCCGCCGACCCGGCGGCGGGGCTCCGCGGGCACCTTCTGGGGGTTGACGGCGGAGTGGTAGTCCCCGTCGGCGCCGAACCGGATCTCCCGATTGCCGGCGCCCGCGAGGCGAGCCGCTTCGGCGATCTGCACGGCGTACGCCTCGGGGATGTAATCCACGAAGAGCGGCGTCCTGACCTGCACGAAAATGGCTTCGGCCGTCTCGGACTTCTGCCGTGAGTCCCGGAACCACGAGTCGAACTCGCGCTCGTCCACGCGCGTTTTCAGGTGCTCCAGGATCTTGGCCCAGGTCGAAGTCTTTTCCACAGGATCTCCACCGCTGTGCATATCGGGCCTGGCGGGGGAGGCGAATGGTATCAGCGCTTCTCCAGGGCCGAAAGGGGCCGCGGTTGACAGGACGGGCGCGACCCCCGAGAATCTCCGTCCCCTTCGGAGGGTTTCTTCACCATGTCCAAGACCAAACGCACGTTTCAGCCCAACAACCGGCACCGGAGCAGGACTCACGGGTTCCTTGTCCGGATGAGAACCAAGACGGGCCGTGCCGTTCTGGCCCGCCGACGGGCGAAAGGGCGCAAGCGCATCTCCGCCTGAGCGGAGGCGTCAACGGACCCGCCGCCCTTCATTGCGGCCTCCGGCCGGTTCCATGCACGCACGGGTCAACACCGCGATTCCGCCCCCGGGAAGCGAGGCCTTTCCGCGGGCGCGCCGCATCGGGGACCGGCGGGATTTTCTCGAGACGTACGAGAACGGCGCGAAAGTGCACGGGCGTCTCGTGGTCGTCTTCGCGCTTTGCCGGCCCGAGGGTGGACTCCGGCTCGGCATCACGGCGACAAGAAGGTCGGGTGGCGCCGTTCAGCGCAACCGTTCGCGCCGCCGCGTGCGCGAGATTTTCCGAAGGTGGAGAGCGGCCGCGCCGGACACGGCTCTGGATCTCGTCGTGAATGTCTCCGCAGGCGCCACCCGCGCGCCTTACACCGCGCTTCAGGCCGAGGTTGCGGGGCTGCTCGGGCGCGCGACCGCGGCCGTATCGAAAGCGGCCGTGTCGAAAGCGGCGGCGGCGAAAACGGGCGACACGAAATGAACACGACCACGAGCACCCCGGCCTCGGTCCGCGTCGTCGCGGGAGTCTTCGGCGCCTACAAGCGTTTCCTCTCGCCCCTGCTGCCGCCGGCGTGCCGGTTTACGCCCACGTGCTCGGAGTACGCGCGCGAAGCCGTCACGCGCCACGGCGTTGGCCGGGGCCTCTCGCTTGCCGCTCGGCGGCTTGCGCGGTGCCACCCGTTTCACGCGGGCGGCCCCGACCCTGTTCCCTGACTCGCCAGAGGAGATCCCTTGGAAACCAAGCGCCTCGTCATCGCTTTCGCCCTGTCGGCCGCCGTCCTGATCGGATGGACGATCGTCTTCCCGCCGCCGAAGTCGCCGCAACCGAAGCGGCCCGTGGCGGGCGCCACGGCGCCAGCCGCGGCACCTGCGGCATCCCTGCAGGCGGCGCCCGCGGCCTCGGCGCAGCCGGCGGCGCAAGCTCCGGTCCCGAGTCCTTCGTTGCCACGTGAGCCCGTGCCGCCGGTCTCCGCGGGCACGGAAGAAACGGTCGAGGTGAGGAGCCCGCTGTACACGGCGCGTCTGTCGAACGAGGGCGGCGTCCTGAAGTCGTTCGTCCTCACGCATCACCGGGACGGCGCGGGGAAGGCGCTCGATCTCGTCCGCCAGGGAGCGCCGTTTCCGGGGGCCACGCTCGCCCTGGATCCCGCGGACGCGTTCCTCGCCCGGGCCGCGAAGGCCCGGTTCGCCGTCGAGAGGGAGAGCGGGAACGGCGTCACGACCGTCCGCTTCCAATACCGTGAGGCCAGCGGAGACGGCCTCAAGCGCGAGTACGTGTTCCGCGACTCTTACGTCGTCACCGTGAAGGCCGAGCGCGAGGGCGCCGCCGGCCCCGTGGGCCTCGTGCTCGGGCCCGGCATCGGGAATCCGTCCGGCGAAGAGCTCGTGAGCCGCTACACGAAGCCAGGCGCGACGATCACGCTCAGCGCGTCGGCCTCGGTCGACCGCAAGGCGAAGGACGGGCTGAAGGACGCCGAGTCCAGGGGCGCAGGGCTCGTCGCCGCCGGGCTCGAGGACAACTACTTTCTCACCGCGTTTCTTCCGTCCGGGAGCGCGGCCGTGACGCTCCGGCCCGTGATTCTCGCGGCGGGACCCGCGGGTCCCGATGGAAAGCCCGCTTCACCGGATGCCGAGAGCGAGGTCGTCCTGTCGGCGCCGGGCGCCCTCACGACGGACGTCTTCCTCGGCCCGAAGGAGCTCGACGTTCTCGAAAAGACGCGGCCCGGCATGGACCGCCTCATCGACTACGGGTGGTACGCCCTCCTCGTGAAGCCGCTCCTGTGGGGTCTCAAGGCGCTCCACCGGGTCGTCGGGAACTGGGGCGTCGCCATCCTTCTCATCACGGTCGTCATCAAGGTCCTCCTGTATCCGCTCACGCACAAGCAGCTGGTCTCGATGAAGAAGATGAGCGTGCTGCAGCCGAAGGTCGAGACGATCCGCACGAAGTGGTCGGGGAAGGTCAAGCAGGACCCGCAAGCCCGCGTGAAGATGAACGAGGAGATGATGGCCCTCTACAAGCAGGAGGGCGTCAATCCCGCGGGCGGATGCCTGCCCCTCCTCCTGCAGATGCCCATTCTCGTGGCGTTCTACAACCTCCTCGCGCATTCGATCGAGCTCCGCCACGCGCCCTTCATGCTCTGGATCACGGACCTCTCGGCCAAAGACCCCTACTACGTCACGCCGATCCTGATGACGGCCACGATGTGGCTCCAGCAGCAGATGACGCCGACGGGCGGCGATCCCACGATGCGGCGCGTACAGAACATCATGCCGCTCGTCATGGGGTTCCTCTTCAAGGACGTTCCGTCCGGCCTCGTCCTCTACTGGCTCATGCAGAACATCCTCACGATCGGGCAGCAGATGCTCCTCAACAAGTTCACCGACCTCGGCCCGATCTCGATGAAGCCGAAGGCCGCCTGACGCCCGGCCGGGCGGAAAGTTCTCCATGGCGCGCCTCGTGGCGGACCCGGACCGCGAGGGCGACGTGCTCGTCGCTCCCGCGACGCCTCCGGGCGTCTCGGCGCTCGCCGTCGTCCGTCTGACGGGGCCGGTGGGCGCGACGCGCCGGGTCGCGCGGCAAATCGCGCGGCGCCTTCCCGAGGAGCCCCGCCCGCGCGAGGCGGCGCTTCATCTTCTCGTCTGCGAGGACGGACGGCCTCTCGACCGCGCGCTCGTCCT
Organism: Thermoanaerobaculia bacterium; assembly: GCA_036385755.1. Lineage (GTDB taxonomy): Bacteria > Acidobacteriota > Thermoanaerobaculia > UBA5066 > UBA5066 > Fen-183. The sequence continues at coordinate 7,068 of DASVJU010000394.1, forward strand.
CTTCTTTCCGGCCCCGTAC
>DASVJU010000395.1:0-9842 GCA_036385755.1 Thermoanaerobaculia bacterium
TCGCCGAGGACATCGCCGCCCGTGCCGACCTCGGGAAGGGGGATTATCCCGCGGCCGAGGCGGCCGCCCGAAAGGTCCTGGAGACCGCCAAGGGCAAGGAGCGCGTGCGCGGCTGCCTCGTTCTCGGCCGGATCGCCGTGATGCGGAACGATCTCGCGGGAGCGAGGGCCTTTTCGGAAAAGGCAGAGGAGCTCTCGGGCGGAGACAAGCTCCCGCAATCGGGCATGCACATGCTGCGCGGCGACGTTCTCGCGCGTTCCGGCCGCCCGGTGGAGGCGGAGAAAGAGTTCCTCGAGGAGCTGAGGCTCTACCCCGATCGGGTGGACGCCCGCGTTTCCCTTTCCGCTCTTTACGCGACCGTGAACCGGAGGCAGGACGCGCGCCGGGTGATCATCGATCTCGTCTCGCGCCAGCCGACGCCCGAGTCCTTCCTTCTGGGGATGAAGACGTTTCGGTCCACCGAGGATCCGGAGGGCGAGGTTCAGCTTCGCAGGGAAGCGCGACGGCTGTTCCCGAAGGACCCCCGGTTCGCGGCGGCCGCTACTTCTTCTTCGGCGGGAGGACCCCGGTCACGGTGAAGGTCGCGGAGGTCTCGATCGTCTTCTGCGCGACCTGGTCCGTGATCGCCACCTTCAGCTCGTAGTCGCCCGGCTTTCTCAGGTACTCGCCCAGGTTCGCCTGAATGACCTCCACGGCGACGTCGAGCGAAATGAGCTCGCTTCCATCCTTCGAGTCCGGCACGGCGACGGGTTCGTCGGCGGCCTGGGGCACATCCATGGCCGGAGCGCCCTTCGGTTTGATCTTCACCGTGCGCGAAAGGCGGATCGTCTTCGTTGCCGTATCGACCTTCGGGTTGTAGACCCTCACGACGAAGAGGAGACCGTCCTGGGGGTCGAGCCGTCCGCCCTTCGTCACGAAGTGATTTCCGCTCAAGGTGAAGGCGTCGTCCGCCTTCCCCTTCGCCGCCTGGGAAAGGCTCGCCGCGACGACCAGCGGCGACAAGGAAAAGTCCGTTCCGGCCGCGGAAACGGTCACCTTGCGTCTCGCTGAAAAGAGGAGCTTCGAGGAGCCGTCGAACACTCCCGCAGCAACGCTGTACGAGCCTGGCGGCACGGCGAATGACCGGGACGTGACGGATCCTCCGGCCGTGCCCTCGAGCGCGGCCGTCTCTTCGAACCTCCCGGCATCGGCTCCGGCGTCGTCCCTCACGAGAATCGCCAGCTTCGAATCTGCCCCCGGAGCTCCCGCGGACGCCGGCACGAAGAACTGGACTTGCAGGCGCGGTTCCCGGTCCCGCCCGACGATCGGAAAGAGAGAGAGCGAACCCGTGTCCTCCTTGGCCAGCAGGCCCTCGAGCGCCTCCCGGACGGGCGCCGTCAGGGCCGGCCCCTTCAGCGCTTCGGCGGCGGCCGCCGCGGCCGCCTTGCGGTCGGCCTCGAGCTCGGCGGGCGTCCGGACGTGCGGCGCCTCTTTGAGCCCCGGGTTACGCAGCGCCGCGGTGCGCGCCTTGACCTCCAGCGAATTCACGTCGCCGCCGTTCCTGCCGGCGACGAAATCGCGCGACTCCTCGACGAGGAACTGGGCCGTGAACGACTTCACCAGCGCCCAGTCGGGAAGCTCCGCGGCCTCATACGTAAACGTCACGATGCTTTCGCCGATCGACGCGCCCGGAGGGTTCGGATCCGGGATGTGGCCGGCCGAGTCCATCGTGGCGAGAGGCTGCGGGAGGGTACCCGCCGCCCTCGACAACGTCTTCGGCGGGCCGACGAGGATGTAGAGCTTTCCGCGCTCGGTGAGGGCGCCGCGGATGCGCATCATCCCAAAGCGCTGATCGGCCTCCTTCACGCGCTGGTCGAAGACGACCTTGAACTCGTTGACCGGTGTCTTGAGGTCCGGATCGCGCTTCGCCCAGAAAAGCTGGATGAAACGCTCGGCCTCCTCGTCGGAAGCGATCTTCTTCCATGCCTTCTGTTCGGATTCGACGGCGAGGCTGGTGAATTCGGGGGACTTGTTCCAGTCCTTGTACCTCTCGAGTCCGGCTCCCCGGGCATTCGTCGCGAGCAGAAAGACGAGGGCGAACGAGGCGTGACGGAGGATCATGAAGGCTCCCTTCCGAAGAACGCAGAAACGAGAATTTTAGCCCTCTCGAGCGCTCAGCGCCCCGGAAGTTTTCGGCCTTGTTCGAGCCAGATCTTGAGGTCGGAGAGCATGCGCTCCCAGCCGGGTCCGATCTGATCGCGATAGGCGGCTCCGGCCGCGGATTCCTCGAAACCCGACTGCGTCACCGTGACACACGTGCCCTCCTGGAGTTTCTCGAACTCCACGACGAGACGCATCGGACCGAGAGAGTCGCCCTCGGGGGTCGAAAACATCAGATTGGAAACGACGAAGCGGCGGCCCGGATCGAAGACTTCGAACTGGCCGATCGAACTGTAACCGGCGTCCGAATCGGGATCCGCGTACCAGCCAAGGCCCCAGTTCCCGCCGGGGCGCTTCCCGATGACGGCGCCATCCGCGAGCCAGGCGAGGACGTCGGAAAGCTCCACGAAGGCGTCGAAGGCGCGCTCGGGAGAAACCCGGACCAGAACATCCCGGGTGACCGCATCTTCCCCCACGCGGGAATGTTACGACGTGCGAGAATCCGCGCCGCCATGGATGAAGAAGAGACGCGCGCCCACGAGAGGAGCGCTTCCGCGTGATTCCCGGCCTCAAGCGTGAGCTCGAGAGCGCCGTTTCGGAGGCATGCCTCCGCGTTTTCGGCGTTCCGGCGCCGCGCATGGTCCTGGAGACGCCCCCGAAGGTCGAGCTCGGCGATCTCGCCTGTCCGGTCGCCTTCGAGCTCGCGAAGGTCCTGAAGCGTTCCCCGCGGAAAATCGCGGAAGAGCTGGCCCCTGCTCTCGCCCTGCCGCCGGTCGTCGTGAGGCGCTCGGTCGAAGGCGGCGGCTACGTCAATTTCTTCCTCGATCGCCCGCGTGTCCTTCGCGCCATGCTCGCCTCGGGAAGCGCGGCTCCCGAAGAGGTTGCGAGCGGCGGCAAGCTCATCATCGAGCACACGAACATCAATCCGAACAAGGCCGCCCACATCGGGCACCTGAGGAACGCCGTCCTGGGCGACGTCCTCGTGAACACCTTCAGGCGGCTGGGCCGAAGGGTCGAGATTCAGAACTATCTCGACGACACGGGCGTCCAGGTGGCCGACGTCGTCGTCGCGCTCGAGAACGCCGAAGACTTCGTCGAGCCGGCGCGCGCGCGCCGTCTCGCTCGCGAGATCCTCGAGATCCTGGACGCCTTTCCAGAGCACGCCCCGGGCGTCGAACCACGCCGCCTCGGGGACCTCGCGTGGGACCTTTACGCGCTCGCCGGGAAGAGCTACGCAGCCGACCCGACGCTCGAAGAAAAGCGCAAATTCACGCTTCACGCGATCGAGGGCGCGGCGACCGGAGCTGGGCAATCCGCCGAGCAGGCGACGACGGCCGCCCTCGCCGGCCGGCTCGCCGAGGCGGTCGTGCGCTGCCATCTCTTCACGATGGAGCGCGTGGGCGTCACGTACGACCTCCTGCCGCGCGAGAGCGACATCCTCGCGCGCCGCTTCTGGGTGAAGGCCCTCGAGCTTCTGACGGCGGCAGGCGCCGCGCGACTCGAGACGGAAGGCAAGAACGCGGGCTGCTGGGTCATGCCGCTCGAAGGCTCTCCGGAGTTCGAGGGAATGGAGGACGCCGACAAGGTCCTCGTGCGGTCGAACGGCACCGTCACGTATACCGGAAAGGACGTCGCCTACCAGCTCTGGAAGCTCGGCGTCCTCGGAATCGACTTCGAGTACGAGGAGGTTCCCTACCGGGACGTCGACGGTTCGCCCGAGTTCCATGCCTCTGATGGCGCCTCGCCGCTCTACAGGACGCGCCGCGACGAGCGCGGCGCGGACCCGTCCGCGCGCGGCCGCTTCGGCAACGGCACCGCGGTCATCAACGTCATCGACGTGAGGCAGTCCTATCCCCAGAAAGTCGTGAAGGAGGCGGTGCGGCGCGCCGGCTTCGCCGAGGCGGCCGATCGATCCGTCCATTTCGCCTACGAGATGGTGGCCTTGACGCCGGCTTCGGCGGAGGCGCTCGGCGTGGAGCTCACCGACGAGGACCGCGCGCGCCCCTTCGTCGAGATGTCGGGCCGGAAAGGGCTCGGCGTGAAGGCCGAGGATCTCCTCGACCGGCTCGTCGAGAAAGCGAGGGAGCAGATCCTCTCGCGCGCGGCGGAACCCCCCGAGACGGGCCGGGCCGAAGCGATCGCCGTCGGCGCGCTGCGCATCTACATGACGCGCTTCTCGCGGAACAAGGTCATCGCCTTCGACTTCGACGAGGCGCTCGCCTTCGAGGGCGACACGGGGCCGTATCTCCAGTATGCCGCCGTGCGCGCCGCGAACATCTTCCGGAAGCTCGAGGAGACGGGCCTCACGGGGCGTCTCGACGCCGCCGAGATCGACGGGCTGTCCGCGCTCTCCGCGTCGGCGCTCGACGACGGGCTGTGGGACGTCGTGAGGACCTGCTCTCGCACGCTCGACACGCTCGAAAAGGTGGCCGAATCGCTCGAGGTCTCGCTCCTCGTCAGGCACGCGCTCGCGGTCGCGGCGGGCTTCCACCACCTCTATCACACGCATCCCATCGCTCAGGAGAGGGACGAGACGACGAGACGTGCGCGGCGCGCCGCCCTCCAGGTCGTCTCCGTGCATCTCGCGGACCTTCTCGGCGTGCTTGGTGTCCCGATCCCCGAAAGAATGTGAGCATGCCGGGCCCGGACGTCGTCTACCGCCGCCGGGGCGCCGACGCTCTCGTCGCCGTCCGGGCGTTCGTGGAGCGACTCGTCTCGGCGGAATACGACGCGATCGTCGCCGAAGTCGTGCGGAATGAAGCCGCGTCGATCGCGAGAAATTTCGACGCCGGGCGCGATGCCCTCCTGACGGCCGAGCGCGACGGCCGCATCGTGGGCGTTCTCCTCATGACTCGTGACCTCGTCGATCCGGCCGCCGCGCGCTTCGACTGGCTCGTCGTGGACGGTTCCGAGAGGAACGGCGGGGTCGGCCGGGAGCTTCTCTTCCGCGGTATCGAGACGTGCCGGGAGCGGCGGCACGTCGTCCTGCGCGCGCGGTCGTTCGCCGGCTCGCCCGCCGGGCCACATCTCTACTGGCTGTTCGGATTCCGGGTCGTGGATCTCGTTCCCGTGACCATCGGCGAAGGCACGCGCGAGTCGATCCTCTTCGAGAAGCGCCTGAGTCCGCCCGCCGTTTCTCCCGAGGCCTAGTCTCCCGCCCGGATTCCCGCTCAGCGAGCGACCGCAGCCGCGGACGCCGCCTCTGGAAACACGTCCACGACGTCAGCGAGACCGTTCGTCTCGTCGAGGCGCGCCATCAGCGCGACGTGACGGCGCGCCGGTCCGTCCGCCTCGAGGCGTGAGCGCACCGGGTTCTCAGAGCGCAGGACGAACAGCCTCCCATCCCTGGTGAGAAGCATCGGGCGGTGCGGTGTTCCCTCGAGCCGGACCCCGGCCACCCCGGGCATCCCATGCTCCATGGCGCAACGCAGGCATACGAGCTCTCCCTCCACGCGCTGCACCGCGTCAGGGAGTGCGGCGGTCGCCGGGGACGGGATCCCGAAGCGGAACGCCGCCCACCCCACCGCGACTCCACAGCCCGCGGCGAAGACGATCGTCACGGACCTCGGGAAAGTGCGGCGCGGCCGGGGACCCGGAGGCGTGTCGAGGCGGCGGGCGAGGCGACGGGCAAGCTCCTCGGGACAGCGATCCACGGGGCGGCATGTCTTCAACGTCTCGCGGAGCTTTCCCGCCTCTTCGCAGTGCTGGCAGCAGGCCGGGCATTCCTCGAAGTGCGCGAGAAGCCGCGCGGCGTCCACGAGCTCCAGCTCGTCGTCGTGATACGCCTCGATCAGGAGGCTCGCCGTCCGGCAGTCCATCGTCCCCGTCGCCCCTGATTCTCTAACGTTCGCGGCGCCGGCGGTATTCCGAGAGGGTGACGGGTTTCCTGTCGGCGAGAGGCAGGGAGGCTCCGGGAGCTTCCGGCCCGGGGGCGGCGAGCCGCGTCCGCGCGGGCTTTTCCGGGCCGATGTAATGGCGGCGGCGGCCATAGTCGAGGAGCGCCGATTCGAGGAGGCGGCGGCCCCGGTAGAGACGGGACATCACCGTGCCGAGCGGCACCTCGAGGATGTCGGCCACCTCGCGGTAGGAGAAGTCCTGCAGGTCGACGAGCTCGACGACGAGCCGGAAATCCTCGGGCAAAGCGGCAAGCGCCTCGGCCACTCCCCGGTCGAGCGTTGCCGCAAGAAGACCTTCCTCCGGGCTCGCGTCCTTGCCGCCCTCGGGGTCCTTCGAGCGGGCGGCATCGAGGGCCTCGTCCCCTCCCGCGCCGAGGTCAACCTCTTTCGGCCCCGCCTTCACGCGCCGGTACCCGTTGATGAAGGCGTTCTTGAGGATGCGAAACAGCCACGCCTTGAGGTTCGTGCCCTCGGTGAACCCGTCGTAGTGCGCGTACGCCTTGAGAAAGGTCTCCTGAAGGAGGTCTTCGGCATCCTGCCGGTTCCGCGTCAGCCGGAGCGCGGATCCGTAGAGGGCGTCCGCAAAGGGAAGTTCCCCGCTCCTGAAGTTCCATGCGGTCGGCGTCGCGGAGGGCTTGGGGGGTGAGAAAGCGTCCATATCGAGGGTTCCACGTTCCCCCATGCAATACGTAAACCGCCACGCGGCGGTCTCGCCTCACCCAAAAAGAAAAGCGACCCCGGTCAAGCGGGGCCGCTCATCTCTCTGAGAAGAAAGAGTTTACTTGCCGTTGATGACGAACGCGATGACGAGGGCGTAGATGACGAGGGACTCGATGAGGACGAGTGCCAAGAATGCCATCGCGCGAATCGAGGCGCCCGCGCCGGGATTCCGCGCAATTCCTTCACAGGCGGCGACGGCCGTGCGGCCCTGCGAGAGCGCCCCGCCGAAGGCCGCGAGCCCGATCGCGATCGCCGCGGAGAGGTGGCCCCAGCCGGCGCCTCCGCCGGTCTTCACGGCGTCCTGGGCGAGGGCGAGATTCGGGAGCAGGAGGGCGAGCGCCGCGAGGGCGCCGGCCGGGAGAATTCTCTTCAACATGTCGGGAACTCCTTTCGCATTCGAAAAAACTCGGCTCAATGCTCGTGGGCGGTGGCGCCGCCCAGATAGACGGTGGTCAGGAGCGTGAAGACGTAGGCCTGCAGGAGCGCCGTGAAAAGGCCGAGCGCCATCATGGGCCACGGAACGACGATCGGGACGAGGCCCGCGAAGATGCTGCCGGCGGTGTGCTCGCCGAAGATGTTTCCGTAGAGACGCATCGAGAGCGACAGGGCGCGCGCGAAGTTCCCGATCATCTCGATGAGGAACATGAGCGGCGCGAGCACGAGCATCGGGCCGAGGAAGTGCTTGAGGTAGCCGAGGAGCCCGTGCTCCTTGATCCCGGCGGCGTTGTAGAGAAAGAAGCACGTGATCGACAGAGCGAACGTCACGTTCAGGTTCGCCGTCGGGGGCTGGAGGAAAAAGAAGAGCCCGCAGGAGTTGCTCAGGAAGATGAAGAAGAAGAACGCCCCCGCGATCGGAAGGTACTTCTCGCCGTGATGCGGGATGTTCTCCTTGATGACGTCGCGGAGAAAATCCACGAAGACCTCGAGGACGTTCTGCGCGCCCGAGGGAGCATCCTTGCGATAGGTTCGCGACACGAAAAAGGAAAACACGGCGCAGAAAAGAAAGACGACGAGGGCCATCGCGATGTGATCCGGAATCCAGCCGAGGAGCTCGCCGTGCTCTCCTCGTGGCGCTATGCCGCCCACATGGAAGCTCCCGACCGCGACGCCGTCCCTCCACCAGGACGGCGCGTTTTCGACGGGGCCGAACAGGCGGGTCAGGAGGGCGTTGAAGACCCCGAAGAAGATCGAATGTTCGTGGTGCACGTCGTCCCCGCCCTCACTGGGCCGAACCCGTCCCTCTCCGGCGGCCGGCCAGCAGTTCGAGGAGCCCGTCGATCACCACCGCGGCGACCACAGTCGAGAGGCCCACGATCAGCCACCGGACGTCGGCCGGCAGCATCCGCAGCCCCCCCCACAGGGCGAGACCGACGAAGGCGTACCGAAGAACGGCCTTGAGCCCGAATTTCCAGTCAAATCGGGCTGGCGCAACCTCTTCGGGCGCTTTGAAGCGGCCGACGAGATCCGACAGCCAGAGCGCCGAGACGATAGCCACGGCGGCCCCGAGAGTCAAGGCGAGGGCGGCCTCGAACAGGCCGCACGCAGCAAGTGAGGTGGCGCCCAGCAGGCCGAAAATCGTTGCCAGCCGGAAGAGTCGCCGATTCGGCCTCGGAGCGGAAGCTGCCTCCTCGGAAATCCGCGTCACTTCCGGGGGCCCCTGCCCTCGTCCGAAAGCGCCCCGGACTCGCGGTAGATCTGCCGAAGGCCGGCCACGAGGCCGAGAATCCCGAGCGCAGCCGTCAGCACCGGAAAGATGCCGAAGAGCCGGTCGCCCAGGTATCCGAGTCCCGCCCCGGCCGCGATCGCCCCCGGGAGAACCCATCCGAACGTCAGCACGTCGCCGAAGAACCGGCGGGAGGATCCCGGGTCGTCCGGAGGCCGTTCGTCGGGCGGATCGCCTCTCACGGCCCGAGGGGCAGGAGACAGGCCCGGGCGAACTGCACGAAGGGTCCGGGCAGGATTCCCATCGCGAGAGTGCCGGCCGCGCAGAGCGCGATAGCCGCCGTCGCGGCGGGCTCCTCGCGCCAGTGGAGCGTCCCTTCGCCGTCCACGAGGTACATCGCGCGCGCGATCCGGAAGTAATAGAAGAGAGAGACGGCCGACATGAGCACCGCGAGAAGCGCGAGCCAGAACCAGCCGGCCTTCATCGCCGCCGAGAAGAGGAAGTACTTTCCCACGAAGCCCGCCGTCGGCGGGATTCCGGCGAGCGAGAGCAGGAAGACGAGCATTGCCGCGGCCAGCCAGGGGTTCTTCTTCGCGAGCCCGTTGAAGTCGTCCACGCTCTCACCGGCATAGCCCTTCGCCTCGAGCAGGATCACGAGCCCGAAGGCGCCGAGATTCATGAAGGCGTACGCGAGAAGATAGACGAGGACCGACCACAGCCCGATCCCGCTCTTGTCTCCATACGCCAGGAAGCCGAGAAGGGCATAGCCCGCGTGTCCGATGGACGAATAACCGAGCAGCCTCTTCACGTTCGTCTGCATGAGGGCGCCCACGTTTCCCACGACCATCGTGAGGGCCGCCGACGCCGCGACGATCGCCGTCCAGTCGCCGGCACGCGGGCCGAAGCCCACGAAGAAGATGCGCGCGAAGATCGCGTAGGCCGCGAGCTTCGGCCCGACCGCGAAGAAGGCGGAGATCGGCGTGGGCGCGCCCTCGTAGACGTCGGGCGCCCACACGTGGAAGGGCGCGGACGCGATCTTGAAGAACATCCCGCAGGCGACGAGGATGACTCCGACGACGAGAAAAGCGGGCGGTTGCGGCGCCGCGAAAGCCGTGGCGATGCCCGCGAGAGAAAGCGTTCCCGCGGCGCCGTAGACGAGGGAGACGCCGTACAGGAGGACGCCCGACGAGAACGCCCCGAGGACGAAGTACTTCGCGGCCGCTTCGAGCGACTTCGTCTCGCGCTTGAAGTAGCCGGCGAGGACGTATTGCGAGAGCGCCATCAGCTCGAGCGCCACGACGATCGACGCGAGGTGCGTTCCCGAGGCCATGAAGAGCATGCCGACGGTCGCGAAGAGGAGCAGGCCGTAGTACTCGCCACCGGGATAGGACGCCGCGCCGATGAACCGCAGCGAGAACAGGATC
>DASVJU010000396.1:0-3669 GCA_036385755.1 Thermoanaerobaculia bacterium
TGGGTCGCCCGGTCGCTCAAGCTGAAGGAGCCTCTCATGGTCGTCATTGGCGGACATCCGTTCCCGGTTCTGTGGTCCATCATCGGTGCCGCCCTTTTCGTGGCGATCCTTCACCTCGTCTCCCGCCGAAGATGAGGCGCCTGGGGACTCCCCGGTCCCTGCGGTATGATTCGCAGTCTCAATTCAATAAGGAGGATTTCGTGAAAGGCATTCTCAAGGCCACAGGTGTTGCCCTCGCCGTCGTTCTTTCCAGTTCCATGGTCCTCGCCGAGGACGCAAAGGCCGGCGCGACGAAGGCGAAGCCCGCCGCGCTCGTGACCAAAACTCCCGGCGACTTGACGTGGGTCGCGAACCCGGCCAACGCCGACGTCTCGATGGCGGTGCTCTGGGGCGATCCGGCCAAGGGTCCCCATGGCGCCTTCCACAAGTTCAAGCCCGGTTTCAATGCCGGACTCCACTCGCACTCGTCGGACATGAAAATCGCCGTTGTCTCCGGGACGCTGATCGCGGGAGCAGAGGGCGGGCCCGAGAAAAAGCTTCCGCCCGGGTCCTACGAGTTTCAGCCGCACGGCGTGAAGCACGTGACGGGGTGCGATCCCGCCAGCGAATGCGTCATCTTCGTGGTCTCAAGCGGGAAGTTCGACCTCATCCCGGCCGACGCGAAGAAGTAAGAACCCCGATACAGGGACCGCAGCACTCTCCCCAATTCCGCCCGGGATTCCAGGCCTCGACCTCCGAAGTATCGATATGATCGACGGAAGCACGGCAACGAAGGCCGTGCTCCGTGGGATTAGACTTCGGGCACGAGACAGCGGGGGTCCCGATGACAGACTCCATCGCATTCCGGCTCAACGGCAAACCCATCCGGCTGGACGTCGACGGCGATCGAACGCTCCTCTGGGTCCTTCGCACCGACCTCGGCCTCACGGGGACGAAGTTCGGGTGCGGTGCAAGTCTCTGCGGCGCCTGCACGGTCGTCGTCGGCAAGCAGGCCGTGAGGTCGTGCCAGCTGCCGGTGAAGGCCGTCCGCGGCAAGGACGTCACGACGATCGAGGGTCTCGAGCAGAACGGCAGGCTCCATCCCCTCCAGGAGGCGTTCGCCGATACCGGAGGGCTGCAGTGCGGCTTCTGCACGCCCGGCATGATCATGAACGCCTACGCCCTCCTGCTGAAGACGCCGAAGCCGACACGGAGCCAGATCCTCGCGGGAATGGACGACAACCTGTGCCGCTGCGCCGCCCATCACCGGATCGTCCAGGCCATCGAGCAGGCCTCCGGGCGGACGGGAGGCGCGTCATGACGGACCGCTCCATCGCCGCCGCACCGCCGACTCCATCCGGCGGACGTTCCCTCGACCGCCGGGACTTCATCGGGCTCCTCGGCGGAGGGATCATCGTCCTCTTCACCGCGGACCTCTCGGACCTTCTCGGTCAGGAGACGCGCACACGGGGCTACCCGACCGACTTCAACGCGTATCTCAGGATCGCCGCCGACGGCCGGGTCACGATCTACTCCGGGAAGATCGAGATGGGTCAGGGCGTCGTCACGTCCCTCGCCCAGATGGCCGCCGACGAGCTCGCCGTGTCCCTCGACTCCATCGACATGGTCATGGGAGACACGGCCCTCTGTCCCTTCGACAACGGGACCTACGGCTCGATGTCGACGCGGTTCTTCGGCCCGGCGCTGAGGGCGGCTGCGGCGGAAGCGAAGGCCGTCCTCGTGACCCTCGCCTCGGAACGCCTCGGGGCACCGCCGGACGCGCTCCGCGTCGAGGACGGAGTCGTCACGCTCGCCGCCGACCGGAAGGTCCGCGTCACGTTCGGCGAGCTCGCGAAGGGACAGAAGATCGTCCGCAAGCTGGACGGGAAGGCGGTTACGAAGTCCGTCTCCGAGTTCCGCGTGATGGGGAGGCCGGAGAAGCGCCGCGACGCGCGCGCGAAGGTGACGGGCAAAGCCCAGTTCGCCGGCGACGTCCGCCTGCCGGGGATGCTCTATGCGAAGGTCCTTCGCCCGCCGGCGCACGGCGCCGCGCTGAAGAGCGTCGACACGTCCGCCGCGGCGCGCCTTCCGGGGGTCGTCGTCGTGAACGAGGGCGGCCTCGTCGCCGTGCTTCACCGGGATCCCGAAGCGGCGGAGAAGGCGCTCGCCCTCGTCAAGGCCGTCTTCGACGTGCCCGCCCCGGCCTTCGACGACCGAAGCGTCTTCGACCACCTCCTCGCGGCGGCCGGCGCGGGCGAGGAGCGGGAGAAGAAGGGGGACCTCGCCGAAGGCGAGAAAAGGTCCGCCGCGCTCTTCGAGGGGAAGTACCTCAACGGGTATGGCGCGCACGCGCCGATCGAGACCCACACCGCCCTGGCCCGCCTCGAGAGCGGAACCATGACCGTCTGGGCGTCCACGCAAACTCCGTTTCCAAACCAGCAGGCGATCGCGCAGGCCATCGGGTTCGCGAAGGAAAACGTTCGCGTCATCACCCCGTTCGTCGGAGGAGGCTTCGGCGGAAAGAGCGGCGGCGGACTCCACGCAATCGAGGCAGCGAAGCTCGCGAAGACGACAGGCAAGCCGGTCCAGGTGTGCTGGAGCCGCGCCGAGGAGTTCTTCCTGGACGCGTTCCGGCCGGCGGCAGTCGTCAGGATCCGCTCCGGAATCGACGGCGAGGGCCGGATCTGCCTCTGGGACTACCAGGTCTACGCGGCCGGATCCCGGAGCGCCGAGCAGTTCTACGACGTCCCAAACAACCTGATCCGGACGTACGGGCGCTGGGGAAGCGACACGCCGAAGATGCACCTCTTCGCCACGGGTCCGTGGCGCGCGCCCGGGGCCAACCTCAACGTGTTCGCGCGGGAATCGCAAATCGACACGATGGCGGCGAAGGCCAAGGTGGATCCGCTCGAGTTTCGCCTGAACAACACATCCGACAAGAGGATGCGCGGCGTGCTCGAAGCTGCGGCTGCGCGGTTCGGCTGGAAAAAAGCAGTGGCGCCCAGCGGCCGCGGCGTCGGCGTGGCCTGCGGCATCGACGCCGGAACGTACGTGGCGCTCGTCGCCGAGGTGAAGGTCGACGCCGCCACCGGCCGCGTGAAGGTCTCGCGCATCGTCTGCGCTCAGGACATGGGCCTCGTGATCAATCCCGACGGGGCAAAGATGCAGATGGAAGGCTGCGTCATGATGGGTCTCGGGTACACGCTGTCAGAGGAGGTCCGCTTCAGCGGGGGAGACATCCGCACCCGGAACTTCGACACGTACGAGGTGCCGAGGTTCTCGGTGATGCCAGAGCTCGAGACCGTCCTCGTGAAGAACGACGAGCTATCGCCGCAGGGCGGAGGCGAGCCGGCGCTCGTCCCGGTGGGGGCGGTCGTCGCGAATGCCATCTTCGACGCCGCCGGTGCACGCCTCACGGAAATGCCCATGACCGCGGAGCGCGTGAAGGAGGCCCTGGCCGCCGCACGCCCCAAGCCGTCCACCTGACAATTCATGGGGGAGCCGACGGGCCGCTAGCAGGCCGATCCTGAGAGAGCGGGCGCCGCACGAAATCGATCGTCAGGTCTTGAGGAATGCAAGCAGGTCGGCGTTGATCTGGTCCTTATGGGTCGAGCACAGTCCGTGCGGCGCGCCCGGATAGATTTTCAGCTTGGAGCCCTTCACGAGCCTGGACGAGAGCATTGCGGAGGC
>DASVJU010000397.1:0-8603 GCA_036385755.1 Thermoanaerobaculia bacterium
ACCGTCCCGAGAAGCGCGCCGGCCAGCGCGCCCGAGGGGCGGACGAGGCGCAGGGCGAGGGCGATCCCGGACACGACGGCGTTGACCAGGAGCGCGATCAGGAACCCTCGGGCCGCGCCGGCCCCGAAGACGTCCGCCCAACCTGCGCGTGTGAAGAGCAGACACGCGAGCACCGCGGCTCCCACGAGCGGCGGCAGGACGTTGTCGTCCAGCTCGGACGGAAGGCTCTCGAGCGCTGCGCCCGCAAGCGCGCCGGCGAAAAGACAGATCAGCTCGGAGGGAGAGGGAATCCGCGACGAGAGAAAACCAAAGAGAAAAGATGCTCCGAGAAAACCAAAGAAAAGAAAGCCCAGGAGTCCAGAGAAGGACTTCCGAGAATTCCAGGGAAGACGAGGACCGCCGAAGCCCATCCCGCACAGCGACGCGAATCCGTCACCGAATGCCAGGTAGCCCCATCCGGCGGCCGCCACCGGGAGATTTCTTCGAAAGAGAATGAGAAGGACGAGCACCACGAGCGGGTACAGCGCGATCCCAAGCGAAAAGCCCTTTTCTCCCTCTTCCCGTCTCAGAAAATACGGCGCCACCCGAGGCAACAGGAGAACGTTGAAGAGACAGGCGGCCCCCGCAGCCGCCAATGCCACTCCCCACGAGATTGAAGGCAGCAGCAACGCGAAGCCAGCCATCCCGATGTGCAGCGCCTTTCGCGCCGCTTCGGCGCGCGTCAGCGTCATGAAGCGGGCCGCGCCGGCGCGGCAGCGCGACGGTCGGCGAGATAGTCGCCGAGGGCCTCGCGCCAGGAACGCGGCACGCTGCCCGTGAGGCGCTCGTAGAGCGTCGTGTCGAGGACCGACCAACGGGGACGCCGCGCCAGCCTCGGAAACTCCGACGTCGGGACCGGGCGCACGAAAACGTCGGCGCGCCCCTCGCGCGCGAGGGCCTCGGATGCGAGCTCGAACCAGGTGGCCTCTCCCGCGTTCGCGAAATGGACGACGCCCGTGACACGCTTGTCGACGAGGCGCCGGATGGCCGCCGCGAGGTCGAGGGCGAACGTGGGACGCGCGACCTGGTCGTTCACGATCGAGAGATCCCGCGCGCCCCCTTCGACTCTCTTCAGGATCGTGTCCACGAAGTTCACGCCACCCATGCCGAAAACCCATGAGGTCCTCACGACGAGCACCTCCTGGCCTTCCTCGAACGTGCGGCGTTCCCCCATGAGCTTGGCGCGGCCGTACGCGTTGACCGGGTCCACGGGGTCGTCCTCCCGGTAAGGCCGGATCCCCTTGCCCGAGAAGACGTAATCCGTCGAGACGTGGACGAGCGTCGCGTCGAGCTTTCGGCAGAGCGCCGCCATAGCCCCGACGGCGACGACGTTCACGAGGACGTGATGCGGGTCGGATTCGGCGGCGTCGACGCGCGTGTCGGCGGCGGCGTTCAGGACGAGGCGTGTGTCCGGGCCGAGGGCCGCGCGCAGGGCGGTTCCGTCGGTGATGTCGAGCGCCGCCCTCGTGAATCGCTCGGCCTCCGGGAACTCACGTCCGAGCGCCCGCCCGAGCATTCCACCGGCACCGAGAATGACCGTCTGCACGAAGGGAGAAGTCTACACGGCGGGGCGCGCCCGCTACTTGCGCAGCGGCACGGCAAAGGGGTCGTTCGTGCCGGCCTTCGTGTTCCCGTCCACCACGTAGGCGGTTCCGGCGACGGCGCAGCCCGCGGTCACGTTCCGCACCTGTACGGATGCCGCGCGGATGTCGCCCGCGATCCCGTACGTGTCCTTGAGGCGGTTCTTCTGGATCATCGTGCGCGGCGGGACGGTGAAGCTCTTCGCGCCGCCGAGCACGTTTCCGGCCGCATCGCGCACTTCCGACTGGAGGACGCACGGCGTCAACGAGGGATTGACGAATACGAGGTTCGTGCGCGTCGACGCGTCCTCGCGCACCGCGACGAAAAAGCCGGTCTCCCCGGTGGCGAGCGCCAGGGCGGGTGTCGCACCCGCGGACAGGTCCACGGCCTCGGTGAACTGCCCGAAGGTCCCCACGCCCCCGGGCGTCGTCGTCGCGGTGAGCGCCCCGACGAGGAGCCGGCCCGTGGACTGCACGAGGACCGCGCCGTAATCCGAGGACAACGAGAAGAGCGTCGCGAGAACGTCCGGAATCTCGCGCGACCCGGACGGGCCGATGCGCTGCGGGCTGGATTCGGGCTGGAGGGCCGGGAGGTTCTGGGCGCCGTCGCTCCCATGTCCGAGAAACTGGACGATGAACTGGCCGTCCGCCTCTTCCACGTTCGTGATCGAAAGGTCGCTCAGGAAACCGCCCGCCCGCGCGACCGACGGCACCACGTACGTGTACGGGTAGTTGACCGCTACCCGGGCCACGTTGAGCCGGAGCGTCCCGCCTTTCGAGGGTTCGAACGCGCCTGTGAACGAGTTCGGCTGGCCGATGCCGCCGACAGCGATCATGTAGGTCGTGCCCGCGCTCAGGTTGAGCGTGACCGAGGACTGGAGCGACCCGGGGGCGTCGTCCGGAAAAAAGCCGTTCTGACGGCAGATTCCCGCAACGGCGCTGAGCGAACCGCACGACCCCGTGTACAGGCCGAGGATCGTGTCGTATTCGGAGGCCGGCGTCGTCCCGAGCGTATCGATGCGGTAGGTGGCCGAGACGGCGGGAGTGAACGAGAACCAGGCGAGACGCGAGGGCGGTGCCTCGCCGCCGGTCGCGAGCTGCCCCTTCATGTAGCACGGAAAGACGGGGGGAGCCCCGTCGTCCTGGAAGGTCTGTGTGTCCACGCCCGCCGAGGACCACGGGAGGGCGGCCGGGTCGACGACGACCGCGTCCGCGCAGGCCGCGCCGGCCGTGCCAAAGGCCACCGCCTCACCCCGCAGCACGGAAACGGGGAAAAGGAGGGCCAGGAGGACGAAACGGGCCGAAAAATGCCTCACGGTGGAAGTGTCGGCACCGGGCGAAATCTCTCTCCCGGGGTCCGGGTTCATGGCAGGCTCCCGGTGAAGTCCAGAAAACTGCCGACGTTCTTCAGTGTCAACGCCACCCGGAAGTCCCGGGACGGCACCACTCCGGTGCGCAAATCCCTGTATTCCGCGAGAATCCTGAAGCACGCGGCCTGGAGGGTCAGGAGTGTCCGAGACTCGAGCATCTTTCCCTTGGACAGGTCGTAGTTCGCTTCCACGTCGAACCGGAGCCGCTTCGGAAGGATCGGCATCCCACCCGAGACGCGCAGCTGGGCGGAGGCGCCCGGGTCGAGCGCGAGCGGGACGATGACCGGGTGGCTGTCGAAGAGCGACAGCGCGAGAGAGCGCTCGGCCGCCGAGACGACGGCCGTGACGCTCGCCGACGTGACCTGGTTCGCGTGGGGGTCCCAGGTCGTCCTCATGTCCAGGTTCAGGGCAGACGTCGCGTTGACGCGGAGTATGAAATCCAGAGGAGAGCTCTTCTGGACACTGAGGTCGACCGGAAAGGCCGTACTCTCGCCCGGGAGCCGCACGTAATAGCTGCGCGCGACCTCGAAGGAGGCGATCTCGCGCGAGCCGCCCTGGTCCCCTTTGGCGAGGAAATGCTGGAGCAGGGAGTAGCGGATCACGTTCTTGGGGATGAGGGAGTCGATCTCGTCGAAAAGCGGCGTCGGCGCGAAGTCGTCGCGTCCCGCGAGATAGTCCCAGATGATGCGCGGCTCGATCACGTGCTTGAACTTCGTGAACGGCCCGAGCTTTCCCTCGAAGAGGCGCGAAAAGGAGGGACCCGTCAGCGAGACTTCCGTCGACAGCGCCTCGCGGTCGTAGGCCTTGTCCACGAGGGTGACGCCGTCCGGCCCGAGTGACTTCCCGTAACTCGTGATCCTCACGCCCGCGGTCCCCTCGAGCGACAGCCAGGGGAACAGCGAGAGCGGTACGTTCACTTTCGGGAAGAAATCGAGTCGGTCGTATGTGCCGGCCGGCAGGCCGTTTCCCCGGTCCGTGCTCAGAAAGCCGGCCTGCGCCGACGCCTCGACGAAGACCGACTGCCCGAAGAACGGCGTGGGACGCATGCTTGCCTCGAGCACGGGCAGGCGCTCCGTCACGATGTCGCCGCTGCCGTACCCGAGCGCCTGGTCGCGCGTGATCCGGAGATTCAGGGCGAACGGGTCGGGGCTCCACGTGACGAAGGCATCGCTCCCGATGGTGCGCGCCGAGGAGAGGCCGAAGTTTGCGTTGAAACTCTGGAAGAACGTCGGGTTCGAGAAGTCGAGCCAGGTGACCACGGCGCGCAGCTTCGGCCCGAGGTCGTTCGAAACGAGTGTCCCGATCGTCTGCCACTGCCAGTGCTGCACCGTGGGGTCGTAAATCGTGTAGTACGTGCCTTCGAAACGCGTCCCCTCGGACGGCCGCGCCCGGAGCTCCGTGCCGAGCCCGTAGTATTTCTTCGTGTAGAAGTCTCCCGAGAACGTCGCGTCCAGAGAACGCGAGATCGCCCAGTAGTACGACATCCCGAAATAGCCGCCGCGGTTCGAGTTGTATCCGAGGCCCGGAATCAGGAAGCCCGAGGCACGGTCCCGGAGCGCCGGCCAGATGAGGTAGGGCGTCCAGAGGAGCGGGACGCCCCCCATCGAGAACGTCACGCCCTTGAGGCGCGCGAACTCCTCGAGCGTCACCCGGGCGCTCCTGACCTTGAATTTCCAGGCCGGGTCCTGACCCTCGCACATCTCGCACGACGTCACGATTCCGTCGGTGAGCGTGAACGTACGCGGCCCGACCTTCGCGAGCGTCGCGCCCTGCAGGTGAAGGCCTCCTTCCAGATCCATGCGTCCGTCCGTGAGGACGCCGGTCTTCTCGGCGAGATCCAGCTCGAGAAGGGCGCCCCGCATCCGCGAGGCGCCCTGTTCGAACGTGACGTCTCCTTCGGCGACGAGGGTCTTCTTCTTGAGGCTGCCGTGCACGCTCCGCGCCGTGAGCTTCACGTCCTGGTATTCGATCGTGACGAACTTGCCGGGTGGCGCGTCCGCGGTGAAGAGATCCTCCTCCACGATCGTCTGCTTCCCCTGGAGTCCGCCCGGTTCGCCTTTGTCGATGGCGATGCGGATCGTCCCGCCCTTCTCGGGCAGGCGAAATTTCGGCTCGAATCCGCCCTTCTCCCGGAAGCGCGCCGAGAAGGGGTCGGTGTCGAACGAGGATTGGGAGAAAGAAATCCTTGCACCCGTGCAGACCGTCAGGACTCCCCACGCGAGTGAATGGCGCAGCAGGCGGAAGCGGTGGATTTTCTTGGAAGGGTGAATGGGGGCCCCGGCTCGCCCGTCAGAATCGCATTTCCGGCACGTCGCCCGAAACCTCGAGCGGCGGCTCGGTGGCGGCGCGGATCTCGTCCACCGACACGCCGGGCGCGCGCTCGACGAGAACGAGACCTCCGCCCTTTTTCACGTCGAGGACCGCGAGGTCGGTGACGATCCGGTGCACGCAGTCTTTTCCCGTGAGAGGCAGCGTGCAGCGGTTCAGGATCTTCTTCTCGCCGTTCTTCGCGACGTGCTCCATCGTGACGACGATGCGTTTGGCGGCCGCGACGAGGTCCATCGCGCCGCCCATCCCCTTGACGAGCTTTCCCGGGATCATCCAGTTCGCGATCGAGCCCTCGGCGTCGACCTGCATCGCGCCCAGAATGCAGAGATCGATGTGTCCGCCCCGGATCATCGCGAAGGAGTCCGCCGACGAGAAGAACGCGGCGCCGGGGACGACGGTGACGGTTTCCTTGCCCGCGTTGATGAGGTCCGCGTCGACTTCGGCCTCCGCCGGGTACGGGCCCATGCCGAGGATGCCGTTCTCGGACTGGAGGATGACGTCCATGCCCTTCGGGATGAAGTTCGAGACGAGCGTCGGCATGCCGATCCCGAGGTTCACGTACATCCCGTCGCGTAGCTCGCCGGCCGCGCGCCGGATGATCCCGTCCCGGTCGAGCTTCGCCATCTTCCGCCCTCAGCCCTTCCGCACCGTGCGCCGCTCGATGCGCTTGACGCGCGGCGCGACGACGACGCGTTTCACGTAGATTCCCGGCGTGTCGACTTCGTCGGGATCGAGCCCGCCCGGCTCCACGAGCTCCTCGACCTCCGCGATCGTGATCCGTCCGGCGGTCGCGGCCATCGGGTTGAAGTTCCGGGCCGTCTTGCGGTACACGAGGTTGCCGAGCCGGTCGGCCTTCCAGGCGGCGACGAGAGCGAAATCGCCCGTGATCCCGAGCTCGAGGATGTGCTCTCTGCCGGCGAAGACCTTCGTCTCCTTGCCCTCGGCCACGATCGTGCCGGCGCCCGTCGGCGTGTAGAAGCCTGCGATCCCCGCTCCGCCCGCGCGCATGCGTTCGGCGAGCGTGCCCTGCGGACAGAACTCGAGCTCGAGCTCCCCCGCGAGGTACTGCCTCTCGAACTCCGCGTTCTCTCCGACGTAGGACGAGATCATTTTCCGGATCTTCTTCCGAGAGAGGAGGATCCCGAGGCCCCAGTCGTCCACCCCGCAGTTGTTCGACACGCACGTGAGCCCCGAGACGTCGCGCTCCGCGAGCGCCCCGAGGAGGTTCTCGGGGATGCCGCAGAGGCCGAAGCCGCCCACGACGAGCGTCGCGCCCGAGGGAATGTCCCGGACGGCTTCCGCCGCCGCGTCCCGGGGTGTGGCACCGCGGACGACCTTGTCGATCATCGGCCCGATTCTAGAGCGCTTCGACGACGACGGCCGTGGCTTCGCCGCCCCCGATGCAGATCGCGGCCAGGCCGTACTTCTTCTTGCGCGCCCGAAGGGCGTGCACGAGCGTCGTCACGATGCGCGACCCCGACGAGCCGATCGGATGGCCGAGGGCGACGGCCCCGCCGTTCACGTTCACCTTGTTCGGATCGAGAGAGAGGTCCTCGATGAACGCCATCGCGACGACGGCGAACGCCTCGTTGACCTCGAATAGGTCGATCTGTGAGAGCGGAATGCCCGCCTTTTCGGCGGCCTTTCGCGCGGCCGCGACGGGCGCCGTCGTGAACCACTCGGGTTCCTGGGCGTGCGAGGCCTGCGCGACGATCCGCGCGATCGGCTTGCCGCTCCCGAGACCCGCCTCCGAGACGAGGACGAGCGCCGACGCGCCGTCGTTGATCTTCGACGCATTCGCGGCGGTGACCGTGCCGTCCTTCTGGAACGCCGGCTTGAGGGTGCCCATCTTCTCGAGCTTCTCGAGCGGCGTCGCGAACGGCTCCTCGTCGCGATCCACCGTGACGGGACCCTTCTTGCCTTCGATCGTCACGGGCGCGAACTCGGCGTTGAAATCTCCCGCTTCGTTCGCGCGGCGCGCGCGCTGGTAGCTCTCGAGCGCGTACGCGTCCTGCGCCTCGCGCGTGAACCCGTACTTCGCCGCGCAGAGCTCCGCGCACGTGCCCATGTGGACGTTCTTGTACGGGTCCGTGAGCCCGTCGGAGATCATCGAGTCGAGGAGCTGACCGTGTCCCATGCGCATGCCCGAGCGGCCTTTCAGAAAGAGATACGGCGCGTTGGACATGGATTCCATGCCCCCCGCGACCGCCACCTCGAACTCGCCCGCCCGAAGGGCGTTCGCGGCGTCCATCACCGACCGCATGCCCGACCCGCAGACCTTGTGGACCGTGATGCAGCCCGTCGAGACGGGGATGTTCGCGGCGAGGGCTGCCTGCCGCGCGGGCGCCTGGCCCTGGCCGGCCTGAAGGACGTTGCCCATCCAGACCTGCCCGACGTTCGCGGCACGGACTTCCGCGCGATCGAGCGCGGCTTTGATGGCTGCCGCGCCCAGTTGGGAGGCAGAAAGAGGTGCCAGGGCGCCGAGAAATGTGCCGACCGGCGTGCGGGCGGCGGAGAGGATGAAGACGTCGTTCATGGCGGATGTGTCTCCCGAAAGTCGAGGTCCCGCATGCGGACCGGCGAAGGACGCGATTGTAGCCGGATTGGACTTCGCCGAGGGGGCCTCCTACGATTCGGGTCGTGAGGGTCCTCGCGGTGGATTTCGGCGAGAAACGGATCGGTCTCGCCGTCTCGGATGAGACCGGCCGGGTCGTCGTCCCGGTGGGCGTCGTCTCGCGCTCGAGCGACGCCCAGGCCGCGGCCGCCGTCGCGGCCGCGGCGAAGGAACGCGAGGTCGTCCGCCTCGTCGTGGGCCACCCCGTGAACGCGAACGGCACCGAGGGCGACTGGGCGCGGCGTGTCCGGAACTTCGCGCGGCGCCTCGAGGAGGCTTCCGGGCTTCCCGTGGACCTCCACGGCGAGGGCCTGACGACCGCCGCCGCCGAGAGGAACCTCATCGATTCCGGCCTCGACCGGCGCCGCCGCGGCGCCGCGCGCGACGCGGAGGCGGCGGCCCTCCTTCTGCGCGATTGGTTCTTCGAGCGCGACGAGGCGCGCGGCGCGCGCTAGACACGCGCCGGAGTCATCCGTGTACAGCGGTCAAATGAACCGCAAGCGCCACGTCTACCCCTCGCTCGTGTGGCTGATGGCCCTCGTCGTGCTCCTGCTCGCCGTCGGCCTCTCGCTCGTGCTCTTTTTCGTGCGCGCACCCTATCAGGGCTATGCCGGCGCGGACGTCGTCGTCTCGATCGCGCCGCGCACACCGTCCATGACGATTTTCACGCTG
>DASVJU010000398.1:0-32446 GCA_036385755.1 Thermoanaerobaculia bacterium
TGGCGCCTCGGCGAGGACGGACGCGCCCTCGAGGAGGCCCTTCACGACCTCGACGAGCTTGTCGTTGCGCCTCCCGAGGACGAGCGGCGACGCGACCGGCCCGCCCCAGGCGGGGCGCCACGCGACGGGCCCGGACGGCGACGGGAACACCGCCTCGAGCGGGAGAACGAGGAGCCCGGCGTGGCGCCCCGTCTCGATGCCGCCGCGCACGCGCATGCCCGGGCGCATCCGGAGCGGATCCGACGCGTCGAGCGCGACGTCCACCTTCACGACCTTCTTCGGGATCTTCGGACTCTGGCGCTGGACGGTCCGCCCGACGGAGAGGATGTGGCCCGTAAACGTGGCGTCGGGGTGCGCCTCGAGGCGCAGGGAAACGGCTTGCCCCTCGGCGAGCGCCGCGGAGTCCGCCTCGTCGACCTCGCCCTTCAAGATCATCCGGCCGAGGTCCGGCACCTCCACGACGCGTTCCCCGCGCCAGCAGACATCGCCGACCTTCTTCTTCTCGTCGCGCCAGTTCGTCAGGTAGATGAGCGTCCCGTCGCGTGGTGACGGCACCGTCATCTGACGGATGTGGTCCTCGATCTCCCGTACACGAGCGCCGGCGCGCTCGTTCCGCTCCCGGAGGGAAGCGCGCTCCGCGTCCGCGGCCCGGCGCGCCGCGTTCTTGCGCTGCACGATCCACGCGAGCTCGCGCTTCGAGAGGTCGAGGTCGAGCTTCGACTGCGCGAGTTCGTTGGCGCCCACGAGCTCCGGGGGGACCTCGACCTTCAGCTCTGCCTTCCGGCGGCGCGCTTCCGCCTCGGCCTCCTGGAGAAGAAGAGCCTCCTCACGCACAGCGAGCTCGAGGCCGCGCTTCTCGAGCTGCTTGGCCGC
Organism: Thermoanaerobaculia bacterium; assembly: GCA_036385755.1. Classification (GTDB taxonomy): domain Bacteria; phylum Acidobacteriota; class Thermoanaerobaculia; order UBA5066; family UBA5066; genus Fen-183. The sequence continues at coordinate 874 of DASVJU010000398.1, forward strand.
CGAGTCGCGCTCGGCCCGCTTCTCCTCGAGCCTCTGGGCGAGGTCCGTCGTGTCGAACTGGAGAACCATCTGGCCCTTCTTCATCATGGCGCCCTCGGCTGCCATCTTGACGAGACGGTACTCCCAGAAGTCCGCGAGGACCGGCGGGCCTGCCTGGTCGGAGTCGAGCGCGCGGAGCGTCCCCGTGATCTCGACGGTCGTCACGAGGTCCGCGCGCCTCGCGACGGCCCGTCTCGGCCCCGCGGCGCTCCTGCCCGCGAGGCGCCACGCTCCAAGCGTGAGCGCGGCGACGACGACGGCCGCGAAGGCCACGGTGATGCGACGGGTCACGGCGCACCCCACCGGTCCCGCAGCCTCGTGCCCTCGGCGGCGCCGGACTCCACGACGCAGAGGAGCGCGTTGCACGGTCCCAGCCTAACCTCCGCGCTCCCGCCCCCGGCGAGCAGGACTCGCGGCATCTTCGTGGAAAAGTCGAGTGAGGCCCGCGGCGCCAGGAGCACGTTCTCCCGCTTCGCGACCTCCACCTCCACCCGCACCGACGTGCCGGGGCGGGGAGGGACGGACGACGGGTCCTCGAGCTTCAGCACGGCCCGGAGCGTCCGGCGAAGAGAATTCGGCGCAGGCTCCTGTGCGATCGCCGCGATGTCCGCGACGACCGCCTTCACGGGGCGGCCCGGCTCGGCGTCCAGAAAGCAGGCCGCGGGCATGCCCTTCGCGATGAGACCGTCGTCCACGTCGTAGAGCGCGGCCTCTACCTGCATTCCGGCGCGCTCGGGGATGCGGGCGACGGCGAGGCCGGGCCAGACGGAATCGCCGATCATGATCTTGTGGCGTTCGCGCGGGTTCTCGGAGACGACGAGGATGCCGTCCGCCGGCGCGCGGAGCGTGAGGGCCGCGATGGACCTCTCTGAAATCGCGATCTCGCGGCGGGCGGATTCGTGTGAGATCCGCCACACGTCGCGGTCGGCCTCTCCCGCCTTCTTCGCCGCGGCGAGGTCCTCGAGGACTTTCTCGAGCTCCGTCCGGGCCTTCAGGAGGGCGAGCTGCTTCTCCTGCCACTCGCGCCGGGGCCGGAGAGACTCGGGCACGGCTGCCTCGACTTCGGCCTTCGCAACCGCCGTCTTCTTCTGCTCGACCGCGAAGTCCTTGTCCGCGACGCCCGATTCGAAGTCGGCGTCCTGCCGCAGCCGGTCGTTCTCGGAGACGAGGAGGTTCACCTTCTTCTCCTCGAGCGTCGAGGCGAAGGTCGCGTTGTCGAACTCGAAGACGCGTTGTCCTTTCTTCACCTCGGCGCCGTCGGCCTCCATCCAGCGGACGGGCACCTGCCACATGGGAGTCTCCGGAACGTACAAGGCGGCCGCCTGCCGCGCGACGAGCTCCCCCGTGAGGACCGTGTGCGCCTCAAAGGCGCCCCGCGTGACCGCGAGCGCGGGGCCCCGGGCCGCCGCCGACGCCGCGACCGTGGTCCGGCCGCCTCCCCGCGCGCAGGAGAGCGCGAGGAGGGCGACCGCGAGAACGATCCGCTTCATGTCGTCTTTCTGCGGACGGCGGCGTCCCGCCGTCCCTCGCCTGCCGGATTTGGCGACCGGGAGGCGTCTTCCCGGGATTCTAGTCGCCGAGCCGTGTGTCCAACGGGCGGCGTCCACTAAGCTATGCGGATGATTCGAACCGGCGTGCCGACCTCCCTTCTCATCGCTCTCCTCCTCGCTGCGCCCGCCCCCGCGGCCGATTCGCGCCGCGCGTTCACGCTCGACGACCTCTACCGCGTGAAGAGCGTCGGCGCGCCCGCGATTTCTCCCGACGGAAAGACCGTGGTCTACAGCGTCGCCACGAACGACTGGGCGGCGAAGAAGAAGACCGTCGCCCTGTGGCGCGTCGACGCCGACGGGAAGAACGCCCGCGCCCTGACGTCCTCCTCGGGGAACGACGACCACCCGTTCTTCTCGCCGGACGGGAAGACGCTCGCCTTCGTCTCGACGCGCACCGGCGACGCGCAGCTCTTCTTCCTGCCGCTCGCGGGCGGCGAAGCCGAGCAGAAGACGCAGTTCCCGGGCGGCATCGACGCGCCCACGTTCTCGAAGGACGGCCGCTTCGTCGTCTTCGCGGCGGACGTCACTCCGGATTGCGGCGCCGACGCCGCGTGCAACAGGAAGGCGGAAAGCGCCCGCGAAGCGAACAAGATCAAGGCGCACCTCGCGGACTCCCTCCTCTACCGGCACTGGACCGAGTGGAAGGACGCCAAGCGGACGCACGTGTTCCTCCTCGACCTCACCGAGGCCGACGCCGCAAAGGCCGTCCGCGACCTGACGCCGGGCGACTTCGACTCGCCGGTCTTCTCCGTCGGCGGCGGCGGCGACTTCGCGCTCTCGCCGGATGGCGCCGAGCTCGCGTTCTCCTCGAATCGCGACCCGGACCCGGCCTTCTCGACCAACGCGGACGTCTTCGCCGTGCCTGTGAGCGGGGCCGCCGCGGCGCTCGCGACTCCGAAGAATCTGACGGCTTCCAACAAGGGCTTCGACGGCTCGCCCCGCTACTCGCCGGACGGACGCTTCCTCGCGTTCAGGCGGCAAGTCACGCCCCGCTACGAGGCCGACCGCGTCCGGATCGTCCTTCGCGATCGCACGACCGGCGGCGAGCGCGATCTCGCGGCCGGGTTCGACCAGACGGTACGCGACTTCGCCTTCTCGAAGGACGGGTCGCGGATCTTCTTCACCGCCGACGTCAGGGGGCGGACGCCGCTCTATGAGATTCTCCTTGCGACCGGCGCGACCCGCGCCGTCTCGTCGGTGGGGACGCTCGACGCCTGGGTGATCGCCCCGGACGGAAGCTTCGCCGTGGCGGCGCGCCGCCGCATCGGGAGCCCGCTCGAGCTGTACCGCCTTTCGCTCGCGAAGGGCGCGGACGAGGCGGGACAGCGCCTCACGACGCACAATGCCGGCCTCGAGAACGAGGTCGACATCCGGCCGGCCGAGGAGATCAGCGTGCCCGGCGCCGACGGAAAGCCCGTGCATGTGTGGATCGTCAAGCCGCACGGCTTCGATCCCGCGAAGAAGTACCCGCTCATCCTCAACATCCACGGGGGGCCGCAGCAGCAGTGGGCGGACTCCTTCCGCGGCGACTGGCAGGTCTACCCCGGCGCGGGTTACGTCGTGGCGTTCCCGAATCCGCATGGCTCGACGGGATTCGGGCAGGCCTACACGTCGGCCATCTCCGGCGACTGGAACGGCCGTGTGATGACCGACATCGAGAAGGTGGCGGACGCGCTCGAGAGGCTTCCGTTCGTCGACAAGAACCGCATGGGCGCGATGGGCTGGTCCTGGGGGGGCTACGCGACGATGTGGCTCGAGGGCCACACGACGAGATTCAAGGCCCTCGCGTCAATGATGGGCGTCTACGACCTGCGCGCGATGTACTCCTCGACCGAGGAGGTCTGGTTCCCGGAGTGGGACCTCAAGGGCGCGCCGTGGGAGAACGCCTCGCTCTACCGGGACCAGAGTCCGTCCGAGTTCGTGAAGGGCTTCAAGACGCCCTGTCTCGTCGTCACCGGCGAGAAGGATTTCCGCGTTCCGTACACGCAATCGCTGGAGTTCTTCACGGACCTGCAGGCGCGCGGCGTGCCGTCGCGGCTGATCGTCTTCGAGAAGGCGGGGCATTGGCCCAGCGCTTTCGAGATGGGCCTCTACTACGCGGCGCACCTGGACTGGTTCCACCGGTTCCTCGGCGGCGCCGCCTCGCCGTGGAAACCCGAAGACCTCGTCTCCGGGCGCTGAGAAAACGCGCCGCCCATGTTCTCGCAGCGGATCCCGGCCCCTCGCGACGTGAACCGCCTCACGCGGGCGCTCGCGGCGCGCACCCGTCCGCACCTCGACCTCACCGTTTCGAATCCCACCGCCGTCGGGCTCCGTTCGGGCGAAGCCGACCTCTTTGACGGCGCCGCGTCGGCGCCCGACGCGCGCATTCTCGCGGCCCTCGCGGATCCGAAGGGCCTCTCGTATGCGCCCGACCCGCGGGGGCTGCTCCGGGCGCGCACGTCCGTCAGCAACTACTACGCCGCCCTGCACGGCGTTCTCGCGCCCCCGGACCAGATCGTCCTGACGGCGTCGTCGAGCGAAGCCTACGGCTGGATCTTCAAGCTCGTGGGCGATCCCGGAGACGTCGTCCTCGTGCCGGCCCCTTCCTACCCGCTTCTCGACACGCTCCTCGAGCTCGAATGTCTCTCGTTTCGCCGCTATGCGCTCGCGAGCGACGACGGCTTCGCCTTCCACGCGGCGGCGGTCGAGGCGGAAGTGCGGCGTGTCGAGGTGGAAGGACATCGCGTCGCGGCCGTCGTCGTCGTGAATCCGAACAACCCGACGGGCACGTCGCTCTCCCGCGCGGAGCTGTCGGATCTCTTGACGCTCGCGAAGGAATGGAGGTTCGTCGTCGTCTCCGACGAGGTGTTCGTCGATTATCGCTACTCGGACCGGCCCGGCGACGTGCGCGTGGCCGCGGCGTCGGCATCGACGTCGGCGTCCACGTCCGCGCCGGAGGCGCTCGTCTTCTCGCTGGGCGGGCTTTCCAAGTCGGCGGGACTGCCGCAGATGAAGCTCGGCTGGATTTTCGTGAACGGACCCCCGGGGCTCCTCGAGCAGGCGATCGAACGCCTCGAGTGGATTGCGGATGCGTATCTCTCCGTCTCGACGCCCGTGCAGCTCGCGCTTTCCAGACTCCTCGAGCATGGGCGCGGGACGGCGGACGCGATCTGGGCGCGCGTCCTTCGCAACGAGCGGGCTCTGAAGGCCGCCTTCCCAACGGGTGGCGACGTCACGGTCCTTCCCGTCCGGGCCGGCTGGTCCGCATGCCTGCGCGTGCCGGCGGTCCGCCCCGAGGAGGAGCTCGTCCTCGATCTCCTCGATTCACACGACCTGCTCGTGCAGCCCGGCTATTTTTTCGAGTTCCCTTTCGAGGCGTTCGTCGTCGTCAGCCTGCTGCCGCCACCGGAGGTCTTCCGCGAGGCTCTCAAGCGCCTCGTGCGCGCGCTCACACTTCACCCGTGAATCCGTGGCCTGCCGCTTGCAGAGACCTCGCCATGAGAAACATCAGGAACTTCACTCTCTCTGCCGCACTCCTCGTGCTGGCGAGCGGCGTGTCCTTTGCGGGCACGGCGATCGCGCAGCCTCATCCCCCAATGCCGCCGGGGGCGGCTTTCATGCCGGGCGACCTGCACGTCCGCGTCGTCCCTGAGGGCCGGCCGGCGCTCCGGCACGAAGTCCGCATCGCGAGGCCGGGCCCGAATCACGTGTGGCAGGCCGGGTATTGGCATCACGACGGCTCGGCGTGGGCATGGAACAACGGCATCTGGGCCGAGCCTCCGCAGGCCCACGCCCGCTGGGTTGCTCCCCGCTACCAGAAGGTGCACGGTGGCACGCGCTACTCGCCCGGACACTGGTCCCACGAGCACCTCATCATCAAGTGATCCGCGCCGGCGAGAGCCGGCTTCATTTACCTCTTCGAGCGAACGAGTAGCTCGGAGAGGTAAGTTTTCCAAAGATCTCTCGGGCAGCCCGCACCAGTGGATGCGGCAGGCGCCCGACCCCGCTCGCGAGCCTGCCGAACGTGATTACGGGCCGCAACCGCATGTGGCGACGATTGGCGATGGACCTCATTCGCGAGAACTCCCTGATTCGATATCATTATCATTCCGTTCCAGACACCTTGGGAGGAACAGATCACGCGCGACTCGATCCCGCTCGTCCGCCGGGCGTTCATTGCCGTCTCGTTCCTCGCCTTCGCGAGGGCGGGCGAAGGTGGGCCCGCGCCCGCCTCTGTCGCACCTTTGACGGTCGCCTCGAACCTGATGGTGGAGCAGGAAGTCACCGTGACCACCCGGATCAGCGGCGTCATCGACTCGATCAACGCCGATCGGGGCCAGCTCGTGCAGAAGGGGCAGCCGCTCGCCACGTTCGACCAGCGCGAATTCCAGCTCGATCTGAAGGCCGCCGAGGAGACGCTCTCCGTGAGTCGGGCGGACCTAAGGCGGTACGAGGAGCTGCGCCGCCAGAACCTGACGAGCGAGGCCGAGTTCGAACAGAAGCGTTCGCGCCACGAACTGGCCCTCGTGGAGATGGAGAGGGCCAAACTCGTGATCGACCGGTCGGTCGTGCGGGCTCCTTTCGACGGGATCGTGGTGGATCGGTACGCGCGGGTGGGCGAGAAATTCCTCGTCGAGGAGAGCAAGCCGCTCTTCAAAGTAATGGCGCTCGAGCCGCTTCTCGCGCGAGCCTACCTGCCCGCGCCGAGTCTCCAGACGGTGCGGACGGGCGACGAAGTGGCGGTCGAAGCGCCGGATTTCCCGGGCGTGCGCTCGAGCGGGCGCGTCTCGTTCATCAGCCCCGTCGTCGACCCGGGCAGCGGCACGGTGCAGGTGATCGTCCGCGTCCAGCACGATCCGAAGAAGACGCTGAGGCCGGGGATGGCGGTGAAGCTCACGTTCCCCATGGCGGCCGCCCGGCACTGAGGCCATGCCGAAACGCCCGTCCGGCCCGCGCCGCCGCGTCCGGTCCACGCAGGACTCGGTCCTCCTGCACGACATACGGAACCTCGAGCTTCGTCTCAACCTTCTCCTCTCGAACATGGAGGAGCACTATGGCGATCCGGACTTCAAGAGCAGCGCCACGGACCTCCTCAAGGCCACCGTCCAGAAGCTCGACGGGATCGCGAGGACCTGGTCGGCTCATCGCGACTCCATGCTCATCAAGGTGCCGCTCGGCCTGAACGACCTGCTGCAGGAGGTGCTGCGAACGTGCCGGCCCCGCGGACGATCCGCGCCGCGGATGACCGTGAGCTTCGCGGAGGTCCCCGGGATCTGGGGCGATCCGTACTACTTGCACGAGGCGATCCAGAGCGTGATCCAGAACGCGCAGGAAGCCGCGGCGAGCTGCGTGTCGGTCCGCACTTGCCTCGAACGGCACGGGGCGCGGGACTTCGCCGTCGTCGAGGTCGAAGACGACGGGCCCGGCATGTCCGGCGAGTTCGTGCGGCACCGGCTCTTCCGGCCGTTCCAGACGACGAAGCCCGGGGGCGTTGGGCTCGGGCTCTACACGGCGCGCCGCATCCTCCGGCACCACCGCGGCGACGTCGAGGTGAGAAGCGCGGAAGGCGAGGGCACGCGCGTCCGCTTCCTTCTGCCTCTTCAGGCCGCGCGCGGCCGGCGGGCGTAAGCGTGGACCCGGGCCGGAAAGGCGCGGAAGGGCGTCTCGCCGTCGTCGAAGACGATCCGCTTTTGCTCGATCAGCTCGTGTGGGCGCTCAAGGAGAGGTTCGAGGTCCACAGCGCGGGCAACGCCACGGAGGGACTGAAGCTGGCCGAGCTCGAGCCGGACGTCTACCTCCTCGACCTCCGGTTGCCGCCGTCGGGCGAGGCGGAGGAGGGGCTTCGCCTGCTGCAGGCCATCCGGCGGCGACAGCCGGATGCCACCGTCGTGGTCATGACGGCCGAGGCGGAGCGCCGCTGGGCCCTCAAGGCCATTGAGATGGGAGCCTTCGACTTCTTCCGCAAGCCATTCGAGAAGTCGGACCTGCTCCACGTCCTCGGGCGGGCCCTGGAGCGGCACCGCATCCTCGCCGAGAACCGCGCGCTGAAAGCGGACGTCTTCAAGCGCGAGTCGTACGGCGGGCTCGTGGGCGAGAGCCCGGGAATGCGGGCTCTCTTCGCCCTCATCGAGAAAGTGGCGCCCACCGACGCGACGGTCCTCGTGACCGGCGAGAGCGGGACGGGCAAGGAGCTCGTGGCGGAAGCGCTTCACCGGGGCAGCCCGCAGAAGGCCGGGCCGTTCGTGGCGGTGAACAGCTCGGCGCTCACGGAAACGCTGGCCGAGTCGGAGCTCTTCGGCCACGAGCGGGGCGCATTCACGGGGGCCGTGGCGTTTCGGGCCGGGCGTTTCGAGCTCGCGCACGGAGGGACGCTCTTCCTGGACGAGGTGGCCACCCTCTCTCCGGCAGTCCAGGCCAAGCTGCTGCGCGTCCTCGAGCGGCACGACTTCGAGCGGGTCGGCGGGACGAAGACGATCCACGTCGACATCCGGCTCGTCGCGGCCACGAACGAAGACCTCGAGCAGCGCGTCACGGCGGGGACGTTCCGGAACGACCTCTTCTATCGCCTGAACACGGTCATCCTGAGGATTCCGCCGCTGCGGGAGCGGCGTGAAGACATCCCCCTGCTCGTGGACTTCTTCGCCGCGCGGGCGGCGGTGCGTCACGGCCGCAACCCGAAGGCGTTCTCCCCCGCCGCCTTCGAGGCGCTCGCGAGACACCCCTTCCGCGGAAACGTGCGCGAGCTCGAGCATCTCGTCGAGATGCTGACGCTGATGGTGGACGGGGACACGATCGGCGTGGAGCACCTGCCGGGGACCCTGAGCCGGGTCGACGAGGCCGGCGAACCGACCCCGGCCACTGCCGACCTCTCCCTTGCCGATTCGGTCGCAAGTTTCGAGCGAGAGCTCGTGAGTCGGGCCATCGCCCGGACGGGAGGCGTGAAGGCCAGGGCCGCCGAAGCGCTCGGCCTCGACGCGAACCAGATGAAGTACCTCTGCCGGAAGTACCGCCTCTGAGCGGTCGATGAATCACTCAACCGAGGTTGAAAAAGTCATCGGGCTCGCCTGACGATCGGCGGCTGATTGCGATTTGTTTTCAAGGATTTGCATGACGCGGGCGGCCGGATCGGTCTGGCCTCCTCCTTGCAATTGAGGTTGCGACCCGAAGGCGGGAAAGCGAGAGACGAAACGAAAGAGGAGACAGCCATGGCAAACGAAGTTCGGATCAAGCTGACCGACGAGCAGAAGGCCAAGATCAAGGAAGGCACGGGGAAGGAGATGGACGAGATTCGCGTCGGCCACCTCGGCAACAACCCGGCCGTTACGCCGGCGACGTCGGCCAAGATGGCCAGCGCCCGCGTTCAGGCGGCTCCGCGGCTCAACGCGGCCCGTGCGCAGGCGGCCCCCCGAGTCCAGGCGACCCGTGTACAGGCGGCTCCGCGGCTCAACGCGACCCGTGCACAGGCGGCCCCCCGGGTCCAGGCGACCCGCGTACAGGCGGCTCCGCGGCTCAACGCGACGCGTGCACAGGCGGCTCCCAAGATCTTGAACGCGCGTTCGACGAAAAACGACGGATAGTCGCGCTTTCTTCTTTCTTCGCGCCAACGAAACGCCCCGGCACCACCGGCCGGGGCGCTTCTGTTTTCGGTTACCAGGCGATCTGGCGGAACCAGCGGGAGAGGATCCGAAAGCCCTCGCCAACGAGCGAGCTCCGAGGTCCCCTGATCTTGGCCAGCCCCTCGAGCCCCGGCTTCAGGCTCCCGTCGGCGTTTTCGAAGCGCGCCACCGCCACGATGCGGCCCGGCGTCTCGGACGGGCGGAGGGTCTGGGGGGCGTCGAGCGGAGCCGGCTGCGACGCGGGCGCGATCGAGACGATCGTGCCGCGGAGGATCTGGAACGGCCGCGTGTGGAGTTGCACCGAGACCGGCGCCCCGACCACGAGGTCCGTCAGAAGGCGCTCGGAGACCGGGAATACGGCTGTCAGCTGCCGCGTGTCTCCGACGGTTCCGAGAACGGTCCCGGCCGTGACCCACCTGCCGACGAGATCCTCCGTTCGCGCGGTCAGGAGCCGTCCGTCCATCGGGCTCGGTATGGCGAGCCGCGCGGTGCGCGCCGCGTCGTGGGCGAGGCCGGCCGTGGCCGCCCCCTCTTTCCGCTCGGCTCGATAGACGCTCCCGGCATCTCCGGACCAGAGGCTCCGTCCCACCTCGTCGGCGGCCCCCGTGCGCCGGGCGGAGAGGGCCGCGAAATCGGCCGCGACGCCGGAGCTCTCGATCCGGAAAAGAGGTTGGCCCGCCCGGAGGACGTCCCCTTCGCGCGCGAAGACCTCGCGGATGACACCGTCTTCCGGGGCCTCCACCTTTACCGACACGGCGGGCCCGATCACGGCGTTCATCCGGATGGTCCGCCGGCCCCAAGGGACGGCGAGGAGGAGAACGAGGCCGGCGGCGGCGGCGAGAAGGGGGAGGCGGGCTCGCGGCGACATGACGAGCTCCTTCTTGTCGAGGTAGAAGAGGCGTGAGACCCGGACGACGAGGCGGATCCTCTTGCGGAAGAAGAAGTAGAGCGTGACGAGGAGCAGGATGACGGCCAGCTCGGGGACGACTTTCGAGTAGAAGTTGTCGAGGAGCCTCGCGATGAACGCCATGATGAAGCCGATGTAGCCAAGGGCAAGCGGCCCGTAAATCAGGAAGATCCGCTTCTTCCGTCTCGAGACGACCGGCACCTCGACGTTCAGTCGAAGGACGTGGCGCTGGAAGAGAGCCCCGAGCCAGCGGAACGACTCCTCGCGCAGCTCCGGGATCTCGGTGAGGCTGCAGAGAGCGTAGTACCCGTCGATCTTCACGAGGGGATTGATGTTGAAGAAGATCGTCGAAACCCCCGTGAAGAGCATGATCTTGTAGGCCAGTTCGTGGATGAGCGTGTCGGGGTAGCTCGCCACCCACAGCGCCGTCGCGATCGTGCAGAGAATCGCCTCGATATAGATCCCGGCCACCGTGACGGTGAGCCTCTGCCACTTGGTCGGGAAGAGAAGCGAGTCCGTCGTGTCGCAGTAGAAGGCGGGCATGAAGTAGAGGAGGGCGATCCCCATGTCGTGGACCTCGCCCCCATACATCTTCACGGCGTAACCATGGCCGAATTCGTGGATGGCGCCGATGCCGGTCAGGATGACCCAGAACTGGACGAACTCCCAGAACGGCTTCTTCAGGAACGCATAAAGCTCGATCGTCTGGGCCCAGATCGTGTCGAAGCGGGTCGAAAAAACCGAGATCGTGAAGACGAACGTCAGGCAGGCGATGGTGACGACCGGCGGACTCCAGATCCAGCGGACGTACGCGAGCGTCCGCTGCAGGATCCGGTCGGGGTCGAAGACCTTGAAGAGCATGAAGAGAACGTTGAAGCCCTCCGCTCTCTCCTCGGCGGCCCGCTGCCTCAGGTTCTTGAACTTCGACAGAAGCTGAAGGTTCTTCTCGGAAGCGGACTGCTCGAGTAGTTCGACCTTGCGAAGCATCTCCTCAAAATCGAGGACGAGAGTGAAGGCGGTATCGCCTCCCGGAAATCGCCGGCAGTACTCCTCGAAGATCTCGGTCCGGGTCCGCGTCCCGTCGAAGAGTTCGATCAGCGTCCAATTGTCGTCGTCGAAGTTGTAGAACTTGTTCGTCTCCGGCTGCTTGACGACCCAGGTCACCTCGCCGATCCGGACCTGGCGCCGGATGACGAGGTCCTTCCGGAGGGCGGGACGGTCGAGCCGGACGCCGTGGCGGGTCTCGAGCGCCTCGGCCGCACGGCCGTGGCGGGCGGCCGCGACGTACCGCGAGGCCGGGGCCGTCGCGTCCGCACTCACGGAAGGAGGGGCCAGATCCGGGTCCACATCCAGCGCGCGGGCTTCCGGAGCAGGACGCGCAGGAGACGCTGGGTGCCGGTCGAGACCTTGGCCTTGCCGAGCATGCCGGCCCGGAGCAGGCCGTCCGCATTCTCGACGTGCGCCTCGGCGATCGCGAACCGCTCCTCGCCCTCCTCGCGGACGGCCGCGCCGAGGCGGACGACGGTGCCGGAAAACGTCCGATAGGGGTAGGAGTTCACTTTGACGTCGACTTTCTGGCCGGTGGCGAGGAGCGATGCGTCCCGCTCCGGAACGGCCACGTCGACGATAACCGCCGAGGTGTCGGCGAGGACGGCGAACTCGGCGCCGGCCGGGAGGAGCTGGCCGACCCGTTCCTCGAGCCGGGGCGTCAGGATGACGCCGGCCTCGGGCGCGCGGAGGCGCGTTCGCTCGAGCTTCTCCTCGGCAAGGGCCGCTCGCGCGCGCATCTCGTCGCGCCGGGCGGTTGCCTGGAAGAGGGCGGCCGCGTCGCCTTCGGCGCGGTGGCGGGAGACCTCGGCGTCGGCGATCTGCTCGGCCGCTCGCGCCTCGGCCGCCGCCGCGCGGTAGGCATCGTCGCGGAGCGTCGCGATGACGGCCCCGGCGGCAACGGCATCCCCCTCGCGGTGGGCCACGCTCTCGACGACGCCGTCCACGGACGCTGTCACCGGCGTCCGCCGGCCCGGCACGACGCGCGCAGGCCCGGAAACCCGGACGTTCCACGGCAGGACCGCGAAAAGGACCAGCGCCGCGGCGCTCCCAAGCGCCCAGCGACGGACGTGGCTGCCGGGCTGCTCACGCAACTTCCGGGTCCTCTCTGCGAGAGGCCGGAGGAAGCCGGGCAGCGGGACCTGCTGGTAGAGCTGGGCGTTACGCACGGCGACCGTGGCCTGGTTCACGAGGATCTGGAGGAGGTCGCGAGTCTGGGCGTCGAACTCGAGGGACTCCGTCGATTCGAAGCCGAGGACGCCGAGCTTTCCCTCGTCGTCCTCGAGCAGGACTCCGTAGAAGGCGTTGCGGCCGCTCTCGTCGAAGAAGGTCCGGAACTTCTCCTCGGTCTCCGAGCGGTCCGTCGAGATGGTGCCGTCCTCGAGGCGCGTCACCACGACGTTCGCCCCTCCGAAGTAGACCCATTCGAGGAGGGCCTCCGTCCGGAGGACCGACGGCTCCTTCCGGTCCACCTCGGCCGCGCCGGAGACCGCCCCGATCCGCAGCTTCCCTCGCTGAAAGATCGCGATCGCGCAGCGGTCGTAACGGATCAGCGCGGACGTCGCGTTCACGATCGTCCGCATCACCTTGTCGAGGTCGAGCGTCGAGGTGATCTCGCGGCTCACCGCGAGGAGGGCGTCCAGCTCGGCGACCCTCTTCTCGGCTTCGTACTGCCGCGCGTTCCGCAGCGCGGCCACGGCCTGCCGTGCGACGTCTGCAAGCAGTTCTTCGTCCCCCGTCGTGAACTCCGGGCGGCGCCCGCGCTTGTTGGCGGCGACGAGGACGCCGACCGGAGAGTCGTCCTCGACGAGTGGCACGGCGAGCGCGGAGTGCGTCTCGTAGGACGGATCGGCATGCCGCAGGGGATCGTCGTCCGCGAGCGCGTTCTTCCTCACGATCACACGGTCCGCGAGGACGTCACCCACAAGGGGCCCGCCGACGGACTCCGGCGGGTTTGCGACCTCGTAGTTCCCGTTGACGGCCGTGGCGGCCAGAGAGACGTCGCCCGTCTGGTCATCGAAGAGCCAGAGCGACGCCACTTCGGCGACCGCGAAGTCCGCGGCCTTGCGGGTGATGAGACCGGAGAGGTCCGCGAGGTCGATCGTCGAGCCGAACGCCTTCGTGACGTCGTAGAGGCTCGTGAGGCGCTCGATGGCCGCGAGGAGGCCGACCGTCCGGCCCTCCGCCTCGCGGGCCTTCTCGACGGCAGCCGCCGCGTGGCGGAGGAACCGTTCGAGCGCCGAGAGACGTTCGCGTGAGGGCGCCTCGCTCAAGCCGAGGACGACGATGCCGGCCGCGCCTTTCTCAAGGGGGAGCGGTGCAACGAGAGCCGTCGCGGCGCGGCCGGGGAGCGCGACGACCAGCGGGTCCACGGAGTTCCCGCGCACGAGGCGGGTTCCGCGGTCGCGCAGGACTTCGGCCGCGAGGCCTTCCTCGCGGGAGGCGGTCTTGCGCAAGCTCCTCGCCGCTCCTTCGCCGAACGCTCCCGTCGAGACGAGCGTCGCCCGCGCGGGATCGACGACGAAAAGGACCGCCGCATCGGCAGCGGTAAGCCTTGCGGCCCACCGTGCCGCCCAAGCCGAGCGCTCGGCGAGGTTCCCGGCTCGCGCGAGCTCCGCCAGCATGGCGGATTCGGCCTCGGCGGCCCGCCCCGTTCCTTCGACGTCACCCATGTGCACCGCTTCCGGCGCCGGAGCGCCGGTGATCTAGAAGCTCGAGACGGCCTGGTCGCGCTCTTCGAACAGCTCGAACACGGAGTCCAACTTCGTCAGCTCGAGGAGCTTCCGCAGCGACGACGGGACGCCCAGGAGCTTCGTCCCGCCGCCTTCGTGTTGCGATGTCGTGAGCGCGCGCACGAGAGCGCCGAGGCCGGACGAATCGACGTATCTCAGGGCGCTGCAGTCCACGACGAGCTGCACCTTGCCCTCCTCGAGAAGACGGCTCACGGTCTTCTTGAAGGCCGCTTCCGCGTCGCCGATGACGAGGTCGCCTGAAAGCGTGACGACCGTGACGCTTCCGTCTTCGTGGAGCGCGAGTTCCATTGGTTTTGCGGGCCGAAGGATGTCAGAAGGCCGGAGCGAAAGCCAGCGCCCAGGGCCCGCCGCTACCTCTTCGAGCGCACGAGTAGCTCGGAGAGGTAAGTTTTCCAAAGATCCGGCCAGGTATGCGTCTGGTGGCCGCGCGTTTTTTCCGACAGCGGGAAGACCACGGCCTGCCCGTTCTTGACGCGCGCCACACCTTTTTCGAGAAGCCCGAGCTCCGGCGGGTTGATGGCGTCGTCCGCGAAGTTGAGCGCCAGCAACGGTGCCTTGATGCGCTCCAGCTGCAGGGATGCGTCGTAGTCGCGCGAGGCATCGAGCGCGAAGAGAAGGTCATTCGCATCGACTGTCGAGAAACGGTCCTTCATGTAACTTTCGACCGCGGCGTCGGCGGCCGCCGGGTCGGGCGCCTGCCGCATCCACTGGTGCGGGCTGCCCGAGAGAACGAGCAGGAGCGCGAGCGCTCCCTTCAGGCCGCGCGGCTGCGCGACGTATTCGCCGCCCTTCCAGTCGGGGTCCTCGCGGATGAGGTCCATCGCCATTCGTCGCCACATGCGGTTGCGGCCCGCGATCGCGTTCGGCAGGCTGGCGAGCGGCAGAAGCGCGTCCATGAACGCGGGGTACGTCTCGCCCCACAGCCACGTGTGCATGCCACCCATCGAGGTTCCGATCACGAGCCGCAGGTGGTCGACGCCGAGGGACTCGGTCAGCAGGCGGTATTGCGCCTTGACCATGTCGTCGTACGTGTAGCGGGGAAATTTCGCCTTGAGGCCGTCGCTCGGTTTCGACGAGGCGCCGTGACCGACACCGTCCGGGATCACGATGAAGTAACGCGACGCGTCGAGCGGCTGGCCTGGCCCGAAGAGAACGCCCGCGAAATTCGGGCCGAGGAACTGCGCAGACGAACCGCCCGTCCCGTGCAGGACGAGGACGGCGTTCGTCGTGCGTCCCCTCCCGTCGTCGAGCTTCCGCCCGAAGGTGACGTAGTGCATTTTCAGCTCGGAGAGGGTCTCGCCGCTCGCGAACCGGAAATCCCGGACGACGGCGTCGCCCGGCACCGGGGGCTGCGGCACGATCTGGGCGGAGGCGGAACACGCGGCGAGCGCCGCCGCGAGCGCGAGCGTCTTCATCCCCCGATTAGACCGCGACTCGCGCCCTCTGACACAATCGAGACGATCCCTGCACCATGCAATCGACGGTTTCTCTCCCCGTCTGGGCGTTCGCCCTTCTGGCCCTGCTCGCGGGCTGGGCGCTGGTCGACCGGCTGCTCCGGCCCGCGATGCGTGCCGTGCTCCGCCGGCGCGCGAATCGCGTCATCGACGAGCTGAACACGCGGCTGCCGCTCCGCATCCCGTCCTTCAAGCTCACGAAGCGCGAAGTCCTCGTGGACCAGCTTCGCTTCGACCCGAAAGTCCTCGAGGCCGCCGAGGCGTTTGCGCGCGAGACGGGCGCGCCGCGCGAGGACGTGCAGAAGCGCGTCCAACGCTATGCGACGGAGATCGTCCCCGCGTTCAACGCGTGGATCTACTTCCGCGCCGGCTACGCGGTGGCGCGCGCAGTCGCCCGGACGCTCTACCGCGTGCGCATCGGTTCCGCGGACGACGAGGGGTTGGCCGCCATTCCGGACGGTGCGACGGTGGTCTTCGTGATGAACCACCGCAGCAACATGGACTACATCCTCCTGTCGTACCTGGCGGCGGAACGCACGGCCCTGAGCTACGCCGTCGGCGAGTGGGCGCGGGTCTGGCCCATCCAGAGCCTCGTGCGCGCGACAGGCGCCTATTTCGTGCGCCGCGACGCGAACGACCCGCTCTACCGGCGCGTCCTCGAGCGGTACGTTGCGATGGCGACCGCGCACGGCGTGCCGCAGGCCGTGTATCCCGAAGGCGGGCTTTCGAAGGACGGCGCGCTCCGCCCTCCGAAGCTCGGGCTCCTCGACTACATGCTCCGCGGATTCGATCCAAGAGGGGCGCGCGACCTCGTGTTCGTGCCGGTAGGCGTGAACTACGACCGCGTGCTCGAGGACCGCACGCTCATCCAGGATCGCTCGCCCGCGCAGGCGAAGGCGTCCCCGCGCGACACGTTCTTCGGAACGCTGCGCTTCGTGCTTCAGAACCTGCGCCTTCTGGTCACGAACGACTGGCATCGCTTCGGGTACGCATGCGTCAGCTTCGGGTCGCCGCTCTCGACGAAGGCCTGGCTCCTTTCGCGTTCGCTCGACCTCGGGGCCGTCTCCCGCGAGGACCGCTTCGCCGCCGTACAGTCTCTCGCCGGCGAACTGATGAGCCGGATCGCGCGCATCGTTCCCGTGCTCCCCGTCTCCCTCGTCTCTCACGTCTTTGTCGCGGCCCCCGGCCGGGCGCTGAGCGAGATCGAGCTGAAGGCCGAGGTCCTCGCGCACTGGCGAACCCTCGAGGAGGCAGGGGCGCAGGTTTACGTGCCCCGCAAGGACCAGGACTACGCGGTCACCTTCGGCCTCCGGATGCTCCTGTCGCGACACCTCGTGACCTCCCGGAACGGGCTCTTCGAGGCGGTCCCGGCCGAGCTGCCCCTGCTGCGCTACTACGCGAACGCGATCGCGCCGCTCTGACGATCAGGGCACGGTTCCGACGAGGCCGGCGGCGAAGAGACGCCGGTCCATCGGGACGAGACCCCGCACCTGTCCCCGCGAGAGGAGCGGCGTGAAGCGCCGCGTCGCGAGGTGGAGGCTCACGTCCCAGAGGCTCTCGTCGGCTGTCTCCCAGCCGCGCGCGTCGAAGCGCGAAAGGTTCACCGGCCGCCCGAGCGCCCGCAGGCTCTTCTCGCCCTCGAGGTTGTAGTAGACGTCGAAGTAGCTCATCGCGAGCTCGCGGAGGGAGCAATAAACCGCCGAGCGGAAGCGCAGACCCGAGTAGTTCGACTTCGCGACGGCGCCCCAGCAGCCCTCGCCCGGGCGCTCGCGGTAGAGCGCGAGGACGTGGTCGTCGTCGCGCACGGCGCGGAGCTGGACGACGAGAGGCGCGTGCCCGAGGCGCCGCAGAGCCGCGGCCGCGAGGAGCGCGCCCTCGAAGCAGTGCGCGCGCCGTTCCCGCAAGACCCGCCGGGGAGAAAAGGCCGTCTCGCCGTCCGGCTCCTTGTTGTAGAGGACCTCCTCGTCGAGGAAGCGCTGGATCGCGTCGGGCTTGCGCAGGCCGGGCGGGAGGCGCAACGAGGTCGTCGTCGTCTTGTTCAAGTCGCGGAATTCTAAGAGGAAGGAGGGAAAGGAGAAGAGTTTCTTAGAATGAACATGTGGAGGGGCAGCCGGCGACGCATGCGAGTGGGGCCGGAGCCGTTCAGATGCTGTCCCTGAGCGGGTGCGCCGGATTCGCGGCAGGCTTTACGCGGGGACCGTTGACGGCGCGATCGATGGACCCCGCCGCCGCCGGCCGCGCACTCGCGGCCAGCCTCGCCACGCCGGACGCCGAAATCGTCAGGCTGAAGCAGGTGCACGGCGCCCGCGTTCACTCCATCGAAGAACCGGCGCGCCAGCGCCGGAGCGGCGTCCTCGGAACCGGGGACGCCGTCATCACGAGACAGCCGAACATTCTTCTCGCCGTGGCTTCGGCCGACTGTGTCCCGATCGTCCTCGCGGATCCCCGGACGGGCTGGATTGCGGCCGTCCACGCGGGCTGGAGGGGCACGGCCGCGCGCGTCCTCGACGCCGCGCTGGACGCGCTCGAGGCGCGCGGCGTGCGCGTCGCCGGGGTTACGGCCGCCTTCGGTCCCTCGATCGCGCGCGACCGCTATGAGGTCGGGCCCGAGGTCGTCGAAGCGCTCCGCGCCTCGTACGGCGTCGCGCCCCGGGATGCCATCACCGCGGGCGCGGGCGGAAAGGCTTTCATCGACGTCGCGGCCTTCAACGTCGCGGCGCTCGTCGCACGCGGCGTCGATCCCGCGCGCATTCACCAGATCGGGATCTGCAACGCCGCGGCAGCGGACCTCCCGTCGTGGCGCCGGGACGGTGCGACCACCGGCCGGATCCTGACGGGAATCGTCCGGTTTTCCGGCGAGACGATCAGCCGGGCGGCGCCGACGGGCGCCGCGGCTCTTCACGCCCCTTGAGCTGGCCGCACGCCGCGTCGGCCTGCAGGCCCTTCGACCAGCGCACCGTCACCGGCACGCCGCCGTCCGCGACTGCCTTCGCGAAGGCGTTCACGGCGGCGTCCGCCGGCCGAAGGAGACCGGGGAGCCATTCCTTCGACTCGTTGAGGGGAATCAGATTGACCTTGGACGGCAGCGGGCGCAGGAGCGCCGCGAGCTTCACGGCGTCCGAGACGCGGTCGTTCACGCCCCCGATGAGAACGTACTCGAACGTGATGCGCCGTCCGCGCTCGAGCGGCCACCGCTTGAGCGCAGCAAGGAGCCGGGCGATGGGATACGTCCGGTTGATCGGCATGAGCTTCGTCCGCGTCTCGTCGTCCGCGGCCGAGAGCGACACCGCGAGGTTCGGGCGGCGCGGCCGGCCCGCGAGCGTCTCGATTCCGGGCACGATGCCCGCCGTCGAGACGGTGGTGCGCTTCGGCGAGACCTCCTCCTCGAGGAGATCGAGCGCCCGCACCACGTTCGCCACGTTCAGGAGCGGCTCTCCCATCCCCATGAACACGACGTTCGCCTCGTGCGGTGAGAAGCCCTTCGCGCGCGCGATCGCAAGGTACTGGCCGACGATCTCTCCGGCCGTGAGGTTGCGCCCGGCGCCCATGCGGCCCGTCACGCAGAAGGCGCAGTCCAGCGCGCAGCCTGCCTGCGAGGACAGGCAGATCGTGACGCGGGAGGCGCCCGGAGTCTCGGGATCCGTCCAGCAGGGCGTCTTTTTCGACTCCACGATGGAGACGGCCTCGATGCGCGCCCCGTCCGGCAGCTCGAACAGGAATTTCTCGGTGCCGTCGGGCGCGGGCGTCCTCGCGACGACCTTCGGGAGGCCGATGACGAACTCCTTCGCGAGGGCGTCGCGCATCGTCTTCGGAAGATTCGTCATCTCCGCAAAGTCGGCGGCGCGCCGCTCGTAGATCCACTTCGAGATCTGGGCCGCCCGAAATGGCTCGGGGGCGACCTCGCGCACGGCACGCGCGACGTCGAGAGGGGAAAGGCCCAGAAGGTCCTGCACGGCGGCAGGGACCTTCAGCCGCGTTTCGCGATCGTGGACCGGATCGTCACGGCGGCCTGCGGGCGGCGGCGCGAGCGGATGGGCCGCGTCGGGTCGATCCCGACGGAACGCAGGAAGCTCAGATCCTTGACGTTGATCTGGAAGACCGCGCGCTCGACGGTGGAGCCCTCGCCGTCGTCGGCGCCGCGGGCCGCTTGCAGCGCGCCGCGCCGGATGGACGGGAGCGCGGCCGAAGAGCGCCGTCCGCGTTTCTCGAGGGCGACCGTGGCGTCGAGGACGAGATACACTCCGTAACCCTCGGCCTTCACCTTCGCGAGGATGTCGTGCACCTTTTCCGAGGACGACACCGCTTCGTTGAGCGCGGCGCCGAGCTCGCGAAGATACGCGCGGACCTTGTCGTCGAGTGCCATCCGAACGGCAATCTAGGCCGCTGCCTTCGGGGAGTCAATCGCCCGGGACGAGGGTCCGGTTTCTCCCGACGAACCGCTTCTCTTCTGCGCGAACGAGGAGCAGAATCCGCCGCCCGGCGGCCGGAGGGGAATAAGCCGGGCCCTTCGCGCCGTTCCCGTTGCACCGGAGGTGTCATGTTCTTCAGTTCGACCAAGCTTCAGATTCCAGCGCCCGGCGAAGCTCTTCCCGGCCACGCCGAGAAGATGCCCGTCCCCGAGAAGCACTTCGTCAACGGCCATCCGCTCGAGGCGCCCTTCCCCGAAGGGCTGCGGCGCGCTCTCTTCGGGATGGGCTGTTTCTGGGGCGCCGAGAAGAAGTTCTGGCAGAAGAGAGGCGTCTTCTCGACCGCGGTCGGCTACGCCGCCGGCGCGACGCCGAACCCCACCTACCGCGAGGTCTGCACGGGACGCACGGGGCACAACGAGACCGTGCTCGTCGTGTTCGACCCGGCGCACGTCTCGTACGAGGATCTCCTGAAGGTCTTCTGGGAAAGCCACGATCCCACGCAGGGAATGCGGCAAGGAAACGACGCGGGCACGCAGTACCGCTCGGGCATCTACACCTTCGACGAGACACAGCACGCGGCGGCCGAGGCCAGCAGGAGCGCGTTCCAGAGAGAGCTCGCCGCCGGCGGTTTCGGCGCCATCACGACCGAGATCCTGCCGGCCCCCGAGTTCTACTATGCCGAGGACTCCCACCAGCAGTACCTCGCGAAGAATCCCGACGGCTACTGCGGCCTTGGGGGAACGGGAGTCTCGTGCCCCGTGGGCGTCGCCCGGACCGCTTGAATCGGCCCCGCACCAAATCTGAGACGGCGTCTCAGCAGCACGGTAAACTCCACGATTCGTGACAACCCTCGTGCGTTACACGTCCGTCCGCCCCCGCTTCGAGCCTTTCCTCCTCGCCGTCGAGCGCCCCGGTCGCTACCTCGGCCTCGAGAGGAACGTGACGCGCAAGAACCTCGGCGCCACTTCGGTCAGCGTGTGCCTCGCGTTTCCCGACACCTACGAGATCGGGATGAGCCACACGGGCACGAAGATCCTCTATGAAATCGTGAACCGTCGGCCGGACTGGGCCTGCGAACGAACCTACGCTCCATGGGTCGACTTCGAGGCCGTGCTCCGCCGGGAGAGGGTCCCTCTCTTCACGGTCGAATCGTTCGCGCCCGTTTCGGACTTCGACGTCGTCGGTTTTTCGCTTCAGAGCGAGCTGAACTACACGAACGTACCGAACATGCTCGACCTCTCGGGCATCCCCGTGCTCTCTTCGGATCGCGGCGACGCGGATCCGATCGTCATCGGCGGCGGCCCGTGCACGGCGAATCCCGAACCGCTCGCGGACTTCTTCGACGTCTTCCTGATCGGTGACGCGGAAGAGGCCCTCCCCGTCTTCCTCGAGAAGGTCGCGGCCACGCGGGAACTCGGGAGACGAAAGCGACTTCTCGCCTTCGCTGCCTGCCCGGGGATCTACGTCCCGTCGCTCTACGACGTGGTCTATGACGGCGACCGCGTGATGTCGACGAGACCGAACGCGCCGGGCGTTCCCGAGAAGGCGAATCGCGTCTGGGTCGAGAAGCTTTCGGCCGACGTCTATCCCGAAAAGCCGATGGTGCCGTCGGTCGACATCATCCAGGACCGCCTCGGCCTCGAGATCATGCGCGGCTGCACGCAGGGCTGCCGCTTCTGCCAGGCCGGCTACTGGTACAGGCCTGTGCGCGAGCTGGACCCCGCCGACGTCGCGAAGGCCACGAAGACCTTCATCGACGAAGCGGGCTGGAGCGAGGTCGGCCTCCTCTCGCTGTCCTCCGCCGACTATTCGCAGATCGAGCCCCTCGTCGCGTGTCTTGCGCCGGAGCTCGCGAAGACGAAGGTCTCGATCTCGCTGCCCTCTCTCCGGGCGGAAGCGTTCTCCGTCGGCCTCGCGGACGCGGTCTCGGAAGTACGGAAATCGGGCTTCACGTTCGCGCCCGAGACGGGCTCGGACCGCCTGCGCCGCGTCATCAACAAGACATTCACGAATGCCGACATGGTGCAGGCCGCCGACGTCGCGTTCGCGCGCGGCTGGGACATGATCAAGGTCTACACGATGATCGGCCTCCCGACGGAAACCGATCCAGACCTCGACGAGCTCGTGACGCTCGTCAAGGACATTCTCGCCCAGGGCCGCAAGCACGGCGTGAGGCCCACGGTGAACGTCTCGGTCGGGTCCTTCGTGCCGAAGAGTTTCACGCCGTTCCAATGGTTCGCGTTCGACGGCGTCGAGAACCTCGCCCGGAAGCTCGCCTATCTCAAGGACCGCTTCCGCTCGATGAGAGGCGCGAAGATGACGTGGCACGAGCCGAAGGAAGCCGAGATCGAGGCGATGCTCTCTCTCGGTGACCGGCGCATGGGCGGCGCGATCCTCGAGGTCTGGAGGCGCGGCGGACGCTTCGATGCCTGGAGCGAGCACTTCTCGTGGGAGCGCTGGAACGAGGCGCTCCTCGCGGCCGGCGTCCCGAAGGCCCGCCACCTGCGCGAGAAGGATCTCAAGGAGACGCTTCCCTGGGACGTCGTCGACGCGTTCATCCGCAAACCGTTCCTCGTCGTCGAGTGGAAGAAAGCTCTCAAGGAGATGCACACGGACGACTGCAAGTGGGGGCACTGTTACGCGTGCGGCGTCCCCGGCGACGGCGAGGACACCGTCCTCGCCAATCCCCTGCCGAAGGAATTCAGATTTGCTTCGGAAGGGAGCGGCGCGCAGAACGCGCCGCCGGGGGATTTCTTAGAAGGTAATAAAAGAGTCTCTTTTCCTCTCCCCTCCGCCTACACCGAGAAAGCCAAAGGCGCGGCCTATCGCATGAAGGCGACGCCCGACCTGCAGCCGCTCCACGAGCGGCGCAAACCCGGCGGCGCGCTCGCGGTGCCACTCGCCGAGACGGCGCGCTCGTACCGGCTCACGTTCGAGAAACTGGGGGACGCCCGCTACCTTTCGCACCGCAACACCATGGACGTGCTCGAGCGCGCGCTGCGCGCGTCCGGCGCCCCCGTGCGGTACACCGAGGGCTACAACCCTCACCTCCGCATGTCCATGGGGCCGGCGCTGCCCCTCGGCCACGAGTCGAAGCACGAGCTCTTCGACGTGGACGTCCTCGACGCGCTCTCGGAGGCGCACGTCGCCGCCGTGAACGCGCGGCTCCCCGGAGGCCTTCTCATCACTGCGTGCGTCGAGCTCCCGAAAGGGGCGAAATCCCTGGGACGCGCCGCGACGGAGGCGGTCTACTCGTTCACGCTTCCGAACGGCGAGACCCGAACGGAGCGCCTTGCGCTCTCGGGTACCGCGGCCACGACGCCGAAGAAGTTCCTGGAAAAAGAATACGGCGTCCCGCCCGAGGGACAGCACGGGATCCGCGTTCGGCGCGAAGAGACCGTCCTCGCGTCGTAGACTCGCCGCGATGCCCTTCACCGTCCGCTGCCACGCGACGTTCGAGGCCGCCCACCACCTCGTGGACTATGCCGGCGGACCGGAGCCCGCGCACGGCCACTCCTGGAAGATCGAGGTCGCGCTCGGGACGTCCGCGCTCGGCGCCTACGACCTCTCCGTCGACTTCGTCCCAACGGAGGCCTTCGTGAAGGCACTCGCGTCGCGCCTCCACAACCGTGACCTCAATACGGTTCCGCCGTTCGACCGGAAGAACGCGAGTGCCGAGAACGTGGCGCTCTGGGTTGCGGACGAGATCGTGAAAGCCGGGCTTCTGAAGGACGGCGCGCGGCTCGAGGAGGTCACCGTCTGGGAAGGGACCCGCAACAGCGTGACGTACCGGCCGGAACTCGCGCGCCCGTAAGATGCGGGCATGCACCTCGTTGCTTTTCACGGCTACCCGCTCGACCACCGCATCTGGGACCCGCTCGCCGGGCGCGCTGCGGCAGGCAAACTCGGTCCGATCACCACCGTTTTCGCCCCGGACTTCCGCGGCCGCGGCACATCCCTCCGGCCCGCGGCGCCCGTACACGCGATGTCTCTTCTCGCCGACGACATGGCCGAGGAGATCTTGAACGCCGTGCCCGCCGGCGAGCCCTTTCTCGTCGCCGGACTCTCCATGGGCGGCTACGTGGCGTTCGAATTCGTCAAGCGGCATGCGGCGCAGTTCCGCGGCCGCATCCTCGGCCTCGCGCTCTTCGACACGAAGGCTTCGTCGGACGACGATGCGGGCCGCGCGAAACGCAAGGAAGCGATCGAGTCGATCCGCAAGGACGGGATCGAAGCGGCCCTTTCCGCCATGCTGCCGAAGCTTCTCGCCCGCATCTCGAAGGGAAAACCGGTCGAGGAGGTCGCGCGCGCGATGATCCTCGCGACGCCTCCCGGGACCGCGACGGCCGACCTCGCCGGTCTCGCGCTCCGCGACGAGGGCTTCGCGGTCCTCTCCGCGTGGGACCGGCCGCTCCTCGTCGCGGTCGGGGACGAGGATGCGATCGCACCACCTTCGGACGCCGAAGCGATGACGGCCGTCGCGGCGCGCGCGTCGTGGGTGAAGCTCCTGACGGTGCCGCGCGCGGGCCACCTCGTGCCGCTCGAGCAGCCGGACGAAGCGGCCGCGGGCCTCGTGGCGCTCGCGGAGGCAAGCACGCGGTGACCATTCAGGATCGTCTCGCGGCGCATCGGCTGCTCGCCGGCGCCCCCCCCGACCAGCTCGCGTGGCTCGCGGCCCGCGGTCGCCTCGTCCAGCTGGGGACCGGAGACGTCCTCTCGCCGAAGTCCGGAACGGTGCGCGGTCTGTACATCGTCCTTTCCGGGCACATGTCGATTCACGTCGACCGCGGCTCCGGACCGAACAAGGTCATGGAGTGGCGCGGGGGCGACGTGACGGGGGTCCTGCCGTACTCGCGCCTCAAGGAGTCGCCGGGCGACGTGAAGGCCGAGGTCCCGACCGAGGTCTTCATGGTCCCGCGCGAGGAGATCCCGGCGCTGATCCGCGACTGCCACGAGCTCACCTCGATCTTCGTGCACGTCATGGTCGACCGCGCCCGCCAATTCACGTCGAGCGATCTTCAGGTGGAGAAGATGTCGTCCCTCGGCAGGCTGGCCGCGGGGCTCGCGCACGAGCTGAACAACCCCGCGTCGGCCGTCGCGCGGAGCGCCCAGGGGCTCAAGGCGCGGTTGTCCGAGGTCGAGCGGGCATCCCGCGCTCTCGGCGCAGCCCGATTGTCCGAGACACAGCAGGCCGCCGTCGACAGGTCCCGGGGTCTCTGCCTCGCCGCGGCCGGCACGACATTCGGGCGCTCACCCATCGAGCGGGCGGACCGTGAAGACGCCATCGCCGACTGGCTCTCGCGTCACGGCGCCGACGTCACCGCTGCGGAAGCGCTGGCGGAGTCCGCGATCACGCTCGATGCCCTCGACGCGCTCGCGAGCACGCTCGACCGCGAGGCGCTCCGGGCGACCCTCCCGTGGCTCATGGCCGGCTGCGCGACGTACCAGCTGGTATCGGAGATCGAGGCGTCCGCGACGAAGATCCACAACCTCGTCGCGGCGGTGAAGGGCTTCACGTATATGGACCAGGCGACCATGCCCAAGCCGGTCGACGTCGCCCAGGGGCTGGCCGACACGCTCGCGGTGCTCAACGCGAAGGCCCGCGGGAAGTCCGTGAGCGTGAGCCTCGACGTTGAGGCCGACCTTCCGCGCGTCCCGGGGTTGGGCGGCGAGCTCAACCAGGTGTGGGCTAACCTCGTCGACAACGCGCTGGACGCGGCCAAGGGACACGTCGCGGTCGCCGCGGGCCGCCAGGGGAATTCCGTCGTCGTGCGCGTCGTCGACGACGGAGCGGGATTACCCCCGGAGATCCGCGAGCGGATCTTCGATCCTTTCTTCACCACGAAACCGGTGGGTCAGGGCACCGGCCTCGGCCTCGACATCACGCGTCGCATCGTCCGCAAACACCAGGGCGAGATCGAGGTCGACTCCTGCTCCGAGCACACCGAGTTCCGGGTGACGCTGCCCCTCGACGCAGGGAAGGAATGAAGTGGTCAAACCGGTGATTCTGGCCGTCGACGACGACCCCGAAGTACTCGGCGCCGTCGAGCGCGACCTCAAGCAGCACTACCGGAGCGACTACCGCATCCTGAAAGCCGCATCCGGCGCCGAGGCTCTCGAAGCCGCCCGCCAGCTCAAACAGCGCGGCACCCCCGTCGCCCTCTTCCTCGTCGACGAACGGATGCCCGGGATGTCGGGCACGGAGTTCCTGCACGAAGCGGTCAAGCTCCACCCGACGGCACGACGGGTCCTCCTCACCGCATACGCCGACACTCAGGCCGCGATTTCAGGCATCAACGACGTCGGACTCGATCACTACTTGCTGAAGCCCTGGGATCCTCCGGACCAGCGGCTCTACCCGGTCCTCGACGACCTGCTGTCGGACTGGACCGCGCACGTGCGCCTCCCCTACGAAGGCATCCGCGTCGCCGGGGCGCGGTCGTCTCCCCGCAGCTTCGCGGTGAAGGAATTTCTGTCGGGCAATCAGGTCCCCTACCAGTGGCTCGACGTCGACCAGGACCCGCCGACGCGGGAGCTGATCCGCTCGTTCGGCGCCGAGGCGCGGCTTCCCGTCGTTCTCTTTCCGGACGGTAGTTTCCTGGCCGCACCGACCAACCGCGAGCTCGCCGGGAAGATCGGGATGCAGACGAAGGCGCAATTGCCCTTCTACGACCTGCTGATCGTCGGAGGCGGACCCGCGGGGCTGGCCGCAGCGGTTTACGGAGCCTCGGAGGGACTGCGCACCGCGCTCGTCGAGCAGGGCGCGCCGGGAGGACAGGCCGGTACCAGCTCGAGGATCGAGAACTACCTCGGGTTCCCCTCGGGCGTCTCGGGGGCCGATCTCGCGCGCCGCGCGACCACTCAGGCGCGCCGCTTCGGCGCCGAAGTCATCGCGCACGAGGCGGTCAGCCTCCGCCGCGAGGACCCGTATCGCGTGGTTCGCCTCACGGACGGGACCGACGTGAGCTGCTACGCGGTCGTCCTCGCCACGGGCGTCTCGGTGCGGAAGATGGAGGTGCCAGGGATCGAGGCTCTCCTCGGCATCGGCGTCTACTACGGGGCGGCGATGACCGAGGCCGCGACGTACCGCGGCCAGGACGTGTGCATCGTGGGCGCGGGGAACTCGGCCGGACAGGGAGCGCTCTTTTTCTCGCGCTACGCGCACCGCGTCACGATGCTCGTCCGCGCCGATTCCCTGGGCAAGTCGATGTCGCGCTACCTGATCGACCGGATCGAGGCGGCGCCGAACGTCGACGTCGTGACGCGCGTCGAGGTGACCGCGGTTCACGGAACCGGCCGGCTGGAAAAGATCGCCGTTCGCGACGTCCCCGAGGGGACGGAGTACGAGATCGAGGCTGCCGCGATGTTCATCTTCATCGGCGCGAAGCCACAGACCGAGATGGTTTCCGGATTCGTCGAGCTCGACGAAGGGGGCTTCGTGCCAACCGGCCCCGATCTGTCCCGCGCGGACCGCCGGCCTCGCGGCTGGACGCTCGATCGGGACCCGTTTCTCTTCGAGACGAGCGTCCCGGGTGTCTTCGCGGCCGGCGACGTGCGCGCCGGCTCGAGCAAGAGGGTAGCCGCCGCCGTCGGCGAGGGTTCCGGCGCCGTCGGCGTAGTCCACCGATACCTCGAGACCGTCTGAGTCTGAACGCTAGAGGCTCCAGCTCACGAAGGCGCGCCATTCGGACTGGGTCTGGGGCGCTTCCTGGAAGCCGCCGGGGTAGGTCGTCCTGCGGCTGTACCATGAGTAGCCGGCGCCCGCACCCAGAGACCGCGTGAGCGGAAGACGCCCGGAGGCCCGGAAGAACTGCAGCGTGTTGCTGGAGGAGCTCCCGTTCGCGGTGCGCGCGTACGCGACGCCGTATCCGAGCCTCACGATCTCCCACTCCCGCCGGTACAGGCGGGCGGCAACGCGGAACCCTCCGCCGGGAGCGTAATCGTAGGTCCGTCCCGTCTCGGGGTTCAGGAAGTCCGTCGTCCGGATGCCCGCGAGCGGGAACACGATCGCGGTGAGGTCGGTGCTGACCTTGAGATCCGGCTTGAGGCTGTACCGTGACAGCAGGCCAACGCTGAAGATCTGCGCCGCAAAGACCTGCGACTCGTTGTTGAAGTACTCGTACTCCTGGAAGACGCCGAGAATGTGCCGCGCGCGCGCCTTTGAGTCGCCCAGCTCCCAGCCCTTCAGGACTCCGCGTCCCTCGACCCGCGAGACTCCGCCCGTCGTGCCGACATCGGCTTCGAGCCAGAACGTGTCGAAGGGCTTGCGGATCTCGCCGGCGAACGCATCGCCATAGACGACGGAGAGGGAGACGATGCCTCCGTCCGGATCGGGGGCCCCGCCTCCGACGTGCCGGTAGCCGAGGTCGGCCACCACGCTGAAGCGGCTCGGGAAGCGCTCGTCCGGGTTGGGGAACGGATGGAACATCTCGCCGCTCACGAGCCGGGTGAATCCGCCCATCGGGTCCACGATCGCGCCGGTGAGCTCGCGCCAGAAGCGCGTGAACCCGCTCGCCTTGTTGTCGCGCACCATGACGCCGAGGCGGTGCGCCATCTCGCCGCGGGACATGCCGCCGAACGTCGTGTTCACGATGTCGTTGATCGAGGGCTGGGTGTTCTCCATGCAGCATTCCCACAGGAAGCTCCCCGCCAGCGTGAACGCCCCGGACTCCCAGTACCCGTAGCCGTTCGACCTCGCGGCGTTGAAGAAGAGGCTGCCGTGGAAGGGATGGCTGGCCTGGTTGGTGTTGAAGTCGTCCCGGTCGTAGCCAAACCCGTTCCGGAAGTTCTCCTTCACGGTCTGGATGGAGATGTACGCGAAATCGTCCTTGCTGACGTATCGGTCGTAGGCCCAGGGCAGGAACTCCACGAGGGCGACCTCGCCGGCGGCCGTGAAGAAGTTCTCCTGCGGCTCGGGACGCTTTGTCGGGGCCGCCAGGACGGCGGTCGAGCCCGGCGTCCTGGGAGCGGCCGGGAGATCCCAGATGCGCGCCCCTCCGAACCGGTAGGACAGCCCGCCCGTGACCTCGGCGCTCGAGTAGAGGTCCGTGGTGAAGCCGTAGCAGCCCTGGCTTCCGCAGATGACGGAGCCGGTGCCAGGGCTGGCGCTCCTCCAGCGATAGCGGCCGTCGGCCCTCAGGGCGAGGCGATCGCTCAGGTAGAGCTTCCCGCCGAGCGCGACGTTCAGGACGAACCGCGTGTCCGGATGCGTCTCGACACCGGGAACGAACGGGTGAAGCGTCATCGCGCCCACGCCGAGCCCCATGTATCCGCGCGCTCTTCCGCTGCCGAACCCGTAGAGGCCGTTGATCTCGTAGGTGTTGACGTCGATCGGCGCCGACGGCGCGAGCGACGCCCCGGTGGCCGGATCGACCGCGAGGAGCCGTGAGCTGGCCCTCGACAGCGAGAGCTCGAGGCTGAACGTGCGGTCGACGCTGAAGGCGCCGCGCAGGCCGAACGCGGGAGCGCTCCCGATCCGGATGTCGGTGCCCTGGTCCAGGAAGACTCGACTCCCGAAATACCCGCCGGCGAAGGCGCCGACTTCCCACCGGCCCGTGTCCTGCGCCCGGGCCGGGGGCGCCGAAAGAGCGGCCCCCGCGACGAGCGTCGCGGCGAGGCGCCACGGGAAGCCGGGGGTTCGAGGCCGTCGTTTCCTGATGTTCATGTTTCCTCCGTCACGCGGTCCCTTGGCTCAGAAGTCGAGGCTCGCGGTCGCGCCGAAGGTGGTGCCGTCCACGACCGGAAGAACCGACAGGCGGATGCCCGTGCTCTCCGGCTCCTTCTCCCCCGACCGAAGCTTCTTGTTGAGGTGGACTACGGAGCGGCCGACGAGCGTCCCGATTGCCGCCCCCGCAACGACGTCCGTGAGAAAGTGCTTGCCCCTCCGCACGCGCGCGTAGGCGCCGACCGAGGCCGCCCCGTACGCGGCCACCTTTACCCAGAGCTGGTCGTACGACGTCGCGATCACCGACGCGACCGCGAAAGCCTGGGTGGCATGACCCGAGGGAAAGGAACGCCCTTCGAACGGATGGAACGAATACGCGCCCTGCTCCGCAGTCGGCCGCTCGCGTCCGACGACGGTGGAAAGGACCGGCGTGATGATGCCGCTTGCGATCAGGCTGGCCGAGAGCCCGTCGAAGAAGACGTTCTTCGCCTTCGAGTCGTGCCCGATCGCGCCGGCCAGATAGAACCCGCCGAGGAGCAGGAACGAGCGTCCGTCGCCGAGCCCTTCGAGCGTGTCCCCGGCGAAGCCGAGCGTCGGCCCGTGCTCGCGCGCCGCGTCGCTGATCGACTCGTCCGCCAGCGAGAGTGCTGCGAGAGCTCCCACCGACACGGAAACAGCGGCCCAGTCGCACCCCCGCCAGCGGATCGGCGAAGTCAGGACGTGTCCCGTGTCGAGGAGCACCATTTTCGGAAAAGACGGGGGACGGTACGGTCTCGGCTCCTCGGCGGAAGCGGCTGCCTCCACGTTCGACCCGCCAGGCGCCGGCGTGTTTTCTTCGACGTCGAGCCTACGCGTCGTCTGGTCCGCCGCCGGGCGAGGTGGTTCGCCCGGCTGCGCCAGCGCCAGCGGCGCGCCGAACACTTCAGCCAGCAGCATCGCAAGGAGCGGGATCGGTCGGGCAGTTCTCAAACCCTTCGTAAAAGCAACCGGCGTGCCGCCCGGTCCAGCCGTGAAGTCAGCAACGAGTTCACGCCGTCGGCATTCGTTTCCGATTCCGTCCGGTAAAGCGTGCCGCGCCTCAGTCTTGACACGAGGCGGCTGTAAGCGCGAGGGCGAATGCCGCGCGCGCAGCCCGCGCGGCCGGGACTATTTCCCGGAGGCGGCCCCGTAGTTCGGAAGCATAGGCGAGAGAGGGATTTCGCTCGTCCGCGCGGCTGCGGGCTCGAAGACGGGCAGCGTGGAAGGCATCGGCGCGGGCGTGAACGAGGGAAGAGGGACACGCTTGCCGTGCGCATACACGGGGTGGCGGCCCTTCTCCTTGTACCACTCGGCGAGCGTCGCGCTCTGGTGCATTTCCTCGACGATCTTCCGCCAGCCCGCACCCGTGTTGTAGGCGCAGAAGGAGATCTCGCCGAGCTGCGTGCCGTAGGGAATGATGCACATCTCCGTCCGCCGGAAATCGTAGTTGAAGAGGTCCTGAAACCACATTCCCGCGACGAGGAGGACGCGCCACGGATAGCGCGCCTGCTTCGCGATTCCCATGCCCTTGCCGGTGTGCCCGTCCATGACCTTGAGCGTTTCCCACACACCGAGGTTCTTCGGGACACCCGCCGGGCGGATGTTCCGCGCGAGCGCGAGCGCGGTCTGGACGATCGTGAGAAAGCGGCCGCGCGCGGCGTCCGTCACGACGGTCAGGTCGCGGAGGAGCCGGTCCGCGTCGAGGATCTGCGTCACGGGCACGGCGTCGCCGGACTCGGGGTGGACGAGCATCATCGTGCCGATGCCGCAGTTGGGGTGGCATCCGCACTTGAGCGAGCCCCACTGCCCCTCGAGACCCCCGAGCAGGTCCTTGAGATCCGAGAACGGGCCGGAGGCCGAGAGCGGGAACCAGTCGCGCATCGGCTCGCCGACGCCGGCCTGGCCCTTCACGTCGTGCGCGAGGTGCGACAGCGTGTACCGCTGCTTCTTCCGCGTCTCGTCGTCGATCTCCTCGTCGCGGCCCGTGAAAGAAACGGGCTGGAAGGAGACCGCGTTGATCTTGTCGATGTTCTTGATCGCGAACCGGATGATGTCGCCGACCTGGTCGTTGTTGACGGTGTTCACGATCGTCGTCACGAGCGTCACGTCGATGCCCGCGGCATGGAGGTTGTCG
>DASVJU010000399.1:0-6225 GCA_036385755.1 Thermoanaerobaculia bacterium
GGTGGAATTCTCGGATCGTGCAAGAGCGCAGCGACCGCATGCTCCTCGACGGCGGCGGCGAGCGCGTGCTTCGCCTCGATGCTCCCACTCCGGCCCCGAGGCCGCCCGTCCTTTCGCCACGTGACGAAGACGGGAGACGGCAGGGACAGGCGACTTCCCGCCGCAATTTCCGGAGCGGACGCGGACATCACCCTCAGCCCCACCGCGCGGGCGGCGGCATCCCTGGCCACCCTTCTGAGAATCTCTTTTTCTTCTTCCGAAATCATCATGCTTAGAGCCATTGCGCGAGCGCATCTCCCGCCACGCTCTCGAACTCGTCCAGCCGGCCGGTAAAGAAGTGGTCCGCCGCGGGCACGACGAGAAACGTAAAGCCGCGCGCCTCGGCGATTTCGCGGGCGCGCTCTTTCGTGCTGAATTCGTCGTTTGCGCCCTGAATCCACGCGACGCGAGTCGCCGGCGGAACCTCTCCAGCGGCCCCCCACCCGTCGATCGGGACGCCGATGAGGAGGAGAACCTCCGGCGACACGCGCTCGGCCGCGCGGAGGGCGCAGAGTGACCCGAACGAGAACCCCGAGAGCACGAACGGCCCGTCCGGGCGCCGCGCCCGAAGCCATCCGGCGGCGGCGACGAGATCCTCGGTCTCGCCGGCTCCCCCGTCGTACGCCCCCGCCGACGCTCCGACGCCCCGGAAGTTGAACCGCAGCGTCTCCAGCGAGAACCTCCGACAAAGGAGACGCGCGGCGCGGTGCACGACCTTCGTGTGCATGGTGCCGCCGTGGGCGGGATGCGGATGCGCGACGACCGCGGCTCCGGCCGGAGTCGCCGGGACGCGCAACAGGGCCTCCAGCGGGCCTCTTGGGCCGGGTATTTCGAGGGACAGGAGACTCTCGGGGGCACGCTCCGGCATCGAAATCACGTTAGCACGCGAAGTTTTTTCGGTTATAACGAGCCCCATGAAAAACATCGTTCACATCGTCGGGACCGGGACGATCGGAGAGCCCCTCATCGGGCTCTTCACGGACTTCAAGCAGCACCTCGGGATCGACGAAGTGACGTTTCACAAGCGCACGCCGATGAAGACCGAGCGGGCGAAGGTGGCTCACCTCATGTCGCGCGGCGCGCACCTCG
Source organism: Thermoanaerobaculia bacterium (assembly GCA_036385755.1). GTDB lineage: Bacteria > Acidobacteriota > Thermoanaerobaculia > UBA5066 > UBA5066 > Fen-183. The sequence continues at coordinate 1,129 of DASVJU010000399.1, forward strand.
CGACCGAGGAGGACAAGTCCGCGGACTTCGAAGCCCTCGGCCACAAGGTCTCGTACACGGCCCAGGAAGCGATGGAACGCGCGACCGTCGTCATCGACTGTACGCCGGCCGGAAACGAGAACAAGGAGACGTTCTACAAGCACCTCAAGGGGCCTCGCGGGTTTCTCGCGCAAGGGTCGGAGTTCGGCTTCGGAAAGATGTACGCACGCGGGATCAACGACTCGGCCCTCATCCCGGGGGAAGACAGGTTCCTGGAGGTCGTGTCGTGCAACACGCACAACCTCGCGATCCTGATCAAGACCCTCGGCATGGTCGGCGACACGCTGACGATGGATCGCGCGCAGTTCGTCTGCATGCGGCGCGCGAACGACGTCTCCCAGACGAAGGACTACATCCCGGCGCCCACCGTCGGCCGTCACGACGACGAGGAGTTCGGGACGCACCACGCCCGCGACGTGTTCCATCTCTACGAGACGCTGAACCTGAAGCCGAAGGTGTTCTCGTCGGCCTTGAAGCTCAACACGCAATACATGCACTCCGTGTGGTTCAACTTCGAGCTCACGAAGGCCACCGACAAGAAGTCCGTTATCGAACGTCTGAAGGAGAACCCGCTCGTCGCGCTCACGGAAAGAAAGAGCGCGAACGAGGTGTTCTCGTTCGGCCGCGATCACGGGTACTACGGGCGCATCCTGTCGCAGACCGTCATCTCGACGCCGACCCTCGCCGTCGCCGACAAGGGCAGGGAGATCGTGGGTTTCTGCTTCACGCCGCAGGACGGCAACTCGCTGCTCTCGTCCGTGGCGGGGGCGATCTGGCTCATGGACCCCAAGCACGCCTCGGAGCGGATTCAGGTCCTCAAGCGGTTCGTGTTCCAGGAGATCTGAGAAGAAGGTCCAGCGCCGCGGAGAGGGACGTGCCGTCCGGAAGGCCGCCGAGTCCCGGGACACGGCGTCTCAGTGCCTCGAGGCGCTGAGGCTCGGCAGAGAAGTCGTACGCGAGAACGACCGGAATCCGGGGCAGAAGAGGGGCGAGAGCGTCGAGGACATAGAAGCCCTGGTGCGTCGCGAGGTGGCGCACGGCGCGGGCGCGGTCCCCTCCGAAACGCGCCACGAGAGCCTCTGCGTCACCCGCGAGGCGATCCTCGGGCGTGCGGTCGAAGACGACGTCCAGAAACAGCGCGTCGGGACCGTGAGGCTCGAGGCCCGCGCAGGCCGATTCGAAATCTCGCGCGCGCGAGAACGCGATCGGGAGTCCGCGCGCCGAAGCGAGCTTCTCGAACCCTTCGACGTATTCGTCTCCATCTTCCACGACGAGGACGCGCCGGGGGGCTTTCAAGGGAGGCCCTCGGCTACGACTCGTTCGACTGCGGCAAACTCGAGCGCGACGCCCTTCGTGAACTCCCCCGTTCCCGGCGTGACGTCCACGAGGCCGTCCCACTTCCTCACGAGGTCCGCCACGACCCCGAGCCCCCGTTCGGCCCCGCGTCCGCGAATCATCTCGACCGTGAGAAGGCGCGGGTCTTCATCGAAGAGCACGAACCGCGCGAGGGCCTGTCCGGTCACGGGGTCCCGCTTCTCCTCGGCGAGAAGGGCGAGGCGCGGGGCGGCGAGCGCGTTCGCGAACAGGTTGCGCCAGAGCGTGAACCAGTCTCCCTCGGGCACGCGCACGCGCACGCGCCTCCCGCCTTCGAGCGCGAAAAGGCCGAGGCCGAGCAGCGGAGGCGGCGGGGATTCGCGTTCGCGCGCGACGCTCGCGAGAAGCGACTCGAGGCGGTCGAACCGGACCTCCGTGGAGCCGGCCTCGTCGAGAGCGGTCATCACGAGCTGCGCCGTGCGCGGGCTCAGGACCGCGGCCGCCGAGCGGAGTGTCCGCGCCAGGGACTTCAGTCCCCGCGCGGACAGCGAACCCGTTCGAGCGAGGCGCGTGAAGGCGCGCTCCGCCCGGGTGAGCGCTTCGAGCGCGCGGCACACGGGAGAGAGAAGCGGATCCTTGAAGCGCAGGTTCAGGCGCGCGCCCCTGCGCCGTCCCAGCGCTTCGAGGTCGGCGATCGCCGTCCGCGCCTCGGCGACGAGCCCGGGCGCTCCTGCGCCGCCGTAGAGGCGTTCCACGAGCAGCGGAGCGGCCTCCGCGAGACCGCCCGTGTCCAGGCGCTCGACCGCTTCGCCGAGCAGCAGCCCTCCGTGCTTGAACGCCTCGTGCGAAAGCCGGCCCGCAACGGAACGCGCGTCGTGCGTGGCGCCCGGGTCGCGCCTCAGCCATTCGTCGAGCGTGAGTCCCGAGCGTCTGCGCGCCCAGGAAAGGCCTCCCGCGAGAATCGCGAACAGGACGGCCCCGAACCCCGCACCGCTCAGGGTGTCTTGCCGTCTCTTTTCGCGCTCGAGGCCCGCGCGCGCCTCCTCGACGTGCACGCCACCGGCGGCCTCCGCGATGTAGCGCCGGTAGAGCGCCACCGCGCGAAGAACCTGCCATTGCCCCGACGCGATCCGGGCCAGGGCGTAAAGCGCCTCGCGAGAGCCCGCCTGCTCGGCGTGCTCCCAGGCCGCCTCGGCGTCCTTTGCGCGCCCGGGCTGGCGGGCCAGGAGCTCGGCGAGACGCTCCCACGCGGGCGTGCGCGACGGGTCCAACGCGACCGCGCGCCGGAGAACGGCCTCGCCGCCCAGGAGGTCGCCCTTCCGTTCGCGCAGCGCCGCGCGAAGCTCGAGCGCCGGCACGAACCGCGGATCCAGGCGCTCGGCCTCGAGAAGCTCCCTTTCGGCGGCGTCCCAGTCGCGCTCGTCCGGACGGCCGGCATAGACCTGCGCGAGCCGAAACGCGGCGACCGCGGGCGACGCGGGGTCCGAGCCGAGGGAGGCCGGCTCGGGGCCGAAGGTCCGCGCGAGCCGTGCGCGCAGCCGCTCGCGAAAAGACGAGGCCGCCGTCCGATCCTCCGGTGAGGCGAGCGGCCACCAGGCGTCGAGGCGCTCGAGCGCGCGCGCCGGATCGCCCCACGCGGCCCACCGGTTCGCGGCCTCGCGGTGGAGACGCGAGAGGTCCGGCCGGAGCGCCGCCCCGCGGTCGAGGAGCGCCAGGGATTCTTCCTTGGCCGCGCGATCCGGTTCGTTCCACAACAGATTCCCGAGAGCCAGGAGCGCCTCGAAGCCGTCCGGTTCGGCGGCCAGCGCCGTCCGGTACGCGGCCGCAGCCTCGGTCGACCGCCCGTCCCGCTCCTCGACGCTTCCGAGCGCGAGGGCGGCTTCCGAGTAGCCCGGCGACAGCCGGAGCGCCGTTCGGAAGGCCTCGCGCGCGGCCGCGTTCGCGCCGCGGCGGACGGCCGTTTTCCCCTCGGCGAACGCGCGCCGCGCCTCCGCGGAAGGAGGAGCGAAGCCGGGCCGCGCCGGGAGCTTCCGAGCCTCGTCTTCGGCATCCAGCCGGCGAATGGACTCGCCCACCCATTCTGCGCCGGCGAGGCCGCGCCGCTGCAACGCCGTCAGGACGTGCCCGTACTGGAGAATCGCGCCCTTTTGGTCGCCACGCGCCTCCGCCTGCCGCGCGAGGACGAGGCGATCGACCGGCGAGAGAAGCTCGGGGGCCTCCTTCGCGGCGATTTCGAGAAGGCGGGCTTCGTCGTCCGTGTCTCCCGCCGCCGCCGCAAAGTCCGCGCCCCGGAGCGCGAGCGCGAGCGACGGGGACACGAGCCGGGCCCGCCGGACGAGGTCCCGCGCCTGGGGGAGGTCCCCGAGACGCTCGGCCTCCTCGGCGAGCGAGGCGTCGTCGCAGGGCTCCGGCGAGGACTCGGGGGCGGCGGCGAGGAGGAGAGGAACCAGGAGAGGAAAGAGAGGCAGGGCCGCCTGCCACATGTTCACGCCTCGCGCCGCGCCGAGAGGCCCAGTTTGTTGAAGCGCAGGCGCACCGCCCGCTCGTCCGCCGCCGAGCCGGTCATCTTCTCGGCCATCCGCGCGAAGTCTCCGTCGCACTCGTGGAAGATCTGGCGAAACGCGGAGCGCTCGAGCTCGCGCCGGAACGCTTCGACGCTGTCGACCCGGGGCCGCGGGAGCACGAAGGAGTCGACGGCGGCAGGCGCGTCTTCCTGACGGGCCTCGGCGAGGAGATCGAACAGGAGGCGCGGATCGATCGAGAACACGACGCGGCCGCTCCGGTCCTTCACCGCGGCCGTGCGGGCATACAGAGTGGCCGCGAGCAGATCCGCGAGGACCATCGCGAACTGCCGCACGTTGCCCGGCCACGGGTGGCGGGCGATGGCCTGCCATCCCTTTCGCGGAAGCGCGAAGACCACGGGGGCCCGGCTGCGCGCCACCTCGTCGTCGCCGCGGGCGAGCTCGAATGCGTCCGCCCGGTCCGGCTCTGCGCCTCCGGCGGCGCGCACCTGCGCCGCGATCTCGAGGCGGTTCGTCGCGTCCCTGAAAAACGCCGCGGCGAAGTCGTCCGCGAGATCCTCGAGATCCTCGCGCCGCGTCGCGAGGGGCGGCAGCTCCAGAGCGAGCGCCGGATTGAGCCGCATGAGGAGATCCGCGCGGAAGAGGCCGTCCGCCACGCGCTTCTTGAGGTCCATGTTGGACGCCGCCACGATGCGCGCCGTGTGGGGCACCGCCGCCGTCGCCCCCACGCGCCGCACGACGCCGTCGTTCAGCGCCGTCAGGAGGGCTTTCTGCGCGTCACCGGAGAGATTCTCGATCTCGTCGATGAAGAGCGTGCCACCCGCCGCCGCCTCGAAGACGCCCGGCCGATCCGCCACCGATCCCGTATACGCGCCGCGCACCGAGCCGAAGAGCGCCGCCTGAAGGAGCGTCTCGGGCACGGTCGCGCAATCGAAGGAAACGAGCGGCCCCTTCCGGGACGAGAGCGGATGGATGACCTCCTTCACGAGGAAGTTCTTGCCCGAGCCGGTCGGCCCCGTGAGCAGGAGCGGAAGAGGCGTCGGCGCGAGTGAGGCGATCCGGCGACGCAGGTCGCGCATGGCGGCGCCGCGGCCCCAGAAGAACCGTCCCGTCGAAAGCGGCGACTCGCGCTCGTCGAGAACCCGGCGCACGAGGCGCACGAGGCCCTCTCCCGTCGCCTCGTCCTCGCCGACCGTGTACGTGAAGGCGTCGGCCCGCAGGC
>DASVJU010000400.1:0-3654 GCA_036385755.1 Thermoanaerobaculia bacterium
CCTCGGCACGGCCACAACTAGGTCCGCATTTCTCCCGCGCCCGGCAGCAGTCGACGTGATAGCGCCCGCCGCCGGACGCGGCGTCGAGTCGGTTTCCGGAGGCTGCTCGCAATCCGCGGGACGCATATCGGAGCGCGGGTATCCTGCGCGCGGGGGAAGCCATGTCCACCGAAGACCATGCGAACGTTCCTGTCATCCCGCCTGTCCTCTTCGGAGTCGGTCTGGCCACGGGTCTTCTCCTGCAGTGGCTCGTTCCGGTACGCCTCGTTCCGTCGCTCGTCGAGCGGGAGGCTTGCTTTGCGGGGTGGGCGCTCTCGCTGCTCGGTCTCGCGTTCGGGGGGTGGGCCCTCGCGACGTTCCTGAGGGCGCGGACGACCCCGCATCCGAATCACCCCGTGAACGCCCTCGTGACGTCGGGCCCTTACCGCGTCTCGCGCAACCCGATGTACGTGGGCCTCTCGATCGGCATCGCCGGGATCGCGCTCGTCGCGAACACGGTCTGGCTCCTCGCCGTGCTTCCCCCCGTGTGGCTCGCGCTTCGCCGCGTCGTGATCGTCCGCGAGGAGGCTTACCTCGGGCGGAAGTTCGGGGAGGAATACGGGGCCTTCAAGGCGCGCACGCGCCGCTGGCTCTAGGAGCCCGCAACCTCAGAACGCGCGGAGGCCGTCTGCGATCGGCCGCCGCGCGGCCCTCACGGCCGGGACGATCGCCGCGAAAAAGCCCACGGCGAGAGCGACGCCGGCCGCAAGCGCGACGACCTCGGGGAAGATCTTCATCCCGGCCGCAAAAGGCGACATCCGCGTTTCCATCAGCGCGCCCTTGAGGCGGGAGAACGCCGCGACGAACAGGAGGAAGCCGAGGCCGCCGCCGACGCACGCGAGAGCGATGCTTTCGCCCACGATGAGGCCGACGATCCGCCCGCGCGAGAAGCCGAGCGTCCGGAGGACCGCGACCTCGACGACGCGCTCCCGCACGGCGAGCGCCATCGTGTTCGCCGCGACCAGGACGACGACGCCGATGATGATCGCGCCCATCGACGTCAGAAGGAGCTGTACGTTCCCGAGGAGAGAGACGAAGCCCAGGGTGAAGGCGTTCTCGCTCTCGGTCTTCGTGGGGGCGGGCGAGTTCTCGAAGAGGTCGTCGATCTGCTTCGGCAGCCGCTCGGCGCAGGCCGCGTCGGCGCAGCGCGACCAGACGGTCGAAACCGTGCCGCGGTACGGCGGCCATGCCTCCTCGAGGTACTCGCGGTGAAAGAAGATGCTCGCGGAATTCTCATAGGGGAGGCGGTACACGGCCTGCACGGCGAGCGTGAGGTCGACGGGATAGAGGGTCCCGGTGATCGTGACGCGGTCACCGACCTTCCAGCCGTACTTCTTCACGAGGGCGATCCCGACGAGGCCGCCCGCCCGGTCCTTCTTCCAATCCTCGGCGGAGCCCTGGACGATTGTGGCGTCGTCGAAGACCTGGAGAAATTGCTCGGCGTCGACCGCAAAGCGCGGGAAGACGTTTCCGGCGCTCGCGTCGCGGTAGAGGCCGCCGAAGCGGTCGATCGGCGTGACCGCGCGGACACCCTCGAGCGGCGCGATCTTCGCGAGGACGGCGTAAGGAAGGGGCGTCGTGAGGCCGACCTTGTGCCTGGTCACGAGCCGGTAGAGGCCGCGCTCCTTCGCCGGGTCGGGGAAGTTCAACGTCCTCAGGAACGTCGCCATGAACGCGACGAGGAACACGGGAAAAAGGACCGAACCGACCGTCAGAAGCGTCCGTGTCTTCTTGCGGAGGAGGTTCTTGAGGACGAGAGGCAGAAAGCGCATCGGGTCAGCCAAGGAATTATGAGGCACTACAATCGGCCCCGGGATGTCCGGCGACTTCGTTCACCTCCACCTTCACACCCAGTACTCCCTCCTCGACGGCGCGAACCGGCTCAAGGACCTGATCAGGCAGGTCAAGTCGTCCGGCATGGACGCCGTCGCGGTGACGGATCACGGAAACATGTTCGGGGCGTACGAGCTCCAGACGTCCGCGCTCGAGGCGGGGATCAAGCCCATCCTCGGCGTCGAAGCGTACATCGCGCCCGGCTCGCGCTTCGACCGCGAGAACGTGAAGACGCTCGACGGCGAAGGGAGCAACTATCACCTGACGCTCCTCGTCGAGAATCCCGACGGCTACCGGAATCTCGCGCGGCTCGTGTCGGAGGCGTTCCTGTCCGGCTTCTACTACAAGCCGCGGATGGATTGGGAGCTCCTCGAGAGATACCACGAGGGAATCATCGCGTTGTCCGGCTGCCTGAACTCGGAGGTCTCCAAGCGGCTCCGGATCGGCGACTACGAAGGGGCGAAGAAGACGGCGCTCAGGTACCGCGACCTTTTCGGGAAGGACCGCTACTTCATCGAGATCATGGATCACGGCCTTCCCGAGCAGAGGCAGATCCTGCCGGACCTCCTGCGGCTTTCCTCCGAGACCGGCATTCCGCCGGTCGCGACGAACGACGCGCACTACCTGACCCGCGACGACGCTGCGGCGCAGGATGTTCTCCTCTGCATCGGGATGGGGAAGACGCTCAACGACGCGAAACGGATGAGGTTCTACAACTCGGAGTTCTACGTGAAGAGCACCGAGGAAATGAGCGACGTGTTCCGCCCGTACACCCTCGAGGCGGTGAAGAACACGGCCGCGATCGCCGAGCGCGTCACGCCGAGCGTCATCGTGGATACGGGCCTCAAGATCCCCACGTTCCCCGTTCCGGGAGGGGAGCAGAGTCCCGAGGCGTATCTCGAAGACCTCGCGAAGGAAGGACTCGAGCGCCGCCTCGAGCCGCAGCGCGCGGCGTTCGAGAACGGATCCGCGAAGAAGACGCGAACCACGTACGACGAACGCCTCGCCTGGGAGCTGTCCGTCATCCGGAAGATGGGCCTCTCGAGCTATTTCCTCATCGTGTGGGACTTCATCAAGTACGCGAAGGACCAGGCGATTCCCGTGGGCCCGGGGCGGGGGAGCGCGGCCGGCTCGCTGGTCGCGTACGCGCTCGCGATCACGGACGTCGACCCGCTCAAGTACGACCTGCTGTTCGAGCGCTTCCTGAACCCGGATCGCATTTCGATGCCCGACATCGACGTCGATCTGTGCGAGCGCCGTCGCGGCGAAGTCATCGAGTACGTCCGCACGAAATACGGGCGCGAGAACGTCGGTCAGATCATCACGTTCAACTCCATGAAGGCCCGGGCCGTCATCCGCGACGTGGGCCGCGTGCTCGACGTGCCGCTGGCCGAGATCAACCGCCTCTGCTCGCTCATTCCCGCGAATCCCGGAAAGCCGACGATGCTCGCCGAGGCGCGGCGGGACGTGAAAGAGCTGGCGGATGCGCTCCGCGACAACGAGACCTACCGGCGCCTTTTCGACCTAGGCGAGCGCCTCGAAGGAGTCTCGCGGCACGCGGGAGTTCACGCAGCGGGCGTCCTCATCGCCCCGAGGCCGCTCGTGGAGTACCTCCCTCTCTACCGGAACAGCAACGACGAAATCACGACGCAGTTCGAGATGAAGTCGGTCGACCGCATGGGCCTCCTGAAGATGGACTTCCTCGGGCTCATCACGCTGACGATCCTCGACGACGCGCTGCGTTTCGCGGAGAAGAAGGACGGGAAGCGCCCGGATGTCGAT
>DASVJU010000401.1:0-14258 GCA_036385755.1 Thermoanaerobaculia bacterium
GGGCGTCGGCACGAAGACGATTCGCTCGGGCACGTCGAGCGCGGTGAAGACGGCCTTCGCGAGGTCGAGGAATGTGCGCGCCTTCCCGGTTCCGACGTTGTAGATCCCGGAGATCACGGGCTTTTTCAGCGCGAACCACACCGCCTCGACCGCGTCGCGGACGTCGACGAAGTCGCGCGTCTGATGCCCGTGCGGGATTCCTGCCCGGTGCGACTCGAAAAGCCGGATGGCGCCCGTCGCCTTCGCCTGGTCGTAGCCGTGAAGCACGACGCTCGCCATGCCGCCCTTGTGGCGCTCGCCGAAGCCGTACACGTTGAAGAAGCGGAAGCCCGCCCACGCCGGCGGCGTGCGGCCGGCCGCCGCCTCCTCGAGAGCCCACAGGTCGAACCGGCGCTTGGATTCGCCGTAGGGGTTCAGGGGACGGAGCCGGGTCATGAGCGCATCGTCGTCGTCGAATCCCAGGCTCCCGTCTCCGTAGACAGCCGCGCTCGAGGCGTAGAGGCAGGGCACGCCGAGGCGGCGCGCCGCGTTCCAGACCATCTTCGAGTAGTCCACGTTGAAGCGCGCGAGGAGCGCCTCGTCGAGCTCGGTCGTCGAGGAGATCGCGCCCATGTGCACGATGCCCGCGAGCGGCGGGCGCGGCACGGAGAGCCAGGTCTCCAGCTCCTCGATGTCGAGAACGTCCCCGAAGTCGCGGCGGGCGTGCTCCGGCCGGGACGTGAACGCGTCCTTGCGGTCGACGCTGACGATGGGCACGCCGCGGGCGTTGCAGGATTCCACGAAGCGGGCGCCGATGAACCCGGCGGCGCCGGTGACGAGAAGGGTCTCGGAAGCGCTCACGCCGCCGATCCTACGGGATCTCGCTTGGCAACATCACTTCTTCTTCCTATGCTCCGGCCATGACGATCAGCGCATTCGTAAAGCACCACTTCCGCCACTTCAACGCCGCGACTCTCGTGGACGCGGCCGAAGCCTGGAAGACCCTTCTTTTTGGCGGCGGAAAGATGTTCCTGACGATGGCCGGGGCGATGTCGACGGCGGAGCTCGGACTCTCCCTTGCCGAGATGATCCGGCAGGGGAAGGTCCACGCCATCACCTGCACGGGGGCGAACCTCGAGGAGGACGTCTTCAACCTCGTGGCGCACGACCACTACGTGCGCATCCCGCACTACCGCGAGCTCAGCCCCGCCGAGGAGACCGCCCTCCACGCCCGTCACCTGAACCGTGTCACGGACACGTGCATTCCCGAGGAGGAAGCGATCCGGCGCATCGAGCGGGCCGTGCTGGACGAGTGGACGGCCGCGGACCGCGAGGGCAAGCGGTACTTTCCGCACGAGTTCATGTACCGGATCCTCCTTTCCGGGAAGCTGAAGGAGCACTACCAGATCGACCCGAAGGACTCGTGGCTCCTCGCGGCGGCCGAGAAGAACCTGCCGATGTTCGTCCCGGGATGGGAGGACTCCACGCTCGGGAACATCTTCGCGGCGCACTGCATCGAGAAGGAGATCAGGAACATCCACACCGTGAGGACGGGGATCGAATACATGGCGTCCCTCGCCGAGTGGTACACGGCGACGGCGCCCGTGTCGCCCGTCGGCTTTTTCCAGATCGGCGGCGGCATCGCGGGCGACTTCCCGATCTGCGTCGTGCCGATGCTTCACCAGGACCTCCGGCGCGAGGGCGTGCCCCTGTGGGCGTACTTCTGCCAGATCAGCGACTCGACGACGAGCCTCGGGAGCTACAGCGGTGCCGTCCCGAACGAGAAGATCACGTGGGGGAAGCTCGGCGAGAAAACGCCGCGATTCGTCATCGAGTCGGATGCCACGATCGTGGCGCCGCTCATGTTCGCGTACGTTCTCGGATGGTGAGACCGGTGAAAAGGGCCCTTCTCGTCCTCGCGATCCTCGCGTCCGCCGCCTGCCGAAAGCCCGCCGCTCCCCGGCCCACGGCGTCCTCGGGCCTCGAGAAACCGTATCCGCTCAAGGGCGTCGTCGTCTTCGTGGACCGCGCGGGCGGCAAGGTCACGGTCAAGCACGAAGCGGTCCCGGGCTACATGGAAGGCATGACGATGCCGTTCGCGGTCTTAGAGACGAAGATCCTCGACGACCTGAAGCCCGGCGACACCATCGAGGCGAAGCTCCTCGTGGGCGACCGCAGCTCCCATCTCGAGGGAATCGTCGTCTCGCGCCCGGCGGGGACGACCGCCGTCGAGACGATTCCCGCGCAGGGGCCCTACGGAAAGCCGGGAGACCCCGTCCCGGTCAACCCGCTCGTGGACCAGGAGGGGAAGGGATTCTCCCTCGCCGATCTCAAGGGAGAGGCCGTCGGCGTGACGTTCATCTTCACGCGCTGCCCGCTCCCGGACTTCTGCCCGCGCATGAACCTGAACTTCTCGGAGGTGGAGCGGCTTCTCGCGGCCGATCCGAAGCTCTACGGCAAGACGAAGCTCCTTTCGGTCAGCTTCGATCCCGCGTACGACACGCCGGCGGTGCTCAAGGCGTTCCGCGACCCATTCCTGAGGGGCGTTCCGGGCGTCGTCCCCGGGCACTGGCGCTTCGCGACGGGGACGCTCGAGCACATCAAGGAGTTCGCGGGCTTCTTCGGACTCACGTACCTGAAGACGGGCGAGCAGTTCGTCCACAGCCTCGCGACCGCCGTCGTCGCGCCGGACGGAAGGCTCTTCTCGATCCGCCGCGGAAACGACTGGGAGGCGAAGGAGCTCGTGGAGGACCTGCGCAAGGCCGCCGCGGGAGAGAACCCCAGGTGAGGAGGGCCTCTGCCTTCCTCGTGGCCCTGGTGTTCGCAGCGGCGCCGCCCGCGGGCGGACAGTCCAGCGTGATGCGCGCGAGCCGTCTCGACGGCGAGAGCAAGCAGGCGGCCGACTTCACGCTCCTCACGCAGGACGCGAAGCCGTTCACGCTCTCGAAGGACGGAGCGGGGCGTCCGCTCCTCGTCACGTTCATCTTCACGAGCTGTCCGGGAGCATGCCCCCTCGTCGTCGACGAGTGCATCGAAGCCGCCCGCGCGGCCGGGAAGGGGGGGGCCGCGAAGGACCGCCCGCTCGTCCTCGCGGTGTCCTTCGACCCCGACATCGACACTCCCGCGAAGCTGAAGAGGCACATGAAGGAGAGCCACCTCTCGCCGCGCGACGTCGTCTTCCTCACCGGGAGCAAGGAGGCCGTCGCCAAGGTCGTTCAGGACTGGGGCGTCAGCGTCGGCCGGGACAAGAAGGGCGACATCTTCCACGGGTTCCAGACCGTGGTTCTCGACCGTTCCGGGCGGATCGTCGCGAAGTACTTCGGTGCCGGCATCGAGAAGAAGGATCTCCTCGCCGACGTGAGAACGGCGTCGGCACCGGTTTCCGTCGCGCCGTGAAGGGGCTCCGGCTCGCCGGTCTTCTCGTCGCCGTCGTCCTCGGCATGCTGGGCCTGCACCAGCTCGTCTACGCCTTCATGGGCCGCGGCCGCGCGGCCGAACTGCCGAAGCACGGGCGCGTCCCGGACTTCGCGTTCACATCCGAGCGCGGCCGTCCGGTCGCCGCGCGGGACCTGGAAGGAAAGGCCTGGGTCGCGGACTTCATCTTCACGCGCTGCGGCGGGACCTGCCCGATGATGTCCGAGCGGATGGCGGCGCTCGCGTCTTCCCTGAAGGACGAGCCGGGAGTCCGGTTCGTCTCGTTCGACGTGGACCCGGACCACGACAGCCTCGCCGATCTCGCCTCCTACGCGCGCCAGCATCGGGCCGACCCGGAGCGGTGGACGTTTCTGAGAGGCGAGTGGCCGGCGATCCGTTCCCTCGCGGGCGAGGGATTCAAGCTCGCGGTCGTGGACGGGCACGCGGGCGATCCGGAGCCGATCCTCCATTCTTCCCGGTTCGTTCTCGTGGACGCCAGGCGGGAGATCCGGGGCTACTACGACGGCCTCGAGAGCGTGAGCGTCGAGAAGCTCCTTGCCGACGCGCGACGGCTCGCCCGCGACTGACGGCCCCTATACTCCCCGCGTGTCGATTCTCGAGGCCCGCGGCCTGACGAAGATCTACCGTCTCGGTGAGGAACACGTCGTCGGCGTGTCCAATGCGTCCCTCATCCTCGAGGCCGGCGAATTCGCCGTCCTCGCGGGACCCTCGGGCAGCGGGAAGACGACTCTCCTGAACCTGCTCGGCCTCCTCGACCTTCCGGACTCGGGATCCCTGGTCTTCGAAGGGCGAGACGTTTCGGCGCTGGACGAGCGCGAGCGCTCCCGCCTCCGGCGCGAGAAACTCGGCTTCGTGTTTCAGGCGCATCAGCTCGTGCCCGTCCTCTCGGCGGAAGAGAACGTCGCTCTCGCGCTCTGGATCCGCGGGCTTCCGGAAGACGTCTGCGCTTCCCGCGCCCGCGCCGCTCTCGCCGCCGTGGGCCTCGCGGGACTCGAGGACAGGCGGCCGGACGCCCTGTCGGGCGGGCAGCGCCAGCGTGTCGCGGTCGCCCGCGCTTTCGTAGGCGAGCCGGTCCTCATCCTCGCGGACGAGCCCACGGCGTCGCTCGATTCGGAGACGGCGAAGCTCCTCCTCGATCTCTTCGAGGAGGTCCACCGTGCGCGCGGAGTCGCGTTTCTGTTTTCCAGCCACGATCCGCGCATCGTCGAGCGGGCCGAACGGCGGATCCGGCTTCTCGACGGACGCATCGTCGCGGACGAGCGGGCGCCCGTGGGAGCACGCGCGTGAGCCGGTGGATCCGCCTCGCGGCACGAAACCTCCGCCGCCACGCGCGCCGCACGTTCCTCACGGGCTCGATCGTCGTCGTCGGTTTCGTCGCCGTGACGATGACGGCGGGGTTCGTCTCGCAGACCTTCACCTCGCTCGGGACCGCCACGATCCGGGGCACCGGCGGGCACCTCAGGCTCCTCGATCCGAAGGCCGCCGGAAAGACGGACGACGAAGCCTCCGTCATCCTCCTCGACGACTGGGAGGGGCTCTCGGCGCTCCTCGCGAAGGATTCCCGCGTCGCGCAGACCATGCCGAAGCTCTCGTTCTTCGGGCTCGTAGTGAAGGGCGACAAGAGCGGCGCCTACCTCGGGACGGGCACGATCCCCGCGCTGGAGCGCGGCGCGTCGCTCGCGTCGGACACGGTGGTCTCCGGGGCGTTCTTCTCGAATCCCGACGCTGAAGACGTCATGCTCGGTTCCGGCCTTGCCCGCGCGATCGGGGCGAAGACGGGAGACCTCGTGACCGTCATGACGACGACGCCGGACGGCGGTCTCAACGCGGTGGACGCCACCGTGGTGGCGGTCCTCTCGTATCCGATCAAGGAGATCGACGACCGCCTGCTCTTCCTGCCCTATCGTCCGGCCGCGAGGCTCCTGAAGGTCGAAGGCAAGGCGAACACCGTGGCGGTTCTCCTGAAGGACGGAGTCGACGTGGACGCGGCGGCGCGCGACATCGCCCGGGAGCTTGCGGCCGCGGGCCGACCCGTCGTCGTGAAGACCTGGCTCGAGACCGCCGCGTTCTACAAACAGGTCAAGCTGCTCTACGTCGCGATCTTCTTCTTCATGGGCCTCGTCCTCTCGACGGTCGTCATTCTCGCGACCGCCAACACGATGACGATGTCCGTCTTCGAGAGGACGCGCGAGATCGGGACGCTCCTCGCGATCGGCATGGAGCGCGGACAGATCCGGACGCTCTTCCTGCTCGAAGGGTTCCTCCTCGGAGTCGTCGGCTCGGTCGTCGGCGCGGCCGCCTCATTCGTCCTGCGGCTGATCCTGAACGCGTCCGGCATCATGCTGCCGCCTCCGCCGGGCGGCACGAGGGGAAACCTCCTGCACGTCGATTTCATCCCGCTCGCGTACGGACTCGGATTCGCAATCATGTCGCTCACGCTCCTCATCGCCGCCTGGTGGCCCGCGCGCCGCGCGGCGCGACTGAATCCGGTGGAGGCGCTCGGGCATGTTTAGGAAAGAGGTTCTTGCTCGGAGAAAGAAAGAGAAGAAAGAAGAAGATTTTCTTAGAAGGGTAATTGGGCACCTCGGCGCGCCGAGGTCGACCCGCGCAAGGCCAGGCCCCATCGCGCGTCTTTCCCCTCTTCCTTTTCTAAGCAAGTCTTTTTTCTCTCTCTTACTCTTCCTTTTCTTGTCCGAGGCAGCAGCCGCCCAGGAGCCCGCGGCGCTTCTGGCGCGCGCCGACCGTGTCAAGCAAGCCTGGCCGGAAGTCGTGCTCTCGCTTCGCGTCACGACGACGAAGCCGGGGGCGCCACCGTCCACGGGGATGTTCGCCGTCGAGGCGAAAGGCCGCGACAAGTCGCGCATCCGGTTCCTGAACCCGTCCGACGCCGGGAAATCCGTCGTGCAGGTGCGCGACGACGTATGGCTTCTCCTGCCGAACACGGTGAACCCGATCCGCGTGCCGAAGAGCCACCGCCTCGAGGGCGGGTTCTCGGCGGCGGACATGTCCCGCACGCGCTTCGCGGAAGACTACGAAGCGATCGTGGAACGCACGGACGTGTTGAACGCGCGGAGCTGCTTCGTCCTCCGTCTCACGGCGAAGCCGGGCAGGAATCCCTCGTATCCGGTCGTACGCGTGTGGATCGACGAGAAAGAGGGCCTGTACCGCAAGGCCGTGTTCCTCGTCGCATCCGGGAAGACCGCCCGGGAGACGACGTTCGACGAATACCGCCCGTACCACGGCGTCCTGTCGCTCGCGAAGATGACGATCGTCGACACGCTTCGGCCGGGCACGACCGTCGTCGAGTACCTCGACTACGAGAAAAAGAGCCTGCCGGACTCACTGTTCGCGTTCAGGCCGGCCCCGCCTCGCTGACGCCGTGTGCTCTTCCTCTCATCGACATCAGCGCGACGTAGAGGCCGCCCGCGACGAAGAAGCCGACGAACCACGCGTAGTCGTAGAGGGGCCGGAGAAACGGGATCACGCGGCCTCCCAGGGCCAGGAAGCAGCCCGCGATCGTCGCGACGACGGCCGCCGGGTTCCATCCGCCGTACGCGCCCTTCGGGAGGTAGAGGCTCTTCAGATCGAGCGTCCTTTTCCTCACGATCCAGTAGTCCGCCACGAGGACGCCGGCGATCGATCCGAGCCCGCCGGAGTACCAGAGCAGCCAGTCGAAGATGTAGCCCTTCGGATCCGCAAGGAGGCGCCAGGGCCGCATCGCGATGCCGATGAGGCCCGTGATGAGGCCGCCGGTCTTGAAGCTGATGTGGCGGGGAAGCAGGTTCGCAAAGTCGTTCGCGGGGGACACGACGTTCGCGGCGATGTTGACGGCGAGCGTTGCGACGACGACCGAGAACATCGCGATGGCGACGACGAGGGGGTTCGTGAACTTCCCGACGAGCTTGACGGGGTCCCAGATCGCCTCGCCGAAGATGATCGCGCTCGCGCTCGTGATGAGGACGCCCATGGCCGCGAACGCGAACATCGTCGTCGGGAGCGCGACGACCTGGCCCACGATCTGTTCCCTCTGGCTCCGGCCGAAACGCGTGAAATCCGGCATGTTGAGAGACAGCGTGGCCCAGAAACCGATCATCGCCGTGAGTGACGGGATGAAGACGGGGAAGAACTCGGCGAACGTGGGGAACCTGCCGGGCTGCGCGAGGAGAGGCCCGAGGCCCTTGGCTTCGCGGATGGCCCAGACGAGGAGGACGAGCGTCACGACGAGGACGTATGGCGCCGCCCAGTTCTCCACTTTTCGCAACAGGTCCATGCCCCGGAAGATCACGAAAATGTTCAGGCCCCAGAACAGCAGGAACGAGAGCCACTCCGTCGTCGTGTGGCCGGAGAAGCCCCTGCCGAGGAGCGTGGGCCAGCCGGGGATCACCGCCGCGAAGAACGTGTGGAGGGCCTCGCCGCCGATCCACGCCTGGATCCCGAACCAGCCGCACGCCACGAGCGCACGCATGAGCGCCGGGAGGTTCGAGCCTGCCGTCCCGTACGCCGCGCGCGCGAAAACGGGGAACGGGATGCCGTATTTCGTGCCGGGATGGGAATTGAGCAGGATCGGGACGAGGACGATCATGTTCCCGAGGAGGATCGTGAAAAGGGCCTGCTTCCAGTCCATGCCGGAGTTCATGAGGCCCGAGGCCAGCATGTACGTCGGGATGCAGTGCGCCATCGAGATCCACAGCGCCGCGTAGTTGTAGGTCGTCCAGGTGCGCCGGGCGACGGGGACGGGCGCGAGATCTTCGTTGTAGAGAGGGCTCCCGAGAATCGCGGACGCATCCGCCAGCTCGACACGCCCGTCGGCGTGGACGATTTCGCCCTTTTTTCCGGCCATTTCGATGGCGACATCGTACCAGCCGTTCGCGTTCGAGACTCATTCGTCTTATGCTGAAGTTTCAATTCTTCTCGGGATTTCAGGGGGAGGACGCGATGGCCGTCGATCTTTCCGCCGTCTTCACCGGCATTCGATTCGAGAATCCGTTCCTCCTCGCGTCGGCTCCGCCGACGGAATCCGAGACGAACATCCTGCGGGCCTTCGAGGCGGGCTGGGGCGGGGTCGTGACGAAGACGATCGGGCTGCATCCGGTCGTCAACGTCGCGGGCGCGAAGACGAAGTTCTTCCGGACCGACATCGACACCCCCCGCATCTCGATGAAGGCGCGGCCGGCGTCGGTCCTCCACTCCTCGTGGAACTGGGAGCTCATCTCAGACAAGCCGCTCGACTGGTGGGTCGGCCGCCTCTCGACGATCAAGAAAGCCCACCCCTCGAAGGTCCTCGTCGCCTCGATCATGGCGGGCTCGGGCAACGACAAGGAGCTGCACAACTGGCAGCTCCTCGCGAAGACCTGCCAGGACGAAGGCGTCGACGCGCTGGAGCTGAACTTCTCGTGCCCGCACATGGACCGCGACGACATGGGTTCGAACATCGGGAAGTCGAGCGGTCTGACGTCGATCGTCACGAAGGCCGTGAAGGAAGTCGCGAAGATCCCCGTCTGGACGAAGCTGACGCCCTCGACGACCGACATCGCGGTCGAGGCGGGCGCGGCGTTCCGCGGCGGCGCGGACGCGATCACGTCGTCGAACACGTTCCCGTCGATCCCGCTCATCGACCCCGAGACGCTCGACTTCGAGATGAGCGTGGACGGCTACACGTCGAGCGGCGGCCTCGGAGGGCCGGCGATCCTCCCGCTCGCGCTCGCGAAGATGGCGCAGATGACGCACGCGTTCCCCGACAAAGCCTTCTCGGGGATCGGCGGCATCTCCGACTTCTCGCACGCGCTCAATTACTTCCTTCTCGGCTGCGGCACCGTTCAGGTATGCACGGCCGCGATGCTCGACCACGCGATCGGCCCGAACGTGATCCGCACGCTGAGGGACGGGATGTCCGCGTTCCTCGAGAAGAACGCGCACCGCGGCTGGACGTCGCTCGAGGACTTCCGGGGCCTGAGGCGCGACCGCATCGTCCCGCAGTCGCAGATCCGCCGTCCGAATCCCGGCGAGTACCACGGCGGATACGAGGCCGAGGGCTACGCGGCGCCGGAGACGGCGCCCGCGGGATCCCGCGAAAAGTAGGGTCTCTACCCCCGGATCGACAGGTTCTCGTACTGGACGATCGGCTGGCCGAAGCCGAGAGCGAGGCCTTCGACCTCGGGGCGCGCGAACCGGTAGACCTGCTCGTGGAAGAGCGGAATCAGGAGGGCCTCCTTCGCGACGATTTCCTCGACCTCCCGGTAGATCGACTCGCGGGCCCGCGGGTCGATCTCGCTGCGGCCTCGCTCCGTGAGGGCGTCGATCCCGGGCATCCCGCAGTAGCGGCCGTAGACGCCCATGCGTGAATGGAGGACGCCCTGAGCGAAGGTGTCGGCGTCCGGGTAATCGGCCACCCAGCGTCCGATCGCGATCTCCGTGGGGGCGTGGTACTGGGCGTCCATGAATTCCGCCATCGTCTTGTTCACGACGCGGATGGAATAGCCCATCTCCCGAAACGCCTGGATGAGCTCCTTCGTGAAGGCGCCGAACTCTCCGAACAGGATGGGATTCGCGACGGCCGTGACCTCGATCGTCTCGCGCGAGACGGTGTGCGCGCCCGAGGCTTGCCCGGAGGCCTGGGTCCGGCTCCTCGGCTTCGAGACGTACCCGAGGAGGCCGGGCGGGATGAGGCCGTTGGCCGGAATCGCATGTCGGCCGAGCGTCCGGTGGACGAGGCCCGCGGCGTCGATTCCCTCTGCGACCGCTCGACGCGCCCGCGGGTCGGCGAAGACGCCTTTGTTGACGTTGAACGCCACAAAGTACGTCACGAGGCTCGGGCTCTCGCGGTACGTCGCGCGGAAACGCGGGTCCTGGCGCAGGGCCTCGGCGTCGGCCGGGAGAAGATCCGATGCGAGGGAGAACCGGCCGGCGAGGAACTCGGAGCGTATCTCCTCGGGAGGAACGCCGAACCGGAAGACGATCCCCTCGTTCTTCGGGTAGCCGTCGCGCCAGTACGCGGGGTTCCTCTCCAGCTCCAGACGCTTCCCGGGCTCGAAGCTCGTCGCGCGGTACGCTCCCGTGCCGATACAGCCCTTTCGCCAGCTCTCTCCGATCGCGCCGGTGCCTTCGGGCAGGATGGCCGCGCCCGGCCACGACACGAGGACGGGGAAGAACGACAGCGGCTTCTCCAGCTCGATCACGAACTCGGACGGCGAAACGATGTGGAAGCCCTCGAGATCCGAGGCCCTGCCGTCGATGAGGTTCTGGGCGCCGCGGATCGGGGCGAGGAGGAATCGGCCGCTCGTCCCCTTCTGGAGAAGGCGCTCGAACGAGTAGCGCACATCGCGGGCGGAGAGGCCGCGGCCGTCGTGAAAACGTACGCCCCGCCTCAGGCGAAAGCGGAAGCGCGCTCCGCCGTCCTCGGGAATCACCTCCGAGGCGAGCCAGGGAATGACGCGCCCGCCCTCGAGATCCCGCGTCAGCGTTTCGAAGACGAGGGGCATCGTCTCGGCCTGCTCGAAGGTCCCCATCGTCGTCGGATCGAAGTCGTTCGTGACGCCGCCGATCGGCACGTGGAGGATGCCGCCTCCCCATTCATGGGGAAGGTGAGCCGCCGGCGCTTCCGACTTCCCGATCTCGGGATAGTTGACGAACGGGGAGCTGCTTCTGAGCATGACGCCGCGCACGCCTGCGGCGGCGATCCGGTAGTCGACCTCGTGAAACAGCGGGATGAGAACGGGCGCGTCGAGCAGAGTCCCCTCGAACTTCCGGTAGAGGCCTTCGCGGACCGCGGGGCGGCTCTCGATACGCGCCTCCTCGGCGAGCCGGTCCGTCTCCTCCGACGAGAAGAAGGCCTGGAAATAGCCGACCCCCGAGCGGAAGAGGTTGAACGTGAAGTCGTCCGGGTCCTCGTAGTCGGCCATCCACCGGGAAATCAGCAGGTCGATGTTCGCCGCGGCCTGCGCCTCGAGGTACGATTTCATGTCGGTCGTGGTGACGCGGACCTCGACGCCGAGCTCCTTCCAGATCGCGAAAAGAGCCGCCGTGAGCGCCTTGTGGCGATCCCTGAGGATGGGGTGGACGGCCGCCGTCAGGGTGACGGGTGGCGTCAGGCCGGCTCCCTCGAGGAGGGCGAGCGCCTCTTCGAGGGGCAGGAGCGGCCGGCGCCGGCCCGCGTCGTGTCCGAGGATCCCGGGCGGCAGGATGCCCGTCGCGGGGACGGCGAACCGCCCGAGTGCCGCCCACACGAAGTCCTGGCTGCGCGTCACCCCGGCCAGGGCGCGCCGGAGAGCGACGTTTCCTCCGAGGACGCTCCCCGAGTTGAAGAGCGCGAAGTACGTCCCTTTCTTCGGCGTCTCGACGAGACCCGCGCGGAGGCGCGGATCGCGCAGGACGGCGTCGAGGTCCTGCGGGGAGAGATCACGCGCGAGCTCGATCTCTCCGGCGCGCAGGCCGGCGCCGATCGCCGACGCGCTCATTCCGGTCCGGAACTCGATACCGTCGAGGCGCGCCGGCTCCTTCCAGTGGTGCGGGTTGCGCTCGAGGACGATGCGGTCCGCCGTCCGGCGCGCCACGACGAACGGCCCCGTGCCGATCGCGGTCTCGCCGCCGCTCTCGCCGGGCACCATGCGGACCACGGCCGTGAGGACGTCGGACAGGAGAGCAGGGAAGATCGGGAGCGGCTCGACGAAGTCGAATTCCAGCCTGTCCTCCGAGAGGACCCGGATCCCCAAGACGCCGGCAGCCTCACCTCTCCGGTGCTCGGCGGCGCCGCGGATCGCCGCGAGCGCGGCCGGCATCCCCTCGGCTCGAACGCGGACCACCCGCTCGAGGGAGACTTTCACGGCTGCCGCCGTCAAGGGGGAGCCGTCGGAGAAGCGGACGCCGCGCCGCAGCCGCAACAGGGCCGCGCGTCCCCGGTCGATGAGGGACCATTCGTCGGAAAGGGCGGGCACGAGCTGGCCGTCCGCGTCGGTCGCGAGGAGCGTCTCGAAAACCGTGGAAAGGACCTCCGTCTCCTCCACGATGTGCCGCATCGCGGGTTCGACCGCGGCGATCGGGTTCGTCATGGCGACGACGAGCCGGCCACCGGACGCGATGACCTCCGCGCCGCGTTTCGCCTCGCCTCCGAGCCGTTCGAGCTGCGCTCCGTAGGCGGCGGCGCGGGCGTAGTCGCCGCGCAGGTTCGCGACCGTCGCCGCAAGGGAGAGAAGCTTCGGAAGGAACACGGCGTCTCCGGCGGCAGTCGCCGCCTCGATGCCGCGCTCCACGAGCCGCCGCGCCTCGTCCACCTTCCGGCCGTTCCACGCCGTGTCGGCGGCGAAGAGGATCGCTTCGACGGCGCGCACCGGCTGCTTCTCGCGCTCGAAGATCTTTCCGGCCGCCTCGGCCTCGCGGAGCGCGGCGTCGGCGTGGCCCGACATGCGCGAGGCCTGCGCGAGAAGGAAACGCGCGTCGCCTTCCAGCACCTTTTCGCCTTCCCAGTCCTCGTCCCCGAGATAGTCCAGCGCGGTCTTCGCGACGCGCGCCGCCTCCTCCGGGCTGAACGCGTCGAGCGATTTTTTCGCGAGCTTCAGCCCGTAGTCCACGGCCTTCCCGGGGACGTCGCCTTCCGAGAAGTGGTGGACGAGCTCGGGATACACGCGGTCGAGCCGGCCCTGGTGCCGTTTCTCGAGGAGACCCGCGTAGGCGCGGTGAAGCGTCTTGCGCTTCCGCCGCGAGAGGGCGCCATAGAGGACGTCGCGCACGATGCCGCTGGCGAACGCGAGCCGGTCGCCGCGGGACTCGCGCTCTTCCTCGAGAAGGCCCTCCTTCACGAGCCGGTCGATCGCCTCGTCGAGGCCCTTGGCGTCCTCGGCGACGGACTCGAGATCCTTGAACTCGAAGCTCTTCCCGAGGACCGACGCGACCTGGAGGACGTCGCGCACGTCCTCCGGGAGCCGCTCGATGCGCGCCTCGACGGCCTGCTGGATCGTCTCCGGAAGGGCGTCGGAGGAGATGCCCGTCGCCCCCGAGAGATTCAGCGCTCCGGAGCCGTCCCGTGCGATCCCGCCCGAGTCGAGAAGCGACCGGACGAGCTCCTTCGTGAAGAGAGGGTTCCCTTCGGTGGCCGCGAGGAGCCGCCCGGCGAGGTCGTCCGAGAGCCTGCCGCCGCCTGCCGCGAGCTCCACGAAAGCCCGGTGCTCGGACGGCGTCAGCGGGCCGAGCGTGAGCGCCGCGAAGCGGGGATCGCCGCGGAACGACTCCAGCATCTTCACGAGCGGATGCCGTTTGTCGACCTCCGTCTGCCGGTACGTTCCGACGATGAGCGTCGGCGTCGGGCCGAGACGCCGCGCGACGTACTGGAGCGCTTCGATCGAAAGCTGCGCCCCGTGCAGCTCCTCGAGCGCGAGGAGAAGAGGCTTGCCGCCCGCGATCCGCGTCAGCGTGCGCGCGATGAGCTCGAAGATCGCGATCTTGTCCTCGGCCTTCCGCCCGTCGCCGGCCTTGACGGCTCCCGAGTCGCTGCTCGCGGCGGCGCGCAGCTCGCCGATCTCGGACAGGACCGGGAAGAGCGCGAGGAGGTCGCCCGCGAGATCCGTGAAATCGGGCCGGGAGGATTCTGAAAGACCGGCGTCCTTCGACCGGAAATAATCCTGGATCAGCTCGCAGAAGCCCTGGTGCGCGAACGCGCGGTCGTGCTCGACGAAGCGTCCCGAGAGGACGCGGATCTTCCGGGCGCGCGCGAGGCTCTTGAGCTCGTCCACGAGCCGGCTCTTGCCGATGCCGGGCTCGCCGGCAAGGACGACGAACTCGCACTCGCCCGCGATGGCGGCGTGGAGCCGGCGCTGCAGCTCGGCCATCTCCTTCTCGCGTCCGATGAACGGCGC
>DASVJU010000402.1:0-6188 GCA_036385755.1 Thermoanaerobaculia bacterium
CGCACAGCTCCAGACCATCACCGGCTTGCGTCCGAAGGCGTCCGCGAGGGGGCCCCAGGCGTTCGAGACGAGGGCGATCATGAGGACGACGACCGAGAGCGTGAGCGCCGCCGTCGGCGCGGGCACTCCGAATTCGCGGGAGAGAAGCGGCAGGATCGGCTGAGTGACGTAGAGGTCCGAGAAGACCGCGACCGTCGCGAAAAAAAGGGCGAAGAGCGCCCTCCGGTTGCCGTGAAGAGGGGGCCCGGTCATCGGTTTGTCAGAGCCCGAGATACGCTTTTCGGATGCTGGTGTCGTCGAGAAGCTCGGCGGCGGGGCCGGTCTGGATGATTCGGCCCGTCTCGAGCACGTAACCGCGGTGGGCGTTTTCGAGCGCGACCTGGACGTCCTGCTCCACGAGGAGCACGGTCGTGCCTTCCTCGTTGATCTGCGTGATGAGCGCGAGGAGGCTGTCCACGACGAGGGGGGCGAGCCCGAGGGAAAGCTCGTCGATGATGAGGAGCCGGGGTCGGCTCATGAGCCCGCGCCCGATCGCGCACATCTGCTGCTCGCCGCCCGAGAGGCGGCCGGCGAGCTGGTTCGCGCGTTCCGAGAGGCGCGGCAGGAGCGTATAGACGCGCTCGAGGTCGGACGCGATCTTTGCGGTGTCGCGGCGGAGGTAGACGCCCTGCATCAGGTTTTCCTTCACCGTGAGGCCCGCGAAGAGGCGCCGGCCCTGCGGCACCTGGACCACGCCCGCGCCGACAACCTCGTCCGTCCGGGCCGCCGTGATGTCGATGCCGGCGAACCGCACGGATCCGGCGGTGGGCGTGAGGAGCCGCGAGATCGTCCAGAGGAGCGTCGTCTTGCCCGCGCCGTTCGCTCCGATCAGGGCGACGATCTCTTTCTCCCTCACTTCGAGAGTGACGTCCCTAAGGATCTGCACCTCGCCGTAGCCGGACGAGAGGCCTTTGACTTCGAGGAGCGTTTCGGTTGCGGATACGGGCGGCGCCTTGCGAAACTCGCCCGACGCGACAAAAGACGTGCCCTCGTCCCGGGCGGCCTGGGCGCGCTGCGCGAAGCGTTCGCCGAGGTAGGCTTCGATGACGGCGGGGCTCTCGACGATCTCCTCCGGCTCGCCCTCGGCGATCTTCCGGCCGTAGTGGAGGACGGCGAGCCGGTCCGAGATCCCCATGATCGCCTTCATGACGTGCTCGATCACGAAAATCGTGACGCCACTCCGGTTGATCGAGAGGATCAGCTCCATCGCCTTTTCGATCTCGGACTGATTGAGGCCGGCCATGACCTCGTCGAGGAAGAGGAGCTGGGGGTCCATGGCGA
Source organism: Thermoanaerobaculia bacterium (assembly GCA_036385755.1). Taxonomy (GTDB): domain Bacteria; phylum Acidobacteriota; class Thermoanaerobaculia; order UBA5066; family UBA5066; genus Fen-183. The sequence continues at coordinate 1,321 of DASVJU010000402.1, forward strand.
GAGCCTTCGCGAGCTCGAGGCGCTTGAGATCGGGGATCGTCAGCTCCGTCGCCGTCCGGTCGCGCTTGTCGACGAGTGAGACGCGCTCGAGGATCTCGTCCGCGTACGCGCGCGCCTGTGCGGCCGTGCGCTCGCGCCCGCGGGCCCCGAACATCGCTCCCGTCGCCACGTTCTCGCGCACGGTGAGCTGGCGGAGGGGCTTGACGACCTGGAACGTGCGCGCCATCCCGAGGTGCCCGATGCGGTAGCTCGGGGTCTTCGTGATGTCCTGCCCGTTGAAGACGATCGAGCCCGCCGTCGGCTTTTCGAGGCCGGTCATGCAGTTCACGAACGTCGTCTTGCCGGCCCCGTTCGGCCCGATGACGCCCAGGATCTCGCCGCGGCGGATCGTGAGGTCGATGCCGTCGACCGCCGCGAGCCCGCCGAACTTCTTGGAGATTCCGCGCGCCTCGAGGATGGAATCCCCGGCGATGCGCGGTGCGGGGGAGGGGAGCGCGCTCATCACGTGACCCGGTGGGCGCGCACGTTTGCGAGAAGATCCGACAGCCGGAAGGGGCGCTCTCCGCCCGCGCGCTTGCGCGTGAGAACCGTCATGAGACCGCGCGGCAAAAAGACGATGAAGAAGATGATGATGAGGCCGAGGATGGTGGGGTGGAGCTCGAGGAACTTGCTCCACACGTACGTCGAGAGGAGCTGGTAGACCGCCGCCCCGAGGACGGGGCCGAGGACCGTTCCGGTGCCGCCGATGATCGTCGCGATGATCATCTGGAGCGTGTAGTCGATCTTGAAGAAGTCGCCCGGCGTCACGTGGATGTTCTGATACGCCGTGAGGCCGCCCGCGACCGACGCGAAGACGGCCGAGATCGCGTAGGCGATGACCTTGAACAGGGTCGTGTTGATTCCGAGCATCCGGGCGGCGTCCTGGTCCTCCCGGATCGCGATGCATCCGTTTCCGAGCTTCGAACGCGCGAATGCCGCCGTGGCTGCGACTCCGGCCACGACGAAGAACAGGGCCGTGTAGTAGAAGAACTCGCCTTCGACCTTGAGGGGAAGGTCGATCCCCGTCGAGCCCTCCGTCACGCTGTCCCACGTGTCGGCCACCTGCCAGAGCGCCTCGGCGACGCCGAGCGTGGCAATCGCGAAGTAGTGCCCCTTGAGCCGGAGGATGGGGAGCCCCACGAGGATCGCGATGAGCGCCGCGAGAAGCGCTCCCGCCGCGAGGGCGGGGAAGAAGGGCACGTGCCACTTCCCGATCATGAGAAGGCCCGTCGTGTACGCGCCGATCCCGAAGTAGGCGACGTTGCCGAAGGCCGCGTATCCCGTGTAGCCCCCGATGAAGTTCCAGCCCTGCGCCATGATCGCGAGGACCAGGAAGCGCGTGTACGTGAGGAGCTTGTAGCTCGAGACGAGCCTGGGGAGGGCGAGGAGCAGCGCGAGGAGCGCGAGGAAGCCAGCGATCCGGGCGACCTTCCTCAAACGCTCTTCCCGGCGATTCCCTGCGGGCGCAGGATGAGGAGGAGGACGAGGATCGCGAACGTCACGGCGCGCGAGAGAGAGGGAAGACGTGCGCCGACGAAGACGTCGACGAAGGCGTAGATCGCCGCTCCGATGACGACGTTCGCGACGTTGCCGAGGCCGCCGAGGACGCAGATCGCGAAGGCCCGCTGAGTGTAGGCGCCCCCGAGCGTCGGGTCGAACGGCACGATCATCGAAAGGAGCGAGCCGGCAGCCCCGGCCATCCCCGCGCCGATCGCGAACGTCGCCGCGTAGATCGTGGCCACCTTCACGCCGGTGAGGCGCGCGGCGTCGATGTCCATCCCGGTCGCGCGGATCGCGCGGCCGACGCGGGTCGACTTGAGGTACCACGCGAGGAACGCGACGAGGACGAGCGAGACGCCGAGCGCGCCGAGGCGGATGTAGGGGATGCGCACGGTCCCGAGCGTGAAACCGGTGCCGCTGTAGGGCGTCGTCACCGAGCGCAGGTCCGCCTTGAAGAAAGTGTTGATGAGGTTGACGATCAGGAGCTCGAGGCCGAACGTCAGGAGGAACGTCGCGAGAAGGGGCGCCTTGATCACCTGGTTCACGAGGCCGCGCTGGAGGACCCAACCGAGCGTGAAGAGGGCGAGCATCGCGACGGGAATCGACAGGAACGGGTCGACGCCGAGCAGCTCGTGGAGGAAAAACGTGACGTAGGCGCCGAGCACGATGAAGGCGCCGTGCGCCAGGTTCACGATGTTCATGATTCCCCAGACGAGCGAGAACCCCAGCGCGACGAGCGCGAGGATCCCGCTCAGGAGGACCGCGTTGACGAAGATCTGGCCGAGCTCGGCCCCTCCCACGCGGTTACTTCCGCTTGTCCCAGGCCGGCATCGGGTACAACGCGTCCTTCTCGGCCACGGTCGCCGGGAAAACCGTGTACTTGTGGCCGTCCGGCTGGAGCTGCTCGATGGCCATCGGCTTGAACGTGTTGATTCCGCGGCTGTCGAACTTGATCTGGCCGTAGAACGTCATGATGTCGAGGGCCGCGATGGCGTCCCGGACTCTCGCGGGGTCGAGCGTTCCGGCCTTTTCGATCGAGCGGCAGAACGCGATGACGGCGGCCGAGGACTCCGCGACCTGGTAGGGAATGACGCTGTATTTCGGGTTCTTCGCCCGGAACGCGTCCGCATATCCCTTGGGCGTCTTCCAGGGGTCGACGCCGTTGTACTTCAGGGCCTCGGTCCACTGCGTCGATCCGAACATGTAATCCGCGTTGCCTTTCAGGTTCTCCCGGAACTCCGGCGAGGAGGGCCCGACCGAGAAGCCCATGGCCTTCGGCGAGACGCCGAGATCCTTCGCCTGCTTGACGATGAGGAGCGAGTCCTGCAGGTGCCCGGCGCCGAGCACGACATCGGGGTTCTTGCTCTTGATGTTCGTGAGGAGCGCGCTGACGTCCTGCGTGCCCGTCGGATAGAGCTCCTGATAGACGACCTGCAGCCCCTTTTCGCGAGCATAATCCGCGGCGCCGCTGGCGACTTCCTTGGAGAACGGCTCGTTCTCGCCGAGGACTGCGACGGTCCTGACGTTCTTGTCCTTCGAGAGAACGAGGTCGATGACGCCCTTGAGGTAGAGCTTCGCGGGGGACAGCACCGCGAACGTGTACTTGTAGCCTTTGCTGAAGATCGATTCGGCCGACCCGTTCGCCTCGATCATCGGGATCCTGTACTTCTCGCAGATCGGCGCCGCCGTGCCTGATGGCGCGGAGCCGTAAGGCCCGAGGATGAACGTGACCTTGTCCTCGTTGATGAGCTTTTCGATGAGCTGGGCGGTGCGCTCGGACTTGGACTCGTCGTCGTAGTACTTGACGGCGATCTTGTACTTCTTGCCGCCCACCGCGATGCCGCCCTGCGCGTTCACGGTGTCGACCGCGAAGTTGTACCCGTCCCGCGTGTACTCGCCTTCCTTCGCCGTCTTGCCCGTGAGCGAAACGGCCGCACCGAACGAGATCGTGTCCTCGGCGGCGGCGGGGAGCGCGCCGAGGGCGAGCGCCAGGACGAGGAGCGAAACCGTCGCGGTACGCTTCATCTCAGAGCCTCCTTTGGACGGATGCAGAATTTGTTCGGGGACTATACCCGAGGATTCTTTTTGCGAGGACGGAAGGAAGGAAGAACCATGACGGATTTCCAGCGATTCGTCGGGGTGTGGGAGCTCGAAGGAATTGAAGAAAGAGAAGAAAGCGAAGATTTCCTAGAAAGGGGAAAGAGAAGGCCGGCGCGGGGATTCGAGCGGCCCGTGGGGCTGCTGATCTACCTCGCGTCGGGCGAGATGTCCGTGAACTTCGCGGGATCTTCCCGCATTCACTTTCTAAGAGAATTCTTTCCGACGTCCTCGGAACTGGCGGCGGCGGGCGCGGCATACGGCGGATACGCGGGACGGTGGGAGGTCGATGAGGTGCGCCACGAGGTGCTGCATCACGTCGAGACGGCATTCGTCCCGAACCGCATCGGCCGCACGATCCGCCGCTCTTACTCTTTCAAAGAAGATCTTCTCATTCTTCGACCGATCGCCCTCTTACCCCGCGAGACCGCTCCAGAGCGCGTCCTCTGCTGGCGGAAGCGAGCCTGAAAGGGAGAGCGGATGCGTCGGATGCCGAGGTAGGCCTCTTTGACGTGCTCGTCGTTCAGGAGGTCTTTCCCCGTGCCCGTGAGCACGATGCGCCCGTTTTCGAGCACGTAGGCGCGGTCGGCGATCGCGAGCGTCTTGAAGACGTTCTGTTCGATGAGAAGCACCGTGACGCCGGCGTCGTGGACCTCCGAGATGACGCGGAAGATGTCGGTGACGAGGATCGGAGACAGGCCGAGCGAGGGCTCATCGAGCATCAGCAGTCGCGGCTTGGACATGAGGCCGCGGGCGATCGCGCACATCTGCTGCTCGCCGCCCGACAGGGTGCCCGCCGCCTGCTTCTCGCGCTCCTTGAGGCGCGGAAAGATGCCGTACACCTTTTCCAGCATCTCGGGGCGCGCCTTCCTCGCCTCGGGCGCGAGCGCGCCGAGGAGGAGGTTCTCCTTGACGGTCATCTCCGGGAAAAGGCGGCGCGCCTCCGGCACGTGCGCGATCCCGAGCCCGACGAGCTCGTGGGGCGCGCGCGTATGAAGCGGTTGTCCCTCGTAGGCGATCGACCCCTTGCGCGGCGTGAGGATCGAAGACACGGCGTTCAGGCTCGTCGTCTTGCCGGAGCCGTTCGCCCCGATGAGCGCGACGATCTCGCCCTTCTGGACGTTGAAGCTCACGTCCCAGAGGACCTGCACGTCGCCGTACGCGACATCGATCCCGCGGATCTCAAGCATTCGCCACACCCAAATAGGCGTCGATGACCTGCTGGTTATCGG
>DASVJU010000403.1:0-8799 GCA_036385755.1 Thermoanaerobaculia bacterium
GGGTTGACCCAGTCCATGACGATGCCGATGTTGACCTTCTTGTCGCCGCTTCCGCTGTTGCGGACGATGTCCATCAGCTTCATCGCGTCGTCGTACTTGACGGTGTCTTCGGCCGAGAAGAAGACCACCTTCGAGCTGCGGTTGCGGAGGACTTCCTGGAGGCGGATCGCGATGTTCGCGGGCTCCACCTTCTCCTTGTTCAGGTAGTACTCCTTGTTCGCCGTGAGCGACACGATGATCTGGTCCGTCGGGGGCGGCGTGTTGGGCTGCGCGGGCGCGTTCGGGGGAACCTGCACCTCGTAGCCGCGCTGAAGGAGCGGCTGGACGACCATGAAGATGATGAGAAGCACGAGGACGACGTCCACGAGCGGAGTCACGTTGATCTCCGACTTGGGTCCGCCGTGTCCTCCTACGTCCATGCCCATGATGTGACTCCTTGGCTCTTGGCTTCTACTTCTCGGCCTTCTTTTCGGTGATGAGACCCACGTGCTCGAACCCGGCGTCCTTGATCATCCCCATGACGTGCTTGACGTCACCGAAGGTCAGGCGCTGGTCGGCCTTGATGAGCACGTCCTTGTTCGAGGAGCGCTCGCCGAGCTCCTTCATCTTCGCGGCGAATTCCTTGTCCGGGAACCACTTCGTGTCGATGAAGATGGTCTTGTCGGCCTGCACCGAGATGAGAAGCTCCTTGTCGGACTCGGGCTTCTTGTCGGGCCGCTCGGTCTGCGGAAGCATGACCGCCTTGCCCTTCTGGAGCATCGGGGTCACGACCATGAAGATGATGAGGAGGACGAGACACACGTCGACGAGCGGCGTCACGTTGATGTCGCTCTTCATGTCCTGCCGGCCGCCGTAGCTATCCATTCCCATCGAAACTTCCTCCTGGGATTCCCGGTCCCGTCCCTACGCCGATTTCGCGGCCTGGCGTTTCATGAAGTAGTCGACCAGCTCGGACGCCGAGTTCGACATCTCGACCTGGAAGCGCTCGACCTTGTTCAGGAACAGGTTGTAGAGCCAGACGGCCGGAATGGCGACGAAGAGACCGACGGCCGTCGTGACGAGCGCTTCGGAGATACCGGCAGACACCGTTCCGAGGCCGCCGGCTCCCGACTGCGCCATGCCGCGGAAGGCGTTGATGATGCCGATGACCGTTCCGAGGAGGCCGATGAACGGCGCCGTCGTCGCGATCGTGGCGAGGCCGCCGAGGCCCTTCTTCATGTCCGCGGTGGTCATCATGGAGGCGCGCTCGATCGCCCGCTCGGCCGCGGCCACCGTGTCGTGCCCCTGCGACGCCGAGCCGTGCGCCTCGTACGCGAATTCGAGCAGGCCCGCCGAGACCACCTTTGCGACGTGGCTGTTCTTGTACTTCTTCGCCAGGTCGATGGCTTCCTTCAGCTTGTCCTGCTTGAGGAGCTGGCCGACCTCGAGGGCGAACTTGACGGACTGCTGCCGCGCCTTCTGGAACGTCAGCCACCGCTCGACCGAAACGGCCAGCGAGTAGACGGAGAGTACGCAGAGTAGGATGAAAATGCCCTTGGCCATAGGGCCCATCGAGGTCCAGAGGCCTCCAACACTCATATCCATGTGATTCGTCCTCCTTGAATTTCTGACTCTGTTCGTGCTTTGTCTTCGGATGCCTGATTCTATTTCGCCACGGCTCGCCGTTCCGTCACTGAAGAGTGAAGGTCACGGTCACGGTGAGGTAAACGGGGACCGGCCGCCCGTTGAACGTTGCCGGCCGGTACTTCCACTGCTGCACCGCGCGGATCGCGGCGTTGTCGAGGAGCGGGTTGAGGCCGCGCAGGACGCGGACGGAATCGACCTCTCCCGTCCTCGTGATGATGGCCTCCAGGATGCAGACCCCCTGCATGCGCGCCTTGCGGGCGGCCTCCGGGTACTGCGGCTTCACGCGGGAGATCTCGACCGGCTCCTTGACTTCGCCGCCGACCCGGAGGGGAGCCTCGGTTTCGCCGCCGAGCATGCCGCCCTTGACGCCGCCCAGGACGCCGCCCATGACGCCGCCCGCGACGCCGCCCTCGACGCCGCCTTCCACGCCGCCTTCCACGCCGGCGTTATCCGGCTCCGGGGCGCTCGTGGGCGGGGGAAGCGTGTCGGGAACGACCATCGGAGAGGTGACCTGGCTCGGCTTGACGGGCTCGACCTTCTGCGTGGGTTTCGCCGCCGCGGCCTTCGGCGGCGGAGGAGGAGGCGGCGGCGGGGGAGCCGCCATGGAATAGAACTGCACCGGAATCGGGGGCTCGGGGATGTCCTCGATGTACCACATCGAGAGGCCGAGCGCGGTGCCGATCACGACGAAGTGGATGAGGACCGAGAGCGGCAGGGTGTACCAGCTCCTGCCGCCCTTGTGTTTCGCAGATTCGATGAGCGAGGCTTCGAACATTTAGTCCTCTCCTGCCTCCCTACATCGCCTCGAGCGGATTCTTGTTCGCCTGCTCGAGACGGTGCTTCTCCTGTATCTTCTTGCGGATCTCGAGCGCCTTCTGCTGCCACTCGGTCGCCTTCGCGTTCAGCTCGGCGACCTTCGCCGGATCCGTCTCGATCCTCACGTACTGGCGGTAAACCAGGTTCTTGTAGAGCATGGCCTCGAAGTAGTCTGGATTCAGCTGGAGGGACTTGTCGAGCTGCGCCATCCCGAAATCGAGCATCTCTTTCCGCTTTTCGTTCGTCATGCCCTTGTCCGGAGAGGCGTCGATCCCCATCGTGTCGTAGGACTTCTGCCACGCCGTGACGCCCATCGTGTAAAACACTTCGGCGTTGTTCGGCTCGAGCTCGCCGCGCTTCTTCTGCCACTCCATGGAGTTCTCGTAGTCGCCCTGTTTCGCGTACAGCATCGCGATCGTCTGGACGGCCTGGGAGTCCTGAGGGTGCTTGGCCACGAGCTCCTTGAAGTACTTGATCGCGTCGTCGTACTTCTGGGCGTTCATGTAGGTCGTGACGAGGAACTTCGCGGCCTTGTCGTCGTCGGGCTTGGCGGCGAGGTACTTCTTGAAGTGCTCGATCGCCCGGTTCAGGGCCTCCTGGTCCTTTGCGTGGGTCGAGCCGGGGTTGTAGATCGCCATGTAGCCCATCGCCACGAACTTGTCGAGGCGGACTTCGCTCGGGTCGAGCGCCTGGGCGGCCTCGTATTTCTTCAGGGCGTCTTCGTAGAGTTGTTCCTTGAAGTAGGCGTTGCCCTCGCGGATGAGCTGCTTGCTCTTGAACTTGTCGCAGCCCGCGGCGCCGAGCGACAGCACGGCGAGGCTCACGGCGGCCATTCGCCGAACCGTCCGTCCCCTGCCGGTGAGATTTCCCGTCATCGCCCGATCACTCCTTTCCAGTCTCGCCGTCCGGCGTTCCGGGCCAGCTCTCGGTTGGACCGCCCGTGAAGGCCCTTAGTTCCCTTCGTTTCCGGGAGGCCTGACGACTCCGCCCGAGACCACGAGCTTGATCCCCTCCTCCACTGTGAGGCGGGGGTCGAGGATATCGCTTTCCTTCGCGAATATCAGGAAACCGCTCGTGGGGTTCAGGGCCGTCGGAACGTAAATCGAAAGAGTCCCGGTCTGGAGGGCTCCGATCCCGTTCCCTGTCACGAATCCCAACGCAAAGGTTCCCTTCTGAGGAAATTCGACGAGCACGACCCGCTGGAAGGCCCGACGACCACCCGGCGACACAGCCTCGACGAGTTGCTTCGAGGCCGTATAGACGGTTTTGACAAGAGGGAGATTCTCCAAGACGCGGCCGAAAAGTTCAAGGAATTTCTTCCCGATGAAGTTCGTGGAGAGAAGGCCCGTGAGCCAGATGACGACGATCGTCAAGACGAGCCCGAGGCCCGGAATCGTCCGGCCCACGAGGCGCTCGGTCAGCGGCTGGCTCGCGCCGTCGATCGTGTTGAAAACGAATCTCACGACGGAGACGGTGACGACGAGGGGCACGAGCACGAGGAGACCGGCGGTGAGGTGGCGCCGGAAGCGGATCGTCATCAGGGCGGGATTCTATCCGCCCGACCCGTACAATCCGGGGATGGCGATTCGTTGGAGCTCCTCTCGTCTCCTTTTCTCACTCTTGGTTTTCGTCTCGGGCGCGGTCACGGTTTCGCGCGCGCAGGCGCAGACCCCTCCCGACAGGCCCGCCGGCCCCTACGTGGCCCGCGGCGAGGTCGTGAGCGTCACGAACCTCGACGTCGTCGTCACCGACGGGAAGGGAAACCGGATCACCGGCCTGAAGAAAGAGGATTTCATCGTCATCGAGGACAACCTCGAGCAGGTCGTCACGAACTTCTCCCCGATCGAGCAGGGGAAGGTGCTCCTGCCGGCCGAGGAGGCTTCGGCCGCGGCGGCCCCGGCCCAGCCCGCCGCCCTGCCCGCGCCCCCGCCCGTCGCGAGCGCACCGAAGACCCGCATCGTCATCTTCATCGACAACCTCCATCTCTCTCCGTTCAACCGCAACCGCGTGCTCCGGAGCGTCGAGACGTTCGTTCGCGACGGCGTGAAGGACAACGTCGAGGGAATGATCGTCGTGTGGAACCGGACGCTGAAGATCCGGAGGAAGTTCACGAACGACGGCCGCGACCTCTCCGACGTCCTCAAGCAGATCGAGGACGAGAGCACCCTCGGCCAGGAGATCCTGGCGGACCGGCGCGGGGTCATTCAGGCGATCGACGACTCGACCACCGCGGACCAGGCCGCCGGCCGCGTGCGCAGCTACTGCCTGCAGCTCGACAACGACCTGACCTTCACGATCGACGCCATGAAGACGACGATCGACCAGCTCGCGGGCGTCGACGGACGCAAGATCCTGATCCACGTTTCCGACGGCCTTCCGCAGTCGCCGGGCGCGGAGCTCTGGCAGTACATCTCCGACAAATACCGCGATTCCGCAACGCGTTCCACGTCGCTGTTCGAGTTCGACCGGACCACGAAGTACCTCGGGATCGTCCAGGCGGCGAACGCTTCGGGCGTTTCTGTCTATACGATCGACGCGTCCGGCCTCACGGTGGACTCGAACGTTTCCGCCGAGAACCGCACGACGAGCCAGCGCATCGACGTCTTTCTCGAGCGGAACAACCTTCAGTCGATGCTCAGCCTCATGGCCGAGGAGACCGGCGGCGAGGCCATCATCAACAAGAACGACGTCCTCGTCGCGCTGAAGAACATCGAGAAGGACTACACGTCGTACTACTCGATCGGCTATCGAAGCGTCCGCTCGGGCCTCGACCGCCCCCACAAGGTCGAGGTGAAGCTGAAACAGAAGCAGAAGGGGCTCATCGTGCGCGCGCGCCGCAGCTATCTCGAGAAAGGAATCGAGACGAAGGTTCGCGAGGCGGTCACGTCGGCCCTCTTCTTCCCCCGCGACGACAACCCGCTCGCCGTGGGCCTGGAGGTCGGGAAACCCGTCCCCGCGGACCGCGAGAACTTCGCGGTGCCGGTGATCATCCGGATCCCGTACGCGCGTCTCGCGATGCTCCCCGAAGGCACGAAAGTACGCGGCCGCGTGGTGTTCTACTTCGTGGTCATCGACTCGGCGGGCAAGGAGTCCGACCTGACGACGCAGCCCGTCCCGATCGAGCTCGACGCGAAGAAGTTCGAGGCCCTCGTCCGGAAGGACTTCGTCTACGACGTGAAGCTCATCATGATCCCGGGCGGCCAGAAGCTGTCGATCGCCGTGCGCGACGACATCACGAACGCCACGAGCTATCTCCAGAAGTCCGTCTTCATCTCGGCCTTCGCCGGCGAGGAAACCACGCCCCGAAAGTGAATGCGAGAGTGAAACCGAGAGTGAATGCGAGAGTGAAACCGAGAGTCGGACCGTGAACGCTCCGGTCCTTCGCCTCGTCCTGTTCGCTCGGGAACCGGTTCCCGGACGCGTGAAGACGCGTCTCGCGCGCGAAATCGGCGCGGCCGCCGCGACGTCGCTGTACGAAGCGTTCCTGTCGGACCTCGCCGCCTGTCTGACGTCGCCGGCCCGCTGGGATGCGGTGCTCGCCTACGCGGAGTTCGAGCCGGGGCCCACCCTTCTTGCGACGTTTCGCCCTCCCTGGGATCTGGTTCCGCAGGGGGAAGGGACGCTCGGGGACAGGCTCGCCCGCGCCGTCGTGCGCGCGCGCCTGGAAGGGCGTCGCGACGTGCTCGTGGCGGGCAGCGACGCGCCGACGCTCACGAGCGAGGACGTCTCCGTGGCCTTTGGCGCCCTCGCCGAGAACACGGACGTCGTGTACGCGCCGGCTCCGGACGGTGGATTCTCGCTCGTGGGCATGCGGGGGAACGTCGACCCCACCGCCGTCTTTCCGGCCGGCGTGAGGTGGTCGTCGCCGCACGCGCTCGCCGACAGCAGGAGATCCGCCGAGGCGAAGGGCTATCGCGTGCGCCTGCTTTCGACGGTGCCCGACATCGACGAGATCACGGATCTCGGGAACGTCGCAACCCTCTTCGAGGCCGACCCGGATCTCGCGCCCGCCACGCGGAGGGCGCTCTCCATGCTCCTCGGGCGGAGCGTCGTCTGAGAGTCCTCGGCTCGGAGGCCGCCCGCGCCCTCGACGCGCGCACGATCGCGGCGGGAACATCCGGGCTCGTCCTCATGAGGCGCGCGGCGAACGCCGTCGTCCGGGAGATCGCGGGCGTGGTCGGGCGCCGGCCCGCGAGGGGCGCACGCGTCGTCGTGCTCGCCGGCCCGGGGAACAACGGAGGAGACGGGTTCGAGACGGCGCGGCTGCTTCAGGCCGCGCGCGTCGCGTCCAACGTCGAGACGCTTCTCTTCGGAGCCCCGGAGCATCTCAGCGCCGATGCCCGGCGGACCCATCAGCGGCTCGAGCGGGCCGGCGGAGCCGTCCGCGAAGTGACGAAGGAAGGCGACCTCGAACCCCTCCGCGTGGCGACGATCGTCGTGGACGCTCTCTTCGGAACCGGGTTGAAGAGGCCCATCTCGCCGGACGGGCTTCCCGCGCGCGCCGTGCGCCTCGTCGCCGAAGGGAGATCGTTCGTCGTCTCGATCGACCTGCCCTCGGGCCTTTCGGCCGACGATCCCGTGCCGTGGACCCCGGCGGTCCGCGCCGACCTCACCGTCACGTTCGGGTACCCGAAACCCTGTCACGTCCGTCTGCCGGCCGCGTCTCTCTGCGGGCGGATCGCCGTCGCCGGGATCGGCTTCCTGCCGCTCGTTGAGGACGAGAGCCGCCCGGGGAGTGACGCGGTCGCTGCGGGCGACGTGGCGCTTCTCTTTCCGCGCCGCGAAGCGACCGCGCACAAGGGGAGCTTCGGCCGTCTCCTCGTCGTGGGCGGCTCTCAGGGGATGGTGGGCGCCCCCGCCCTCGCGGCGCGAGCCGCCCACCGGTCCGGAGCCGGGACGGTCACCGTCTTCGCGCCGGAATCCGTCCGCGCCACGGTGCATGCGCTCAGCCCCGAGACGATGACGGTGGGAGAAGGCGCCGATTTCGCGCGCTTCGACGCGCTCGCGGTCGGTCCGGGGCTCGGCGCATCGGCGGTCGCCCGGGACCTCGTGGAGCGCGCCGCCGATTCGCGCCTCCCTTCGGTTTTCGACGCCGACGCGCTCAACCTCGCGGGCGACGCCGCATTCTTCGCGAGACGGGCAGCCCCCACCGTTCTCACGCCGCACCCCGGCGAAGCCGGGCGCCTTCTCGGCAGCGATGCGGCGCGCGTGAACGCGGACCGCGAAGCAGCCGTGCGCGAGATCGCCTCGAGGGCGAAGGCCGTCGTGATCCTGAAAGGATTCCGGTCGCTCGTGGCGGATCCGTCGGGACGCGTCGTGCCCGTTCTTGCCGGGAACCCGGCGATGGCGTCGGGTGGAACGGGCGACGTCCTCACCGGCGTCGTCGGGGCATGCCTCGCGCGTGGCCTCGACGCCTTCGACGCTGCCTGCGCGGCGGCGTGGCTTCACGGCACGGCGGGCGATTTCGTGCGGGAGGCGAAGGGAGAGGAGTCGCTCACGGCGTCCGACCTCGTCGAGGCGCTTCCGGAGGCGTTCTTCGCGGCGCGGGAGAGCGCCGGCGGGTGACGTCGCACATCTCGGCGACCGTCGAGGAAACGAGACGCCTCGGCGCGAGCCTCGCGCGCCGGCTCGTGCTCGGCGACGTCGTGCTCGTCGACGGAGAGCTCGGTGCCGGCAAGACGGAGTTCGTGAAGGGGATCGCTGCCGGCATCGGCCTCGACCCCCAGGACGTGTCGTCCCCGAGCTTCGCGCTCGTGCACGAGTACGGGCCGGCGGGACAGCCGCCCCTCCTCGTCCACGGGGACCTCTATCGCGTCTTCGCGGGCGCCTCGATCGCTGACCTCGGACTCGACGGTCGGGAAAATACGATTCTCGCGGTGGAATGGCCACGTTCGCCGCTGACGGAACGGCGGGCCTGGCGGGTCGTACTGCGCATCGAGCCCGACGGGTCGCGCACGATCGACGTCGAGCCTCCCGGAGTCCGCCCGCCCTCCCCGTGAGGCTCAGAACGCGAAAACGAGGCCGCCCGTGAGCTCGCCGTTGTACGACCAGCGGTTCCAGCGGTCCGAGCAGTGGCCGTCGCGGTCGCAGGAGCGGTGGTCGGAGTCCGATTGCTGGTCGAGGGCGCGGTAGCGGCCGTCCAGCCGGAGCCCGACGCGCGGCGTGAAGAAGAACTTCGCGCCGGCCGAGACGTTCGCCGTGAAGCGCGTGCGGGAGACCTCAGGGAAGGTCCCGTCGGTCGGGTCGAGCGTCGCGGCCCCGGCGCCGAGGCCGAAATAGCCGACGGCGCGCCGTTTGCCGAAGTTGAAGAGCATGTTCGCCTCGTAGACGTTCTGGCGGAGCCGGCCGACGCGCAGG
>DASVJU010000404.1:0-23905 GCA_036385755.1 Thermoanaerobaculia bacterium
CTCCGGTGTCTGACGCCGTGACCGTGGCGACACCGCGGTCGTCGAACGCGACGGTGACGTTCGCACCCAGTCCGGGGATCTTCGGGAACGAGAGATCCGGAAGGTTCCGGAACACGAGAACGCCGAGCGTGGCACCGGCGAGCAGCACCGCGGCGACAGCCGCCGCCGCGATCCCCGCGAGCGCGCGCTTCATGCGCCCCTGGACTCAGCCCTTCTTCTTCGCGGGGGCCGGCCTCGCGAGAGGCTCGACCCACATCTCCTCGACGCGGCGCTGCTTGTTCTCGGACATGCCCATGCGATAGCGCAGGCGTATCCCGCACTGCGGAACGGCCCAGGACGACATTCCCGGATCGGAGGCGACGGGCGTTCCCTTGCCGTACCGCTCGAGGATGCCTTCGTAGAGCCCCGAGGGCGGGTCGAGGAGGTAGTGGAGCGCCACGACCTTGGCATCGAGCGCGTCGGAGGCGTAGGTCACGTCGACCGTCCACGGCCGCCCCTCGGGCGTGTGGACGATCTTCAGGTCGCGGACGACCGTCTTTTTCGACGGCTCGTGCAGGGCCATGCGTTCGAACGAAAAGGTGCGGGTCTGCCCGATCTCGAGACCTGCCATCGCGGGGCAGGGGGGCGGCGTGGGTTGTGCCGCAGGGGCGCCGGTCGACGGGGCGGCCGCGCCGGTCTGGGGACCCGTCTCTCTCGTCTGAACCTGAATCTGCGCGTTCGCCGGAAGAGCGGCCAATCCCGCGAAAAGAAGGCTCGTGCAAAGGACAAAGGAAGCTTTCATCGAAACTCCTGAACGGAATGCCCGGCCGCGCAGGCACGGGGTCTCTCGAAGACGCGAGGAGCGTGCCAGACCCTGACCCCGGAGTGTACCAGCCGCCTCGCTCAGGGGGCCGTCGCGAACTCGAGGAGGATCCGCCTCATCCGGTCGATCCCATCCATGAAGTACGGAAGGGAAATGCGCTCGTTCGTGCGGTGGATCGTCTGCGCGTCGTAGATGGTCACGGCGAACGGAGATACGCCGTAGGCGCGCAGGCCGCGGGCGCGAATGGCGGCCGCCGACGTGTACTGCCCGCTCAGGATGTAGGGCCCGACGGGCGCGCTCTCCGGGTCCAGACCGAAGACAGTGACGATCGCGCGATAGGCGTTTCCGTCCGTGGGGCTCGGCACCGAGTCGCGGGTCTCGAGGGTGCTGCGGAAACCGAGGCCCTTGCCACGGGCCCAACCCTCGAGCTCGGTGCGGGCGGACGCAACCGGGCTTCCCGGAAGCAACGTCCTCGTGACGGCCAGGGAAAAGCCTTCGGCAGTCCGTCCGACCTTGCCTACGTAGATGCTGTCCTTGAGGAGCGAGCGGTAGACCTCCGGAACGAACTGCCAGCGCTCCCCCCGAGGCCCAAGCTTTTCGGCTCCTTCCATCATGTAGCGGCCCCAGACATCCGACCGCGAGGGCGCGATGAACTGCAGGAATTCCCGTACGGCGGGGATCACGCGAACGGATTGCTCCTCGTCCCGCGCCTTCAGAAACTCGCGAAATTCCTCGAGCGGCTTCGCCTCGCGCGACAGGATGTCCGCCGAGACGATCGCCTTCTGCATGGTCTCGATGCCGAAGCGCTCGACGCGCTGGGTCTTGACCTCGTTGACTCCCCCCTCGTTGAACACGTCCGTGACGCCCGCGAGGAGGTCCGGCCGGTGGTCGAAGAGCCAGCCCATGCCGAGGTCTTCCCGAAACGACTCCTCTCCGGACTCGACGACGAAGACGATGTCGCGCAGGGGAACGAGGCCTGCACGCGTGAGCGCGGCCATGGCGAGAAGGTTCGCGATCGTCTGCCCCTTCATGTCGAGCGTCCCCCGGCCGTAAAGGTGATCGCTCTCGAGGCTGGATCCGCGCACGGCCGCGAACGGCGGCTGCTTCCACGCGCCGAGGTCACCCGCGGAAACGACGTCCGCGTGATTGAGAAGGGCGAGCGCTCCTTCCCGGCTGCGGCCCTTGATTCGCGCCACGAGGATCGGGCGCTCCGGGTCGGCGCCGGTGATCGTCACGGGGATCTCCTCGCACGAGAGGACCCGGGCGAGGAAGTCGATCGCGGGACGGGTGATCCCGGGCGGATTCGCCGTGTCGATGCGCACGTACTCCACGAGGAGCTTCACGGGTTCGGTCTCCATGGCCGCGTCCGCCTCGCGAGCCATCCGGCGAATCGAGATAGAAGGCGCGAGCCGCGACACGAGCGCCGGAACTCCCCAGAGTGCGAGAACGGCGAAGGCGGCGGCACCCCCGTAAAGGGCGAGGCGCCGCTTCCCGTTCGAGCCCAGCTTCATACGTTCCTGGCCGCGGGCCGGCTCCGCGGAACGAGGAGGGCCGCGGCAAGCGCCAGCGCGGTGGCGGCGGAAATCATGGCCCCGATCTTCACCCACCGCGTGTCGGGGCGCAAACGCACCGCGTGATGTCCCGGAGGGACAGCGAGGCCCGCGAACCCGAATGCGACCCGCGAAACGCGGGCCGGGCGGCCGTCGAGCGTGGCCTCTTCCACGGCCTCCCGCAGCCGGTACAGCATGAGAAAGCCCGGACCCGGCCCCTCGACCTCGACGTCGAGAAAGAGTCCGGAAGGCCGGTCGTCGACTGCGAGGATCCGGCCCGCCGCGGGCACGGGAGAAACCCCCGGGACCGCCTCGTCGACGTACGCGGTGTCGACGGGGAAGCCGTCGTCCAGGAGCCGCTTGAAGACCGCGCGCGCGTCGGGGGATGCCACGAGCCTTCCCGCGAACCGGTAGGGCGGAACCGGGTCCGTGATCTGCTCGAGAATCGGCCGATAGCGCCCGTCCTCTCCCCGCTCGCTGCGGACGATCGCCGAGACGCCGACGCCCCGCAGGAAACGCATGGCGAGAGGCGGCGTTTGGGGGACGGCGCCGGACAAGAGGCGTGTCCATTCGAACGCCTCCGCGGACAGCGACAGGTCGTAATCGACCTCGAACTGGTAGCCGACACCGAACAGAGACGCGTATGCGGGCAGCAGAGATTCCCGCCCGACGCGGCCCGAGGCCGCGAGGTCGCGCAGGTCATAGACCGGGACCGGCGCATAGAGGTCCCGGAAGAAGAGGCGCGGCGGGGGCGCGCCGCCGCGGACCGGGGAAAGCGGAGCCAGGAGCGCCGGAGCGCGCGCGATCACGGACGCGTCCTCGAGCGGCGCGAGGCGCCGCGCGATTCCCTCGCGGTCGAGGAAGACCGCGAAAGCGAGGAGCGGGAGGGCGATTCGAAGGGCGCGCGGCGAGACGGCGTCCACGAGGCGCTTCAGTCCCAGCGCGGCGAGCCAGGCGAGGCCGAACCCCGCGAGAATCATGTACTTCTCCGGGTAACGAATCCATCCGAGAGGCGGAAGCGCGCCCACCAGGAAGCCGAAGACCGGCGTCGCGTCGCCGAGCGCGAGGACGAGGCCCGTGAGCGCGAGCAGCGCCGCCGCGATCCGGCCCGGCCCTTTCCGAACGAGTCCGAGGAGGACGAGGATCCACGCGACCCTCCCCGGCGTCACGGAGGGAAGGTAGGGATAGTCCGGAACTCCCGGGGCCATCGCAACGACCGTCCAATCCGCGACGAACCCGTCCGTGATGAGGTCCGCGAGGCGCGGGATTGCAAACGGCTTCACCGCCGCAGCCCCTGCGCCCATGCCGCCCCCCGGTGACCGGATGCTGCGCACAGACGTGGCAGCCCCCGGCAAGACGGAGATCGCGCCGAGACCGGCCGCGAGAAGCGCGCTCGCCGCAAGGAGAGCCACTGGGCGCAACGCGTGCCGCCACGTCCCGCGTTCGTCCCGCGCCGAGAAGAAGACGGCGACGGCGACGCATACCGCGAAGAATACGAATTCGGGCGGCGTCGCGACGAGGATGAGGGCTGCTGCTACGGAGAGCTTCGCGGCTTCGCGTCTCCCCGGCGTCCTCACGGTATCGAAAGCGAACGCGGCGAACCACGGAAGGATCGAAAGGGCTGAAAGAGCCGCCGGAAATGCGGCGAGCGACACCGTCGTTCCGCCCAGCGCGAAGACGAGGCCGGCGACGGCCGCCGGCGCGCGCGGAAGACCGAGGCGCCGCGCGAACGCGGCGAATCCCGCGAGGGCCACGGCGAGGTGGAGAAGGATCCACGCCTTCATCGCCGCGCCGAGCGGCAGGATCAGGAAGAGCACGTTCGCGGGATCGAAGGGCGCGGCCGACGGAGAACCGAGAAGCGGCGACCCACCCCATCGGAATCGATCCACCCACGGCAACTCTCCGCGCGCAAGCGCTTCGACGAGATGCGCCTTCAGCGGAAAGAAATAGAACAGGAGGTCCCGGCCCACCGGCACGCCGGAGCCGAGAAAATCGCGAAACGGCAGGAGCGCGAGGAGAAGCGCCCCGAGGAGCGGAAGCGAATTCCTGAGACGTGCCGTCACGGGCGCGCCCTCTGCCGTGCGACGAGGGCGACGGCCAGGAGCGACGCGAACGAGAGCGCGCCCCCGGCAAGGAAGGTGGGGTTCTCGTAAGCGAGCGCGATCTCGTGGTCTCCCCGCGGGACGTTCGCGGCCATCAGATATCCATCCGAAGAGCGGATCGCGAGATCCGTTCCGTCCAGCCGGGCATGCCAGTTCGGGTCGAACGTCCGCGCAATGGACAGCACCGCCGCCGGAAGACCAACCCGCACCCGGAGGCGGGCCCGACCGGCCCGGCGCTCCTCCACCGTGACGGTCCCGGCGCCTCTCGGAAGAAGGGAGAACTCTTTTCGGGCTCCCTCGAGGCGCAGGATCCGGTCCTCTCCGAAGCGCCCGATCTCGACGACGCCGGACGGATCGGGCGGTGCTGCCGCCGTCCGCACGAGCGTCACCCCGAGAGTGCGCAGGCGCGCGACTTTCTCCTCCCCCCATCGGAGTCCGGCGAGCGTGCGGGCGAAGCGCACCGACGGCGCCGCCGTCATGCGGTCCACGTCGTTCTCTCCGGCGTACCGGATCCCGAAGGCCACTCCCGCCGCGGGAAGCAACGGGTCGAGTCCGCCGGCCTCGCGGGTCCGGCGCGCGACCGTCGAGGCGTCGTCGGCACCGTCGTCGTAGAAGCGGCCGTCGCCCAGCTGCGCACGCACGAGCGCGACCTCGGGTGCCTCGCGACGATAGAGGTCCGGCGGCCCGGCCGGACACGTTCCCGCCACGCGCCGCGCCGCGTCGGCGAGAAACAGAAGAGAGAGAATTCCTGCGAAGAAAGATGCGGGCAGCCGGTTGCGCGCGACGAGCCACGCGAGCGCGACAACGAGAGCAACAGTAAGACTTCCTAGAAGGAGGAGGGGGCGGAGAGCCGAAGCCACGGCGTCGGCAGAAGTGAGGCCGGCACCCAGGCCGAGAGCCCATAAACCCTTTCTAAGAAACTCTTCGGCGCCGACCGCCAAAGCGAGCAGCGCGCCGCAGAGGAGAGCCATCACCATCGCCGTCTTCAGCAAGATCCTTCGCACCCGCGCCCTCGAATCGGCCTCTCCCATGAAGACGGCGTCCACGCCGACCGCCGCCGCCGCCGCGACCGCGAACGTCACGAGGAGCCACCACTTCTCCGGATATCTCAGGATCGGAACGGCCGCCGCCACGAAAGAGGCGCCCGGCAAGAACCGCCCGAACGAGAGCACCGCGCCGCCGAGAGCGAGAAGCACCGCGGCTCGCCCGCGCTCGTCGCGCCATGCGGAGGCCGCGAAGAGGAGGGGAATCAGCCCGAGTGCGAGATCCTCGAAGTAGGGGCTCCCCGCGTCGAACGTGCCCGCGCTCCAATTGGAAGCCACGTCGCCCTGGGGGTCGCCCGTGAGCCGCGGTTCGAGCAGCGTGAGGACGCGCGACGGCCTGACGGACCGGAAGAGGGCCCCGTGCTCGGGCCGCATCTCGATGCCCCGCGCGGACCGGGAGAGCTCGAGGACCGTCGGACAGATCTGGACCGCCGCGAGGCCCGCGCCGAGGCCGAGGGCGAGAAGGGCGCCGGCCATCGCGCGCCCTCGCACCTGCCCGGCGCCGAAGGCCGCGACCGCGAAGAAGGCCGCCGCACCCATCAGCGTGACGGCCGGTTCGCCGCCGAGCGCCGAGAGCCCGAAGGCGAGCGCCGCGAATGCCCGCGCGCGACTGCGGGAGACCGCGTCGGAAGATCCGAGTCGCGGAACCTCGGCGAGCGCGAACGGAAGTGGCAGGACGGCCGCGCACATCGCGAAGTAGATCGGCAGCGACTGGAACACGCCCGAAAAGAGCAGCACGAGTGTCCCCGAGGCGCACGCTCGAGGCGAGAGTCCGAGGCGCCGCAGGGAAAGGAAAAAGACGGCGAGGACGAGGAAGATGCTCACGAAGGCGAGGGCGGTCGGCGAGAGCACGAGGAGCAGCGGCGAGAGCGGCCAGAAGACGGCGGCGTTCGGGTCGGCCGCGAAGGGCCGTCCCGCCGACATCCATTCGTTCCAGACGGGCATTTCGCCCGACCCGAAGAGCCGCGCCAGGACGAGCCTCCACGGGACGTAGAAGAAACCCGCGTCTCGCCGATACAGCGTGCCGCCGGTCAGGAACGGAGCGAAGCGGATCGCGGCGGCTCCGAGAACGGCCGCGAGCGCCCATGCGAAGGAGGTCGCGTGAGGGCGAGGGGGCTCGTCCGGTGCGCGCGTCACGTCACTCAGGGCTTCCGCGCGAGCACCAGAAGCGACATCCCGAACGACGGCTCCGACTTTTCCTCCGCCCGGAGGAGGGGCATGACCCACTTGAAGGCGCCGAGTTGTCTTTTCGGGAGCACGCGGCGTTTCAGAACGCGCGAATTGAGCCACCACCCCAGGACTCCGGGCCGATTCAGGTACCGGACCGATTCGACCGCGAAGCCCGTGCGCGCGACGAGCGTCGCGAGGGCCCCCTTTTCGTAACGGCGGTAATGGCGGAGATTCTCGTCGAGCGTGCCGTAGAGCGCGGGCAAGGCGGGCACGAGCAGGGCGAGGTGCCCTCCCGGCTGGAGAACGCGCAGGAAGTCGGCGAGCGTGCCCGCGTCATCCTCGATGTGCTCGAGCACGTTCAGGCAGACGATCGTGTCGATGCGCTCCTTCTCGAGGTCGGCGAGATCTTCCGGTGTGAGCGGGAACCGGAACGAGGCGACGCGCACCTGGCCCTGCTTCTCGAATCGGTTGAGGAGCTCGCGCACGTAGTGCGGCTCGATGTCCGATGCGACGACGCGTTCTCGGTCCGCGAAGAAGCGGGTCTGGTTTCCCACTCCCGATCCGACCTCGAGAACGCGCGAGCCGAGCCAGGCCTCGAATCGGTCGTGAAGCCAGCGGTTGTAAACCGACAGCTCGCTCATCCGGCGCAGCGTGATGGCCCCGACGTCGCTCTCGGGGGCCTCCCAGCGGAAGTACTTGAGGATGGTCCAGACCGCCTGAAACGCGTCCTTGAGCCCGATCTTCTTCCCTTCCTCGTAAGTCCGCCCGTTGTACGAGATGGGAACCTCGTAGATCCGGGCGCGCATGCGCGCCACTTTGCACGTGATCTCGGGCTCGACGCCGAACCGCTGGGACCTGAGGTCCAGCCGGTCCACGACACCGCGCGTCATGACCTTGTAACAGGTCTCCATGTCGGACAGGTTCAGGTCCGTGAACACGTTCGACATGAGCGTCAGCAGGCGGTTGCCCACCGTGTGCCAGAAGTAGAGGACGCGGTGCCCGTGCGGACTGCCCAGAAAACGGGAGCCATACACGACCTCGGCCTTGCCCGAGAGGATGGGCCGGAGGAGAACCGGGTATTCCTCGGGGTCGTACTCGAGATCCGCGTCCTGGACCACGACGATGTCGCCCGTCGAGGCGCGCATGCCGGCCCAGACCGCCGCACCCTTCCCCAGGTTGCGCGCCTGCAGGAGAACGCGCACGCCATTCTTGCCGTCCAGCTCGCGAAGAATGTCGCGGGTGCCGTCCGTCGAGCCGTCGTCGACGATCACGATCTCGCGCTCCAGATCTCCGAGATCCACCGCGAGGACCTGCGCGAGGATCTCGCGAATCGTCCGGCGCTCGTTGTACGCCGGCATCACGATCGACAGCTTCATCGCTTCAGCTCTTTCAGGTCGTAAAGAACGATGGAGTATCCCACGCGATCGACCGGTGTTCCCCGCGTGAGGACCGCCTGGCGGAGACGGCCGAGGCCCGCGGCGCCGGCGGGATCTCCGTGAAAGGCCGTCGCCTCCGGGCCGCAGCACATCAGGAACGAGGAGACCGCCCAGAGGCCCGGCCCCACCGGCGTTTCGGCGGGCGTGAACACGGTCGCCCGCGGCGTGTAATACGGCACGTCTCCGCCGCCGAAATACGCGATCGTCGTGCGCTCCTCGTCCCCACGCTCCCGGAGCCGGCGCGCGAGACGCGAGAGGTCCTGCCCCCAGTCGAGATTCGAATCATTGAGCCAGGCCGCGCCGTTCGCCGGGCCTCCGGCCGCCTCGTTGAAGAACGAGAGCTCGTGAGGATGGACCCGGAGCGTCTCGGCGAGCTGCAGCGCCGCCCCGGCGAGGAGCACGGCCGCTGCGGCGCGCGCGGGAAGGGCCCGGAAGAGAACGAGAACGGCCGCTGCGAGAAGGAGCGGATACACCGGCAACATGTGCCGGATGCCGATGTTGTAGGACGTCGCCATGCCGGTCAGGAACAGATAGGCCGGCGGGAGAACGAGCGTCAGGAGCACGAGGTCGGGCCGCACCCGCCGCAGGGCGCCCACGACCAAGGCGGCGACGAGGACGAAGAGAAACCCGAGCGAGCTCTTCACCGCGAACGCGACGAAGAAGTACTCCCAGAACCCGTCCACGGAGAGCCTGCCGTTGAGGAAATTCACGCCGCCGCCCGTCCGGTTCTGGACGGCGATCCCGGCGAGCCCCGCCGCGTAGTGCCCTGCCTCCTTCGACAGTCGTGAGATCGCGAGAATCCGGTCGATCGTCTCCTCGGGGGCCTGCCGCGAGACGAGGAAGATCCGCACGGCCTTCGCGGCCTCGGGCCCGCTCATGTGCCTCATCGCGACCGCGTAGCTTCCGAACAGCACGACGAAAGACGCCGCCCCCGCGAGGAGAAGCCCGCGAAGCGCGAGGAGATCGGGCGCGCGACCCGCACGCGCGGCTTCGCGGCGCTCCCTGAAAAGGCCGACGAGCGCGAGGATCGCGAGCATCGGGACGAGGAGGACGCACGAGAACTTCGCGGCGAGGCTCGCGCCCAGCACGGCTCCCGCGGCTCCCCACAGGCGGAGGGAACGCCGCTCGAGGGCGCGCACGGCCAGCACGAGCGTGGCGAAGAAACCAAGAGACGCGGCAAGGTCGGTGTGCACCACACCGGCGTGCGCCAGAAGATTCGGCTCGAAGGCCAGGACCGCGGCGGCGAGAATTCCGGCGAGGCGACCCGCCCATGCCCGCACGGCCCACGCAACCACGACGACGAGAAGGAAGAAGAGCGCGGCGACCGGCGCGCGCGCGACCGCGAAGAGCTTCTCCGGCGCGAGCGGCGAGTGAAAACTGAAGGGCCGAGGTTGCTCGGCCGAGACCATGGAAAAGGGAACGTCCATCTTCGGCGCGCGCGCGCCCGCCGCGCGCACCGCGAAACCGGAGAGGAGCTTCACGAGCGGCGGGTGCTCGAGGTTCGCGTAGTACGTCCCCGCGATCGCGTACTCCGCCGCCGCCAGCGTATGGAAGGGCTCGTCCATCGTCGGGCTGTCGAGGCGCGTGTGGTCGACGACGAGGGCGACGCCGCACGCGGCGAGCGCGACCACGGCGAAACGAAATCTCACGCGGCGAGGCTCGAACACCGAAGGATTGTAGGGGGAGTGACTTCCCGGCCCTGTTACGCTCGCGCCCGTGAGCGCGCGCGCCTCGGGCCTCTCGCGGGACGGGCGGTTCGTCCTCCTGGTGTTCCTCCTCGCCCTCGCGCTGCGCCTCGCCCCCTTCCCGGACGCGACGGCGCGGGGCTGGCGGCTCCTGTCGCCGGACTGCTACGGCCACCTCCGGCGCAGCGTCTCGGTCGCCCGCAACTTTCCGCGTGTTCCGGTCCGCGATGCCTATCTCAACCACCCGGATGGCGGCGTCTTCATCTGGCCGCCGGCGTTCGACTTCGTCGCGGGCGGCGTTTCGCGGGCTCTCTACGGGCGCGCGGCGACGACGGAACAGGTGCTGAGGGTCGCGGCCCTCCTCCCCGCCGTCCTGGGCGCGCTCCACGTCCTCCCTCTCTTCGCGTTCGCCCGCAGGACCCTGGGCAGGCGCCGCGCCCGGATCGCGACCGCCGCTTACACGATGATTCCGGCCGCCGTCCTGTGGGGAGGCTTCGGACACTTCGACCACCACGTGGCCGAGGCGCTCAACCTGCTCCTCGTCCTCGCGGCCGGCGCATGGACCGCGGCCGCGCGCGGAGGCGCTCGCTTTGTGCGTGCCGGTGTTCTCGGGGCGACGATCGCCCTCGCCGTCCTCACGTGGCAGGGGGCTGTGTTCGTGGCCGGCCTCGCGTTCCTGTGGGCGGCGCTCGCGCTAGGTGAGGCCGCGGCCGTCACATGCGTCGTCGCGACCGCGCTCGTCGCCCTTGGAGCCGCGGCGACTCTTCCCGCCGAGCCCGTCCCTTTTTCCTTCGTCTCTTTCGGCTGGTTCCAGCCGCTGCTTCTGGCCGGTGCCGCGGCGCCGCTCCTGGGGCTGGCCGCGTGGCGCGCCGAGGTCGCGCGGAGACGGGCTCTCTGGGTACTTTTCGCGGCCGTCGCCCTGGCCGTGGCCCTGCCGAACGCGCAGCGCGTCCTCACCGCCGTTTTCCACGGTGGCGCTTACGTTTTCAAGGAGGGCGCGGGCGAGAGCGCGAACGACTTCGCGAACGGCGGATTCCTCTCCTATCCGCCGGAGTTCCTGCGCCTCGTCGCCGAGTGCCAGCCGCTCATCCAGGGCGCCAGGTCGCTCGAACGCGCCCTCCGCGAGCTCTCGCCCGGCTTTCTCCTCGTGCCCCTGGCGGCGCTTCTCTGGGCGAGGGCCGGCGTCCTTCGGCCCCGGGGATCGCGTGCCCGAGGCCGCCTTCTTCTCGCCCTCTTCGCGGCGGCCGTCTTCGCGATGTCTCTTTTCCAGCAGCGCAACGTCTACTACCTCGCGATCTTCACGGCGCTCGCGCTCGCCGAGGCGTGCGCGCGGGTCGGCGCGCGCGCGCGGAGTTTCCCCAAGACGGCCCTTCCGTTCCTTCTCGCCGCGGGCCTCGTGATCGTGCCGGGCTGGTCCTATCTCCAGAGGGCTCGCGCGTTCGCCGACGGCCCCGGCTACGACGTCCTCGACCTCTTCGCGAGGCTTCGCGCCCTGGACCCGCCGGCGGTGGATCCGGCCGCCGTGCCACAGCAGGCTCCGGGGACGATTCCCGGCGTGATGCCGCCGTGGTCCATGGGGCACTTCGTGACGGCGCTCGCGGAGCGGCCGGCCGCGGCGGATCCGTTCGTCTATGGATGGCGCCGGCAGTGCCGCCTGTTCACGGCGACGGACGACGCCGAGGCGCTCGCGATTCTGAGGGCCGCGAAGTGCCGGTATCTCGTCACGACGGAGCTCTCCCCCCTGCTGCCCGCCTACGCCGCTGCCGCGGGCCGCGCGCCCGCGCCCACGCGCGCAATGTTCGCGCGAAGGGTTCACGAGTCCGATGTCGCGCGACCGCTTCCGTTCCTCGAGAGGGTCCTCGACTCACGGACGGGGACGCGCCGCGCCGACGGAACCTTCCAGCCGCGATTCCGCGTCTTTCGCGTGCTCGGCGCCGACGCACCCTAGAATCGAGGGCATGCCGATCGAGGGGAAGCGGGTCGCGGTCGTGATGCCCGCCTACAACGCCGAAAAGACGCTGAACAAGACGTGGCACGAGATCCCGAAGGACTGGGTCGACGACATCATCCTCGTGGATGACGCCTCGAAGGACGGCACCGTCGAGGTTGCGCGCTCTCTGCCGGGAGTCCACGTCGTGACGCACGCGAAGAACCGCGGCTACGGCGCGAACCAGAAAACCTGTTACACGACGGCGCTCGCGCGCGGCGCCGACATCTGCGTCATGGTGCACCCGGACCACCAGTACGACGCGACCGTCCTGCCGGACCTCATCGGCCCGATCGCGCGCGGCGAGGAAGACGCGATGTTCGGCAGCCGCATGCTCGGAGGACGGCCGCTCGAGGGCGGCATGCCGAAGTGGAAGTACCTAGCGAACCTCTTTCTCACCGCCGTCGAGAACGCCACGTTCTATCTCTATCTCACCGAGTACCACTCGGGTTTGCGCGCGTATTCGCGTCACTACCTCGAGAGCGTCAACCTCGGGGCTTTTTCGGACGACTTTGTCTTCGACACCGAAATCATCGCGGCGGGCATGTGGAACAACATGCGGATCCGCGAGGTCCCGATCGTGACGCGCTACTTCGACGAGGCCTCGCAGATCAACTTCCGCCGCTCCTGCATCTACGGCCTTTCGATCCTCGGGGTGATGGCCCGCTT
This sequence comes from Thermoanaerobaculia bacterium, assembly GCA_036385755.1. GTDB lineage: Bacteria > Acidobacteriota > Thermoanaerobaculia > UBA5066 > UBA5066 > Fen-183. Next base: position 12,445 of record DASVJU010000404.1, read on the forward strand.
CAAAGCCCGGAAGTGGGGATGGCGGGACGACCCGATCTTTCCGTGAGCGAGCGGAGCGCGCCCTTCGCCCGGAACCTTCTCACCCCGGCGGCCCTCGCCGCGGCTCTCCTCGTGGCTTCGGCGGTCTTCACTCACGCGGATCTCCTCTCGGGCCGGACGACCCCGGGCTACCGCGACATCGCGACGACGCAGCGGCCGGCGCGCGCGCTCGCCGCGCGGCTCGGGGCCGCACGCCTCGATCCCTTCGCCTCCTTCGGACAGGTTTACCGGGGAAACCCGAATCTCGTCCTCGCCTATCCCTTCCCACGGAATCCCCGCTTCCTCGGCCTCCACCTGCTCCTTCACCTCGGATTCGGTCTCCTCGGGACTTTTCTCTTCCTGCGTACCGAGGTGAGATCCCGGGACGCCGCGCTCACCGGAGCGTTTGCGTTCGGTCTCTCGGGATACGTCCTGTCCTCGGCCGCGTTCCTGAACGCCACGACGACGATCGCGTGGATGCCCTGGACGCTCCTCGCCGTCCAGCTCGCCCGCGCGGCGGCGACCCGCGCCGGTCTCCTCCGCGCCGGAGGACTCGCCCTCGTCGCGTGCTCCCTTCTCGCCCTCGGAGGCGAACCGGCTCTCGCGGCCCTCGCACTCCTTCTGGCCTTCGCGCTCGCGGTCCGCGGCCCGGCCGGCCCGCGCCGCGGCGGACTCCTGGCCCTTTTCGGCGGAGGCCTCGGGGCGGCGCTCGTCGTCTCCCCGTGGCTCCTCGAAGTCGGCCGCGCCTCCGCCTACGCGGCGCGCCGTTCGCGCGGCTTCTCCTGGAACGAGTTCGCCGCCGTCGCCTTCCATCCGGCGCGCCTCCTCGAGACGCCGTTCCCGCTTCTCTTCGGCGATCCCACCCACCTTTTGTCCGGGGCGTTCTGGGGATTCGCCGTGACGCAGGGCAACCCGCCGTATCACGCGTCGCTCTCCTTCGGCGTCGTTCCTCTCGCTCTCGCCCTCGTGTTCGTGTGCTCGGCGCGCCGCAGCGAAGGGCGCTTCTGGATCGGCGTCGCCCTCGTGGCGCTTCTCGCGTCGTTCACACCGTGGCTCCCGGGCGCGCGGGCCCTTTACGAGGCCGTGCCGGCCGTCCACTTCCTCCGTTACCCGGTGAAAGCGCTCCTCCCGTTCACGCTCGCGCTCTCGGTCCTGGCGGCCTTCGGCGTCGACCGGCTTCTCGTGGAGGGCGCCCTCCCCCGTTTCCGGCGCCGCGCCGCCGGCGTTCTCTTCGCGCTCGGCGGCCTCCTCGCGGCGCTGGCAACCCTCGGGCGGCTCCTTCCGGGCCGGGTCTGGAACCTCCTCCTCCTGGGCTGGGACTCCTCCTGGCTGTCGGACCCTCGTGTCGTCCTCGCCCCCATCGTGCAGCGCCTCCCCGGTCAGGCGGCTCTCGCCGCCGCGGGCCTGATCGTCCTCGCGCTCCTTCTCCTGCGCGGAATCGGCGATGCCCGCGGGGCCCTCTTCCTGTTCGGCGCGACTGCGCTCTCACTCCTCGCCGGAGCTCCACGCACGATTCCGCGCGTCCCGTCCGCCCTCTATGACACCCCGTCGCCGCTCGTGACCCGCGCGGCGGCGCTCGGCGGGCGCGTCTTCGAGCGCGCGGCAAAGGACTTCGACGCGGTGCGCCGCGGTCTCTCGGGACGCCTCGAAAGCGACGACCTTCTCGACATCGTCTCCGCACAGGTGAGACAGGGCTGGGCTCTCGCGGGCGCTCCGCACGGCCTCGCCTACGCCTGGGATCCCGACCCGGATGGAAGCTACACGATCCTCACGCGCTACGCCTACGACGTTCTCCGGCAGAGAAGCTGGGACCGGCGCGTGAAGTGGCTGCGCGCCGGCGCGGTGCGCTCGGTCATCGCCTCGGACGTGCCGGCGGACACGCCGGGCCTCCTTCCCGTCTTCGTGGAAGCGTCCGCCGGCGTGCCCGTGACCCTCTGGCGCCTGACGGCACCCCTCCCCGGGGTGAGGCGTACGGGCCGCGTCGTGGCCTCCTCTTCGATCAGCGACACGGTGACGAAGTTCGAGCGCGACGACTTCGAGCCAGCCACCGACGTCGTCGTGTACGGACGGGCGGCCGAGACCCTCGCGTCGAGTGAGCGCGATTCCTCCGCGGTGGCCCGCGTGACGGAGGAATCGCCGGACCGCCTCGTCATCGAAACCTCCGGGGCGCGCCCCGCCGTCCTCCACGTCGACCGCAGCTTCACGCCCCGCGTCATCGCGCACGTGGACGGCCGCCCGGTCACGCCGCTCGTCGCCGATCTCCACCTCATCGGCATCCCCGTCCCCGCGGGTCTCTCGCGCGTCGTCGTCGACCTCGCGCCCTGAGGCCGCCTACCAGCGGTGGAAGGCGGGGTGTCCTTCCTGCACCGCGACGAACGTCCCGCGGCACGTCGCCGTGACCCTTCCGCCGGCCTCGATCGTCGCCTCGACGACGGCACGGTCGCCCGTCGACTCGACGACGCGGGCCTTCAGGTGGAGAGGCTCGGCGATCGGCGTCGGGCGCTTGAGCGTCACGTGGAAGTCCGCCGTCACGGTCGAGGGAAGCACCTCGTTCCCGGCCTTCTTCATGAGGTGCCAGGCGGCCGTCCAGTTGCTGTGGCAATCGAGGAGCGCGCCGAGAATCCCGCCGTTCACGACGCCCTCGAAGGCGAGGTGGTGCGGCTCGGCCTTCCACGTGGCGACGACCTCGTCGCCTTCGACGAAGCTCCGGATGGCGAGGCCCTTCTCGTTCGCGGGGCCGCAGCCGAAGCAGACCGTGTTCGGGCCGTACGTCTCCTGGAGGCTCTTCATGCGGCGGATGATGCCCCGGAGGGCACTCCGGTCGCTACGGGTGTCGCCCGCCCCGGGAGGGTCGTCCAACCGAGGGCTCTGACCGGGATCTCTTTCTGCTCCCGCGCAGATCCTGCAAGCGCCGGTGTAGAGAGCAACGGTCTGCAAATCTCTTCGAAGGTAAGAAAGGAAACCCCGTCGCGCTTCCACGCGGCGAGCAGCGAGGCGAACGCCGCGTCGAACGATGTCGCGCCCTCGATCTCCGTGTGAATGGAGTGGACGTGCAGCGGGCCGGTGTCCCGCACGGCTTCGCCGCCACCCGTCGGCTCTGGCTGACTCACACTCATTCGAAGAACTTTGCAGGCCTTTTCAGCCTGAGAACCGTCTCCGGGCAACGAGAGGGCGAGGAGTTCGTCCAGCGTCGGCAGCGTCGACGGGATCTCGAGCACCTTGCTCGGCGTCCCATCCGCCCGCAGCGCGAAAAAGGGCCCGCCGCCCCGCGTGTCCGACGTCGCGACGATGCCATGCGCTTCCTGCACTTCGACGGAGAGGGGTGTGGCCGTCCAGCCCGGAGCAGCCTGGAATGTCGCGGGCTTGCCGAAGATCTCCCGGAAACGGGCGTGCTCTTTCGCGGTGACGTCTTCGATCTCCGCCCGCGGCATGCGCGGGAGGTTGTCGTGCCAGTCGATGTGGTCCCACGCGTGGATGCCGACCGCGTGCCCCGCGGCCGCCGCCTCGCGCATTCGCGCGATGGTCTCGCTTCGGCCCCCGATGTCGGGCGCGGGGAGGAGCGTCCCATAGAGCATCGTACGAAGACCGTACGACGCCGCGGGATTCGCGGAGAGGACCTTCTTCACGAAGCCCTTCCGGAAGATGCGCTTGATCGCCTTGCCGCTCGTGTCGGGCCCGAGCGAGAAGAAGAACGTGGCCCGGATTCCATGCTTCTCGAAGAGATCGACGAGTCGCGGGACGCCCTCGAGCGTCCCGCGGTACGTGTCGACGTCGACCTTGAGGGCGAGCCTGCTCAAACTTCCGGGGGCTTCCGCCCCTTGAGGTAGAAGTCGAGCGTCTTCCGGAGGCCCGCCTCAAAGTCCGTCTTCGGCGTCCATCCGAGGAGCCTCTTCGCCTTCGCGACGGACGGGACGCGCGTCGTGATGTCCTGATAGCCCTCGCCGTAGTAGTCCTTCGACGTGACCTTCACGATCCGCGTCTTCCTCGCGGCGGCCGCGAACTTCGGGTACGTCGCGACGGCGTCGATGAGGGCGTGCGCGAGCGTCTCGATCGAGAGGTCGGCGGACGGGTTTCCGAGGTTGAAGATCTGGCTGTCGGCCTTCCCCTTCGGGTTCTCGAGGATCGTCATGAGGCCGTCGATCCCATCCTCGATGTAGGTGAAGCACCGTCGTTGCGCGCCGCCGTCCACGAGCTTGATCGGGACGCCGTAGAGGATGTTGTGGAGGAACTGCGTCAGGACGCGGCTCGACCCTTCCTTCGGAGCGTCGATGTTGTCGAGATGCGGCCCGTACCAGTTGAAGGGCCGGAAGAGTGTGTACTGAAGGCCCTGGGCCGTCCCCATCGCCGCGATGACCCGGTCGAGGAGCTGCTTGGAGGCCGAGTAGATCCAGCGCGGCTTCGCGATGGGCCCGTAGACGAGCGGCGAGCGGTCTTCGTCGAACTCCTTGTCGGGACACATTCCGTAGACCTCGGAGGTGGACGGGAACACGACGCGCTTGCCGTACTTGGCCGCCATCTTGACGATGCGGAGGTTCTCCTCGAAGTCCAGCTCGAATACGGAGAGAGGGTTCTTCACGTACGTCGCGGGAGTCGCGATCGCGACGAGCGGCAGCACGACGTCGGCCTTCTTCACGTGGTACTCGATCCACTCGCGATTGATCGAGATGTCGCCCTCGAGGAAGCGAAAGCGCTTGTCGGACAGGAACTCCTCGATACGGTCGCTGCCAACGTCGAGGCCGAAGACCTCCCAGCCGGTGGTCGTGAGGATCCGCCTCGTGAGGGCGTTTCCGATGAAGCCGTTGACGCCGAGGATCAGGACTCGCATGCGTCTCCCTTTCCCGTGGACTCGATCCGATCGAGTCTACGCGAGCGGAAAGATGCCAGACGGGCGGACGAGCCAGTCGCGGAAGCGGCCCGCGTCGAGGTCGTTTCCGCCCTCGAGACGCGCCGCCAGGATCTCGACCGTGTGGTCGTCGCCCGCGAAGACGATCACGGAGTGCTCCGTGAGCTCGACCTTTCCCGGGAAGACGTCGTGTCCGCCGTGGGGCGAGAGGCGGGTCTTCCAGATCGTGACGTTCTTTCCGAAAACGTCCGTGAAGGCGCCCGGCCACGGCTTCGAGACGGCCCGCACGAGGTCGTGGATCTCCTTCGCGGACTGAGACCAGTCGATTTCGCCGTCTTCGGGCTTGCGGCCGCCGAAGTACGAGCCCTTCGAGAGATCGAGCGGCGTGCGCGGCGCGTCGCCCGCCTTGAGCCGCGGAAGAGCCCGTGCGAGCACGACGGCCGCCGCGTCCGACACGCGCCGCGAGACGGCGAGCGCATCGTCCTCGGGACCGATCGGGACGCGTTCCTGGTCCACGAGGTCGCCGGCGTCGGGCTTCTCGGTCATGTAGTGCAGCGACGCGCCCGTCTCCGTCGCGCCCTTCAGGATCGCCCAGTTCACGGGCGAACGGCCCCGGAAGAGGGGCAGGAGCGACCCGTGCATGTTCAGCGCTCCACGGCGGGCGAGCGACAGGATGCGTCCCGGAATCATCTTGCGGAAGTAGAACGAGAAGAGGAAATCGGGTTGGACGGCGCGGATGCGCTCTTCGTCGGCGGGGTCGCCCAGGTCCTCGACCCGCCGCGGCTCGACACCGTGCTCGCGCGCGAGCTCGGCCACGGAATCGAACCAGCGCTCCTCGCCCGGCACGTCGTCGTGCGTGTAGACGAGGCGCACGCTCTCGCCGGCATCGAAGAGCGTCTTCAGGCACTTGTAGCCGACGTCGGAATATGCACAGACGACAATTCCGCCCATCAGGCCCCCCACACTTTCCGGATGAGAAAGCGCGGCCGCCCGCGCACCTGCTGGTAGATGCGGCCGACGTACTCGCCGACGATGCCGATTCCCGCCATGAGGACGCCCATGACGACGAACGCCAGCGCAAAGAGCGTGAAGACGCCTTCCGCCTCGGCGCCTCCGACGAGCCGGCGCACGAGAAGGAAGACGCCGAAGGCGAAGCCGGAAAGAGCCGTCAGGAACCCGAAGAGGGTGAAGAGCTGCAGCGGCACGACGGAAAAGCCGGTCATGAGGTCGAAGTTGAGTCGCACGAGCTGGTAGAGAGAATACTTCGACTCCCCCGCCGTGCGTTCCGCGTGCGCCACCGGGATCTCGATCGGCTTGCGGGCGTACTGCTGGGCGAGCGCCGGGATGAACGTCGCCGCCTCGTCCGAGGCCGACATGGCGTCCACGACGTCGCGGTGATAGCCGCGCAGCATGCAGCCGTAATCCTTTAGGTGCATGCCGGTGATCGCCGCGGTGGTGCGATTCACGAGCCGGGACGCGACGCGCCGGAAGAACGTGTCCTGCCGGTTCTGCCGGATCGTCCCGACCACGTCGTACCCGGCGTCCATCGCCGCGACGAGCTTCGGTATCTCCTCCGGAGGATTCTGGAGATCGGCGTCGAGCGTGATGCAATATTCGCCGTCCGTGGCCGTGAGGCCCGCGAGAATCGCCATGTGCTGGCCGGCGTTGCGCACGAGCTCGACGACCTTCACGAGGCCGGGGTTGTCCCGCGCGGCCGCCTTGAGAATCTCGAGCGAGCCGTCGCGCGACCCGTCGTCCGCGAAGACGACCTCGTACGGCCGCGCGAGCCCGGCGAGGACGGGCAGGAGGCGCGGGAGGAGGAGCGGAAGATTCGCCTCCTCGTTGTAGACGGGCACGACGACGGAAATCTTCCGGGAAACGCTCGGGACGCTCATTGCAGCGGCTGCCCCTTCTGAAGGAGCGAGAGCCCCTCCTTCACGACCGGCTGGTTCGGGTTGACGGCGAGCGACCTCCTGAAGGCGTCCTCCGCCCGGGTCCCGTCTCCGAGGCACCAGCTCGTCAGCGCGAGAAGATTCAGATTCTCCGCGCTCACGGGCGTCTTTCCCGCGAGGTCCGCGAAAATCGGCTGCGCCGACGCGCAGTCCTGATCCTCGAAAAGCGCCTTTCCGAGCGAGGCGCGATAGTGGTCGTCGCGCGGATACGCCGTGACCACCTTGCGCATGAAGGAGACGAGCCGCCGGCCCCGCTCGCGGCTCTTCGGGCCCTCCGTATAGAGCGTCACGCGGCGGTAGACGGTCCCCTCGGGATAGGAGTAGCCGTTCTGGAGCGCGCTCACGAGCGCATCGTCGGACTCTTCGAACTGGCCGACCTGGTGAAGCACCGTCGAGAGGTTCACCCAGGCCGTCGCGGACTTCGGGTTCACCTCGAGGGCCTTGCGGTACCACGCCGCCGCCTCCGCCGACTTTCCGCGGTCGCGCAGGAACGTCCCGACGTTCTGAAACGACCCCGCCGTCTGCGTCCCCGCGCGGTCGGCGGGCCGCGCATCGACGGCCGCGGCCTCGGCACCCGTGAGGTAACCGAGTGAGATGAGCTGCTTCGTGAACTCGTCGGCGGACTTCCTGTCGGCCTCGGCGTTCGCCGCGACGGCGAGACGCTCGACCGGCGCCGCGTTCGCCCAGGCTACCGGCCTCCCGGCCGGACGAAGCGAGAAGCCCGCGATCGGCTTCCCCTCGAAGGCCGGGTCCGCGGGCAGGCCGAGGATCCCGCAAAGCGTCGGCGTGAGATCGAAAACGCTCGCCCGACCGCGCGCGGGCGAGTGCGTGACGGCGGGGCCCGCGGCGACGAGGATGCCGGGCTGCTCGTGCCACAGGAAAGCGGTGTCGAAATTCGTTCCGGACGAGAAGGCCGGGCGGTCGGACCCCTGCTTGAAGCCGTGGTCCGAGGCGAGGATCAGCGTCGCGCCGTCCTTCTGCGCGCGGCGCGCAAGCTCTCCGAGGATGCGGTCGGCCTCGGCGTAAAGCGCCGCGACGCCGTCCTTGTAGGCGTTGAAGTCCGCTTCGGAGACCGACGGCAGCTTCGGCGCCGAAAAGCGACCGAGGACGTGGCCGATCTCGTCGGTGCCCTGGAAATAGACCATCAGGAGCTCGGGAGCTCCGCGGTCGTACAGCTCCAGGGTGACCTTCCCGACGACGCGCGTGACGCCGAGGATCTTCCGGTAGCCGGTGATCGGATTCGAAAGGTCTTTCTTCTCCGCGACGGCCGCGTCGAACTCCGGGCGCGAGACGCGCACGGCCTGCGCCACGTCCTCGAATGCCGGCCTGCCCTCCCGCCGCCCGATGAGCCGCACCCCGTCCGCGAGACCCTCGGGCCACGTGAGCGCGGGCGACTTCGAGAGCGTTTCGGGATCGAAGAGGACGGGCGCCGCGCGATCCGAGACGAAAAAGCCGTTCACCTTCTCCGCCGGCCACGTCGCCCACCAGCCCACGACACCCACGGTCATGCCCTTCGCCGACGCGAGGTTCCAGATCGCGGGCACCCTCCGCGAGCGGCCGGAGACGGGCAGCCGCGCGCGCGTCTTCGGGTCCAGCTCCTGGAAGTCCGTCACGCCGTGGTCCACGGGCGTGCGGCCCGTCGCAATCGTCGTCCAGATGAGCGGCGAGGCCATCGGCTGATACGTGTCGAGGTCCCAGGTCCGCCCGCGCGCGATGATTCCGGCGAGGTTCGGCAGACGCCCTTCCTTCAAGAGCGGGTCGAGAAGCTTCCAGTCCGCCCCATCCCAGCCCACGAGGACGACGCGCGGCCCGGGGACCGCCGACGGCCGGGGACTCATCCCGGATGCGGGTAGCGCCGCGGCGAGAAGCGTCACCACGATGGAAACGGCGAGTCTCCGCGGCGGAGGGGAAGAAGGACGAATCACCGGAAGGATTCTACTGGCCCAAAGAAAACGGGCCCCGGTCGCCCGGGGTCCGAAGGGATCGATCGAAGCTCGGTCTAGAAGGAAACGCGCGCGCCCACCCGGAAGACGCGGGGGGACTGCCAGGCGATGTCCTTTCCGAAGTTCGGGTTCGTGGCGCATGCGTTCGTGAAACCCTGCGCCGCCACGGCCGCCGTGCAGTTCGGGTTGCTCGCGGCACCGACCTGGTGGGCCGGATTGTTGCTGGGGATCGTGCCGTCGTTGTTGAAGAGCTCCTCGCGACTGATGACGCCCTGGCGATTCAGGACGTTGAAGACGTCCACGATCGGCGTGATCGAGACTTGTCCGACCCGGATGCCGTACTCGAGGTGCAGGTCGGCCTCGTAGACCGAAGGCAGAGTGCCCGCCGAGCCGCGCGGCACCAGATAGCCTTCCTGGCTGTAGCCGCCGCCGCACGCGATCTGATCGGGCGTGCAGCCGCGAATGGAGTAGGGACGTCCCGAGGTGAAGGACGCGTTCATGCCGGCCGTCAGGCCGAACGGGAAGGCGTAGTAGCCGGAGAGCTTGGCCTGGTGCGTCCGGTCGTTCCGGAGAAGCCCGTAAGCGTTGATCACGAGGCCCGGGTAGTCGAAGTCGGCGTTGATGTTCGGGTCGGTCTGACCGTTCTCCCGGGTCTGGGAGAGGTTCCCCGAGTAGTTCCCCTCGAGCTTCGAATAGAGGTAGGACGCAAGCAGGTAAAAACGGTCCGAGAAGCGGTGGTTCACCGTGAGCTCGACGCCCCGGAAGTAGCGGCGCGCCTGCGTGGACGCGCACGGCAGCCCGGCCACGAGATTGCCGTTGGCGTCGGCGTCTCCGTTCGGGTAGCAGGTCTTGTCGGTGGGGTCCTTGATCGTGCCGAGCGCGTTTCCCTGGCCCGGGTTGATGAGCGCGCACGTCGCGGAGCTCCCGGGAGTGAAGTACTGCGCGATGTCGGGGTTGATCGCGACGTCGCAACGGTCTTCCACGACCCCGCCGAGCGCCTTGTAGATGCCCTTCACGCCGATCGCCCAGTTCTTGGCGACCTCGTACTCGAAGCCGGCGATGAGCTCGTCCTGATACATGCCCTTGAGGTTGTCCTGGACGATCTCGCCCCCCTGCACGTAGGCGAACGGGAAAACCGTGTTGATCGGGTCGACCGAGTTCTGGCTGCCGTTGCGGACGAACATGATGTATTCGTTGCCCAGGGCCCGGGTCTGGATGTCCTGCGGAACGGTCTCGTAGAACCGCCCGTAACTGCCGTAGACCTTCGACTTCCCGTTGTTCAGGAGGTCCCAGACGACGCCGATGCGCGGCGCCCATTCGTTCTGGATCTTGACGAGAGCGGTCCCCGTGTAGTCTTTCAGCGACTGTTGCTCGTAGCGGAGGCCCGCGTTGACGGTGAGGTTCTTGAGAATCTTGACGGAGTCCTGGGCAAAGAGAGCGACGTTGTCCGTCGTGGGGGTGTTGTCGACCGAGTGCGCGACCTTGTATCCGTTGCAGTTGTCGATGGCCCAGGGCTTCGTGGGGTCGATGAGCGCGATACAGTTCTGTGCGATGGGAGTGACCGCGAAGTAGCGGTGCTGCACGTTCCGGACGAGGGTCCCGGCCGCGTTCAGCCGGAGCGTCAGGCGGTCGTTGCCGCCGTAGGTCTCGCTGAAGTCGGAGTTCAGGTGCTCCCAGTCGACGCCGCCCTTGATCTCGTTGCTCCCGAGGAAGTAGGTGCCCGAGGCCTTGTAGACGTTGCGGCGGTAAAGCTCGTCCCGGAGGATGACGGGTCCCGAGCCGGGGAGCGCTTCCGTCGTGAACCCGGCCTGGCTCTGCTCCCGATAGAGCGTGTTCGAGAACGGCGAGGTCTCGCCGGCCTTGTCCTGGTGAAACCCGAACTGCGCCTGCACGAGGAAGTTCGTGCCGAAAATCCCGTCGTATTTCGCCGAGAAGTCGGCGCCGCCCACGCTGCGGTCGATGCGGTTCGAGGATTCCGGGCCGACGGCAGTGATCGAGGCGCGCCCCGCGAAGGTGCCCGGGTCGCCGAAGACCGAAGCCGCGATCGTGTTCGACTCTCCGAGGCGGAACGTGAGCTTGCCGGAGTAGAGGTCGTTACGGACGTTGTCCGTCCCGCCGCCGAAAACCGGAGTCTTCGTCGCGTCGCGATTCGTCGCGAAGACGCGCTCGTACGGCTGGTCCTGGACGACCCTGTCGTACGCGGCGAAGAACCAGAGCCGGTCCTTGACGAAGAATCCGCCGAAGTCCGCGCCGGCGTCGATGCGCTTCGGCACGGAGTACGCGCCCTGGGACACCGTGTGGCGGTCCGCGGTCTTGCTGTCGTTGGCGGCCAGGGAGGCGTTGTCGTAGTAGCCGAAGGCATCCCCCTTGAAATCGTTGCCCCCCGATTTCGTGATCACGTTGATCGTCCCGCCGAGGACGCGGCCGTATTCGGCCTCGTACCCCCCCGTCCTCACCTCGACTTCCTGCACGAACTCGTTGTTCAGCGTCTTGGCCTGGGTGCCGATCTTGATGCCTGTCGTGTTCACGCCGTCGATGATGTAGGAGTTCTCGAGGCCCGTCGCGCCGTACACCGTGACGTTGCCGGAGACGTCCGTTCCCGTTCCCGCCACGGTGTTCGCGATCGAGGCGAAGTTCCGCCCGAGCGGCAGGCGCTGGATCGACTCGAGAGTGGCGTTCGTTCCGACCGAGGTCTTCGTCGTGTC
>DASVJU010000405.1:0-5384 GCA_036385755.1 Thermoanaerobaculia bacterium
GCAGTCCTCACTTCATGTGACCGAGCACACGAAACCCGGCGTAAGCTGGGGACGCATGGGAGAATTCCGCCCGGCCGACACTTCCGGGCGCGCGTGGGAGATCACCCGCGCGGCCCACGCGCGATTGGGGCCGGAAGGCCGTCTTCGGGCGGCCTTCGAGGCCTCGGAGTTCGTGCGATCCATCGCGCGCGAAGGTATCCAGGCTCGACATCCGGGCTATGACGACCCCCAACTCGACCGCGCACTCTTCCGGCAGCTCTACGGTGAGGCGCTCTACCGGAAGGTGTTCCCCGGAATCGGCGAAGGGCCGTGAAAGGTCCTGCGGAGTTTCTCCGGGTGCTCGCCGAGGAGCTCCGCGGCGCGGGTGTGCCGTGGATGCTGACCGGTTCGGCGGCGTCGTCCTATTACGGCGAGCCTCCCGGGCCACGAACGACGTCGACATCGTCGTAGATCCGACCGCCGACCAGATCGAGGCTTTCGCCGCGTCACTCTCCGCCTCGTTCTACGTAAACCGAGGAGAGGTCCGGGAATAAAGCGGCAGCGCAGGCGCTTGACTTTCCTGGTAAAGAAGAAGACGCTTTACCAGATGAAGAGCACCATTTCCGCAAAAGGCCAGATCACCGTGCCCGCCGCGGTGCGGAAGCGGCTCGGCCTTTCCGCGGGCACCCCCGTGACGTTCGAGCTTCGGCGGGAGGGCGTGTTGCTGCGCAAGGGGTCCAGGGGCCGGCATCCGGTGGACGAGGTTTACGGTATTCTTCGACTGCCGAAGAGCGTCGACGCGACCCTCGATGAGATGAGGGGGCCGCGGCCGGGGCGCCGGTGAGAACGGCGGTCGATTCGTCGGTCCTCTTGGACGTACTTTCTGGAGACGAGAAATTCGGCGAGGCCTCGCGTCTGGCCCTGAAGAGCGCATATGCCCAGGGACCTCTCCTCGCCTGCGACATCGTATGGGCGGAAGTGAGCGCGACCTTCGGGGACGACCAGCCCTGCGGTCCCATCCTGTCCCGCCTCGGTCTGGAGTTCGAGCCGGTCACGATGGCCGCCGCGGAGCGCGCCGGGCGCGCCTGGCGCACCTATCGAGCACGCAAGGGCTCCCGAAGGGAGCGCATGATCGCCGACTTCCTCATCGGGGCGCATGCCCTTGATTCGGCGGACAGGCTGTTGTCGCGCGATCGCGGGTTCTTCCGGTCTTACTTTCCGAAACTGGTCCTCGTCGATCCGTCCGTCGCCTGAGTGACTTCACTCCCCCGTCGAGGCCAGCAACTCGTGGTAAGCGCCGACCACGTCGAGCGCCGCGTAGCTCTCCGCCCGTTCGAGTCCCTTCCGGACGAGAGCGGCGCGCGTCTCTTCTTCCTTCCCAAGGCGCGACATCGTGGCGGCCATGCCCGCCACGTCCTCCGGGTCGAAGAAGAGCGCCGCTTCGCGCGCGAGCTCGAGCAACGCGGGAAGGTCGGAGCACGCGACGGGCGTCCCGAAAGCCATCGCCTCGAGGACGGGAAGTCCGAAACCCTCGAAGAGAGAAGGGAAGACGAGGAATTCGGCGCCTTCGAGGAGGGCGGTGGTGTCCGCGTCGTCGAGATAGGGCTGGAGGCTCACGTTCGGCCCGAGATCCAGCGCCTCGATGCGGCCGCGCAGCTTCTCGCGGTTCTCGTCGAGCGCGCCGCAGAGGACCATCCGGAAGTCCGGGTCCTCGCGCACGACGCGCGCCGCCGCCGCGAGAAGGCGCTCGTGGTTCTTGTGCGGCCAGAAGTTGGCGGGATAGACGGCGAAGTCCGCGCGGAAGAGGTCGAGCGCGTCGAGGCGATTCAGCACCTCGCGAGGATCGAGCGCGGCGCGCAGAGGGCCCGCGATGGGCGGCAGAACCGAGATCCGCTCGGTCTTCACGTGCACGCGCTCGATGGCCATCGCCTTCGTGGCCTCGGAGATCGCCACGACGCGGTCGGCCCGCCGGAGGTCGCCCCGGAAGCCGATGCGGCGGCGGCGCTCGTCGGGATCGAAGAAGTCGGGATAGACGAGATCCTGAAAGTCGTACGCGACGACGATGTGAGTGAGCCCGGGTTCGTGAAACTCCGCGGTGCCGAGCGGGCTCAGGAGGACGTCGGCGTCGAGCCTCTTCAGCGACGAGCGGTCCGGGGCGGCGAGCTCGAGGAGAGGCTGGAAGCAGCCGTGAAGCCGGCGGCGCGTGCGCAGGAGGCGCCGGGGTTCCTCGACTTCGAGACCGGGGCCGAGACGGTGGAGAACTGCGCCCTTCGCGACGAGCGGCGCGACGACCGCCTCGGCCTGCGGCTTCACGAGCAGATGAATCTCGTGCGCGTCGGGTCGTTCGAGAAGTGCCTCCAGAAGGTGCAGGACGAATACGCGCGCTCCGCCGTTGCCGCCATCCGGCGACAGGGGAGCGAGGTCGACGAAGACCCGCAGGCTCCGCCCCTTTGACATCCTCCTACTTTCCCACAAACTGTCGCTCATGGCGCGCATCCTGATCTCGGGTATCACCGGCCAGGACGGTTCCTATCTCGCCGAGTCGCACCTCGCGGGCGGCGACGAGGTGCATGGGCTCGTCCGCCAGTCGAGCCTCCTGCAGCGCACGCGGCTGGATTCCGTACCGGCCCTCGTCCAGGCGCGCGCCGTGTCCCGGCTGATGCTGCACTACGCCGACCTTTCGGATACGAGCAGCCTCGTGTCGGTGCTCAGGAGCGTCAAGCCGGACGTGGTCTACCACCTCGCCGGACAGAGCCACGTCAAGATCTCGTTCGACCTTCCGGAGTACACGGCCGACTCGACCGGCCTCGGCACGCTGCGGCTCCTCGAGTCGATGCGCCACGTGGTTCCGGACTGCCGCTTTTTTCTCGCGGCCACGAGCGAGATCTTCGGCGAGGCGGAGGAGTCGCCCCAGACCGAAAAGACGCCCATGAACCCGATCAACCCCTACGCGGCGGCGAAGGTCTATGCGCTGAACCTCGTGCGCATCTACCGGAGCGCCTACGGGCTCTTCGCGTGCGCCGGCATTCTCTTCAACCACGAGAGCCCGCGCCGCGGCGAGAACTACGTCACGCGAAAAATCGCCCGGGCGGCCGCGTCCATCGCGCGCGGGCTCCAGACCGAGCTGCACCTCGGGACGTTGACGCCGAAGCGCGACTGGAGCTATTCCCCGGACGTCGTGGAGGGCATGCGCCTCATCGTCGCGGCCGCGAAGCCGGACGACTACGTCCTCGCCTCGGGCGTCTCGCACTCGGTCGGCGAATTCTGCGAGGCCGCGTTCCGGATCGTCGGCCTCGACTACAGGAAACACGTCGTCCTCGACTCGATCTACGCGCGCCCGGTGGACATCACCGAGACGCGCGGCGACGCCTCGAAGGCGCGCCGCGAGCTGGGCTGGGCCCCGAAGACGGGATTCGAGGAGCTCGTGAAGATTATGGTGGGCGCCGAACTGGCCGAGCTCGACGGGCGGAGGGACGCGGCCTGAGGCCGCCGGCCGTTCTCGTTCCCGCCTTCCAGCGGGTCGGGGCGTCGCGGCGGGCGATCGCCTCGCTGAGGGAGGCGGGCGCCGGGCGCATCGTGTTCATCGATGACGAAGGTTCGGCCGACGGGAGCGCCCTGGCCGGCGAGTTCCCCGGTCTGGACGTGATTCGAACGACGACGCCGGCCTGGTGGACCGGCGCGATCGTCCTCGGGATCGAACGGGCGCGCGCGCTCGGCGAGGAGGCGGTCCTCTTCTTCAACCAGGACGTGACGTGCGCGAAGGACTACTTCGCGAGGCTCGGCGAGGTTGTCGAGAGGAACCCCGGAGCGCTCGTCGGCAGCGCCGTCATGTACGCACAGGAGCCCGGCCGCGTCTGGTCGGCGGGAGGATCGGTGGAATGGTGGGGCTGGGGGATCCGCGTCCTGCACCACGGCGCCCCGGTCTCGTCGCTGGAGAAGGAGCCCTTCCCGGCGGACTGGCTCTTCGGGATGGGGACGTTCGTGCCGTGCGCGGTCTTCGACCGTGTCGGCCTGCCCGACGCCGCACGGTTCCCGATGGCGTGGGGCGATCTCGACTTCTCGCTGCGCGCGAAGCGGGCGGGCATTCCCGTCCTCGTCGCGCCCGATGCGCGCCTCTTCCACGAGGTGGGCGATTACGACGCCCGAGTCTCCGGCGCGCCGACGTGGAAGACGTACGCAGGCTGGATGGCCGACGACAAGCACAACCTCTCGCTTTCGGCGCACGCGGAAATCTGGAGGCGCCACGGCCCGCGGATCTTCTGGCCGCTTTCTCTGCTGCTCAGGGTGGGATTTCTTTGCGTGAATTTCTTTCGCATTCGATTTCTCTTCCCCTCTTCCCCTTCTAAGAAATCCCAAAACGGCGCGTTCCGATGAGCAGTGCTCTCCCGAAGATCTCGCTGGTGACCCCATCTTTGAATCAGGGGAAATTCATTCGCGCGACGATCGAGAGCGTCCTCTCGCAGGGCTATTCCGATCTCGACTACCGCGTGCAGGACGGGGGATCGACGGACGGGACGCTGGCGGTGCTGCGCGCGTACGGGGGGCGCGTGCCTTTCGTGTCCGGGAAGGATGCCGGCCAGGCCGACGCGATCAACAAAGGACTCTCATGCGCAACCGGGGAGGTGCTCGCCTACCTCAACAGCGACGACGTCCTCACCCCCGGCGCGCTCGCGGCCGTCGGCGAGGCCTTCGCGTCCGACCCGGACCTCGTCTTCGTGTGGGGCCGCGCGAACTATCTGAACGAAGGCGGCGCCGAGGTTTCACCGTATCTGGTGAGCCCCGACGCCGTCGAGCGCCTCGCCGATGCCTGCTTCATCGCGCAGCCTGCGGCCTTCTTCCGGCGACAGGTGTGGGAGGAAATCGGACCCTTCGACGCCTCGCTGCACCACACGATGGACTACGACTACTGGCTGCGCATCGCGGCGCGTTATCCCGCGTCACGGATGCGCTTCCTGGATCGCACGCTGGCCGGCTGCCGGATGCATGCCGACGCGAAGACCGTTGCGGGCTGGGGCCGCGCGCTGAACGAGATCATGGAGCTCGTGAAGCGGCGTACGGGCTACGTGTCGCTCTGGTGGTGCGTCGCGAAGTGGGACCACCTGACGGACGGCCGGAGTCAGGCGACCGACGCTCATCCTGTACCGTGGAGAGCGTATCCGCCCGCGATCTTCGAGTTCCTGCGGCGCAATCCCGTGCGCTTGTGGGGGCGAGGGCTGAAAGGGGCCTTCGGAGCGTTCGGGAGGAGGCTTGCGGGGCGCTGACGCCCGGGGGTTCATAATCCGCGCCCCCATGGACGCGATCGTCATTCGCGGAGCCCGCGAGCACAATCTCAAGAACCTGTCCCTCACGATCCCCCGTAACGCGCTCGTCGTGCTGACGGGAGTGTCGGGGTCCGGAAAGTCCTC